>NZ_JBXUGL010000023.1:0-55289 GCF_057180505.1 Chryseobacterium sp. HNCC26DJ241 | reverse complement strand
TTTTTAGTTTTACAATAACAAATAACTCTCAAAAAATTATAATTCTGAACTGTTTCTTAGTATAAGAGCTCTACTAATTTTGAGAAATGTATAACCAAAAAATTCATAATGTTTAATTTCAATAGATATAAAATAAAAATCCTGAGATTAATTAATAATGGAGTAATATACTATAGTGATGATATTTATCTAAAAAATAGACTTCAACTTAATAATGTTATCAGTTTGGCTGTTTTTGTTTTCAATCAATTTGTAACCATTCCTTATTTATTGTTTGGATTTTATTGGCAGGCATTACTCAACCTCTTTTTTTCATTGTTTTTTTTCTCGAGTATTTATTTGGTAAAAAACAATCATTTTTTTATTGCTCGTTTTATTTCTTTAGAATATGCCATAGTTTTCCTTTTCGTAAGTGGAGCTGTTCATGGCTATCCTATTGCTCTCAACCATTTTTACATTATTCCTATAGTTACTGCCGGTTTTATTTTTACTATTAACGAAATAAAAACAATGCTTTTTTTTATTGTACAGATTGTAGCTTTATTTTTTATGCAATCTTTTAAAAGTGAATATCTGATCAATTTTGATATTTTATCTCCTCAAATAAAGCCTGTATATAATATTATTCTATTATCTGTTCTTGTTTTTTATTTGTTTGGGCTTACTTTTTTATTTGTGTCTATAAGCCATTATCAGGATGTAAAGCTCAAAAATTTGAAAATGAAACTGTATCTTACCAAAAGATCCCTAAGTATACAGAATAGAGAAATGCAAACTTTTGGTATGGCAGCAACTCACTCACTAAAAACCCCTATTTATCTCATTAATAGCTTTCTTAATAAAATAAAAAACAACCTGATAAACAATGAAGATAAAAAGCAAAATAATTATTATATAAAACTTATTAGGGAAAGCAATAAACTAAATGAGAGATATACTAATGATTTATTAGCATATTCCTATATTTATAATGCTCCGGAAAACTTCAGCAGAATACAGGTAAAAGAACTTTTAGATAATTGCTTGTCTATTTTTTTGCTTAAATATAAAAACGCCAGTATTGTGAATAATCTGGAAGATATTTCATTATATATTAATCCCTATTTTCTGGAGATTGTTTTTCAGAATTTGGTAGACAATGCTCTTAAATATAATGAAAGCCAATTCCCGTCAGTAGTTATTTATTCTGAAAATAAAGGAAATGTTTTATCTGTTTTTGTAAAAGATAATGGGATAGGTATTAAAAGTAATTATAAAGAATCTGTATTTGAACCCTTCAAACGTATAAATGAATTGGAAGGTGTTTTGGGAAGCGGATTGGGATTAGCCATTGCAAAGCTTGCTGCTATAAAAGCCAATGCTACTTTAAGTTTACATGATAGCAACTCTAATGGTTCTGTTTTTAAATTAGATATCAATGCAAATTAGTTCTATAAAATCCAGCTTGTTTATGAAGTTGGCTCGGATTGTACATATCGGCGTATACAGAGGTAACGATGATGAAACAAATCTGAAAATAATATTTGTAAACATTTTGCTTTTAAGTTATATTATCAATCAGTTCATTAGCGCCATGATATACTATAGTCTTGGTGTTTTCCTGAGTGCAAATTATAGTTTGGTAGTAACTTTTATCCCTATTTTTATTTACTACATTAATAGTAAAAGAAAATATCTATTATCGAAGGTCGTTTCTTTTCTTTATTTCAATATTATCATATTTATCTCTTCGCATTATTTTTCGCATCCTTACTTAGGATATTATTATCTTGCCTGCATATTTGCGTCATCTATTGCGTTCGTAAAAAAAGAGCTGAAGTATCTTATAATTATCAACCTGTTTTCTTTTACACTTTTTATTATAGATAATACTTCTTTGAGGAGCTATTTTCATGATTGGCATGCAGACAAATATCTCGGGATATATAAAAGCTATGTTGTTCTTTTAACCAATATAAATATTATTGTAGGCCTTTTATTTACCTACCTTTATTATCTGAATATAAAAACCAGAAAACTATTATCTCTTACAAAAAAATTGAAAAAATCGAGATATAGGCTGAAAAAGCAAACCGAAGATTACATTGTATTCAGTGATGCTTCCAGTTATTTTTTAAAATCTCCCATCTATTTATTCAATACATTTATCGACAAAATAGAACAAGGTATTGCTGAAAACAAGTCTTATGAAAGTCTGGATCATTACTTTTCCGTTATACAATACAGTATACAAGAAGAAGAAAAATTTATCAACAATATGTTTGAGTACAATAAAATTATTCTCACAATACCTATAAATATGGAAGTTGAACTTATTTCTTTTACAGAAAACATATTAAAAAACTATACAAAACATCAAAAAAATTACAGCTATACAATTACATCCGAACATTCTCAAATAAAAATACATTCTGACTCTTCTCTTTTGGAGAAAACCATTCTTGCTATTATAGACAACGCATATCTCTATAATAATAATGAAAATAAAACTATAGACATTTTTTTTATTTTTGATGAAAACAAAATTTGCATTAATTTCAAAGATAATGGGATAGGAATAAAATCAATTTACACAGAAAAAATATTTAAACCATTTATAAGGCTCAATACCATAGAAAACGTATCAGGAACAGGCATTGGATTGCTAAAAGCCAGAAAAGCTGCAGAACATATTAATTCTGAAATAGTATTAACAGAAAGCTCTCCGCAAGGATCTACTTTTTGTTTAACCATTTTCTTAAATTAAAATTTAATACCAATTTCAATGAATATAGAAACTAAAACTAAAATTGCATTTGTAGAAGACAACCAAATCTTTCATAAAGCGCTTTACATTTTACTTACCGAAAGCAATAAGTTTGAATTAGCAGGGAAATTTTCAAATGCAGAATCATTTATGAGCGAAATTGATTTTATGGAACCTGAAATTGTATTAATGGATATTGATCTTCCTGGTATTTCTGGCATAAATGCTGTGGAGAAGGTAAAAAAAAGCTACCCTCATATTAAAGTCATTATGCTTACAGTTCATGAAGAAGAAGAAAATATTTTTAGCTCTATAAAGGCTGGTGCAGATGGCTATTTGCTAAAAAAAGATGCATTAGAAACATTAGAAGAGAAGCTATTGCTTATTAATAATGATGGTTCTCCTATTTCGTCACCTATCGCAAAAAAAATACTGAATTTTTTCAAAGAAACAGAAGAAAAATCGCTATCACCTGAACTTGAATCTCTAAACAAAAGAGAATATGAAGTATTGAATTTTATATGCGATGGCTTACAAAACAAAGAAATTGCCGATAAAATGTGCTTGTCTATAGATGCGATAAAAAAAATATCTAAAAGTATTTACGAAAAATTGCACGTAAGAAATAGAAGTGAAGCCATTAAAAAATACTTCGAACAAAAAAGAAAATAAATTAGTATATCTACTACTATAGATCGTTCGGACAATAGTTGGATAACCTTTTTCTAAAATAATATCTTATAGATTACAATAGAATCCTCTATTTATTTCTGAGTAAGCTCTCAATGCTTCCGTTTATTTCAATAATAAAATATTCGCCGATCATTGATGGTAAATCTCCTGTTGTCACTACAAAATGTAGTTAAAAAAACCACGCGTGTAGTAATATTTCTACAAACTTTTATTTGTAAAGGGGTAATAAAATTACATCTTTGCACAGCATTCATAATAAACGAATATTTGTGATTTAAATTTTTTTTTCATAGGTTTTTAAGGGGTTTGTTAAAACACTTGAAAGCAATAGAGGTTATCTAATGGGATAGCCTTTTTTTTGTAAAACAAATCAAAATGCAATAAAATTGAATAATATTATTTGGGGAACTTTAATCAAAAAATTGAATATAAACTTATTATCTGTTATAAAAGTAAGTTTTGTGGTTGTTTTTCTAATTGTAAGTATTATTTAAAAATGAAAGCATGGAAGAAAATATATTGAAATTATATTTAAAAAAACCAAAAACCAAAAATAATTAACAAAATTAATGGATAAATATAATTTTTTTTGAATATTAATAAAAAAGTCTAAATTTTATTATATTTGTACTTATCAAGCAGTTAGGAATGAATTTATTTAGTTTTACAGCCCATTTTGGAACGGAAGAAGATTGTAGAACTCATTTCAAAAAGCAGTGAAATTTGAAGGTGTCACATTAAAATGAGTCCACATCGCCATAAGCAATGCTAAAAGAGATTTTCTTGGTAATTATCATAAAATCAAAAAGTATCTTCAGCTATATCTAAAACGAAATTATTTGCAAACTTAACCGACGATATTTTGACGAAAAACAATATTGTAGAATTAGATAAAAATGGATATTCAAAAATTTTTAATTAAAAAATTAAGCATTTATTATCAAAAGTAAATTAAGATTATTTACACTAATACATTTATTTTTTTGTGAAAAGACTTTTATTCTGTTTCTTCATTCATTTTCTATTTTGCGCTTCTGCACAGGAAGGGCTTTATAAAAAATGGTATAACACTGACAACGGACTGCCTCAGAATAGTATAAAAGATATCCTGAAAGATAAGTATGGGTTTTTATGGTTTTCCACAGAAAATGGTATAGTCCGTTTTGATGGTACCAATCTGTATACATTCAACAGATTCCCTACCAATAGCCAGCGTTTTAAATATTTTTACGGGAATATACAAAAAGACAGCATTTTCATTAATGATCCGTTTGATGAAAGAAGCCTCTTTATACATCAAAGAAAAGTATCGGTAGCCGATAAAAAACACAAATCATCAAGAATCATCCGCAAGTACAATGTTAGATATAATTACTTCTATAAAAAAGAAGAGTTTTTGGTGGATCCTCCTACATCGGGAAACGGCTTTTATATCAACCTCAAAAAAGAAACCTACTTTTTTTCCGAAAACACCATTATCTACAAAAAAAAATCTTCCCCAAATGAACTAAAATACAGCCTCAAGCTCACTAATACCGATATATTAAATTTTTTTGTCAGCAATGATATCTTATTTTTTATAGACCAGAATTCAGGCTCTATTAAAGAATTTCATCAGGGAAAAATCACCAGAACCCATTTTTCACCACTGCTCAGTGATAAAAACTCAAAAATCATTTGGTCTCCTCTTAATCATCAGATATTTCTGATAAATAATGAGACATTCTATCTTGTAACCTTTGAAAACAATACTTTTCAGGTAAAAGAAATTTATAAATATAAAAACTCTGAAATTCCACATATTTCAAGTGCTTATTATGATGAAGAAAATCACAGACTCTATATAGGCAGTACCACCAAGGGATTGTGTATCGTAAATTTTTCTATTTTCACCACCAATAAGATTAACTCCCCTATAGAAGCAAACAACAATATTTTTTATTCTACCCTGACAATAGGAGACTCCAATGTAATAACACCACAAGGAAGGATATATGGAAAAGAAGGCATTGTTAATGATTTCCAGTACAAAGGCATGAGCGCTTATTATATGTGTTATGATTCGGAAAAAAGTATTTATACCATTAATAATAATGAAAGGACTATATGTAGGTACAAAAAAAAAGATTCCTACAGAAAAAAAGAAATCATATCATCTTATAAATCAGATTTATATAGTCTATTCTTTGCAAGTAACCGGTATTTTGTCTGTTTGAGAGCTGAAGACTTTACGGCACTATTATATATATACAAAGATGCAGATCTTAAATTTTTGGAAAGAAAAATAGATTTTAAAACAGAAGTCACCAGTGTTATCAGGTATGATGACGAATCTGTACTTATAGGCTGCAGAAGCGGGCTATACAAGGTTTCTTTGAAAACAGGAAAAAAGCAAGACCTTATAGGAAATCAGAATATACAAATCCGTAATATTGTAAGGACACAAGATGGCAATTTCTGGATTTTTACTTTAGGAAGAGGTTATTATCTTTTGAAAAACAACCGTCTCCTACAAATGCCTTATGACGAACAGGGAAATCTCTCAACACCTCACACTCTACTGGAAGATAAAAACGGCTTTTTTTGGATTCCCTCCAATAACGGACTATACAGAGTCAATAAAAAAGAATTGCTGAAAACAGTTGAAAATAAAAATCATAAAGTCTTCTATTATAGGTTTTCAAAAGAAGATGGGTTTAATACCAATGAGTTTAACGGAGGATGTTCTCCTTGCGGAAATATACTTGGAAATGGAGATTTTGTATTACCTTCTCTGGATGGTTTAGTGTTTTTCAACCCTCTCAAAATTAAAAACACATTTCCCAAAAACGGGGTTTATGTAGAAAACGCCGTTCTGGACGGAAAAAAAATTTCCTTTAAAGACGAAATCAGGCTCAACCAGAATTTCCGCAGGTTGGATATCCACCTAGATGTTCCCCATTACGGAAATCCCGATAATCTTATCATACAGGCAAAATTCAACAGAGCTACAGAAGACGATGATAATTGGGAAAATATAGACAATGCATACAACAAATATTCCATAACAAAACTGGAGTATGGGGAATATATACTCTTCTTGCGGGTTCTTGCATCTGATGAAGGTAAATTTTATTACAAAAAAATAAAAATTATCGTACCTCCCTATTTCTACCAGACTATCTGGTTCAAATTAATTGCTGCGCTCATGGTAGCTGTCCTTATTTATATAGGATTACGTTGGAGGATAGTATTTTTAAAGAAGAATAATAAAAGACTGAAAAAAATTATTAATGACAAGACGCTTGATCTTTCAGAAATGGTTAAAAATCTTGAAACAACACAAAAACAGTTGCTAAGGGAAACCTTACAGCAAAAAAAACTGATAGGCACCATTACACACGATATTACAACTCCGGTAAAATTTATTGCCATAACTGTTTCCGGTATTATAAACAAGAGAAATTATAATGAAGAGTATGTGAAAAAAACACTCAATTCACTATACAATTCTTCTTCACAGCTTTATCATTTTACCAAAACACTTAAAGAATATGCTGATATCTATAATAATAATACAGCATTTGATGACCAATCTTACTCAGTCTCTGATCTGATAAATGAAAAAAAGGAACTCTTTAAGGAAATAGCAAAAGAAAAGGGCAGTAAAATTGTGAATACTGTGGATAAGGAAGTTGAATCTTTTATCAGCAGGAATGTATTGTCTGTTATCGTCCACAACATATTAGATAATTGTGTAAAAAATACTTATAACGGAGTAATACGATTCAGCTACGAATATGATAAAGATGAAAACATTATACTCTATATTTCAGATACAGGAGAAGGTATGACTGACAAACAGATAGAATACTATACATGGCTTCAGGAAAATATCGAAAACGAAAAACTAATACTACAGAAATACGGAATAGGGCTACATCTGGTATTGCAATTACTTCAAATTATTGAAAGTAAACTTGTTATAACTAAAAACACACCTAAAGGTACCATATTCCAATTTATACTAAAAAAATAAAGAAATGAACAGAAAAATCCTCATTGCAGATGACCATTTTGTAGTAGTTGCAGGTACGGCTATGATTTTGGAAAGCCATATAGAAAACATAGAAACGGATTTTGTGGAAGATTATCCTGAAGTACTGGATAGACTTCAAAAAAATACATATGACCTCATTATGCTCGATATAAATATGCCTGAAAGCAAGTATATGGAAATGATTCCCGAGATTAGAAGCATACAGCCCGATATTAAAATATTAGTTTTTTCATCATATGAAATGTCTATAGCCGTACAGTATATACAGGAAGGCGCCAATGGATACCTCAACAAACTCAGCAGCGAAGACGAAATAGCAAAGGCTGTTATAGAAGTACTCGATACAGGAAAGTTTTACCCTCCCGAAATTGTGGAACATTTTATACTGGCATCTATACACAAACAACCAATCAATCCTCTGGAAAAACTTTCTGAAAGGGAAAGAAATGTTTTCAACCTCTTATTCAAAGGATATGGAAATCTAGAAATTTCAAACGAACTCAATATTCATGTATCAACCATCAGTACTTACAAAAAAAGAATTTATAAAAAATTAGGTACCAGCAATTTAGTCGACTTACTTATGATTCACCAAAAATACTCGACAGGTCAAATCAATAATAACAAATAGTAAAATACCATGTATAATGGGATATTTGAAAGAATAAATAAACCTTTTTTGATATTACATTTCTTTTTAACAAAAACAGCCTGCTTCTTATTGAGCAGGCTATTACTTTTATTCTTAAAAAACTACAATTCTATGGTTGCCAAAAAGACCAATTTGTTCCGTTGAAAACAGCAAGTTGCCTATTTTTAGTATCATATACCAACATTCCGGCGGTAGGATTTTTGATATTAAGATGAGGTTCTGCTACTTTTGGAAGTATCATTGCCTTATCGGTATCAGTAAGTACTAATATTCCAGAAGTTGTGTCTGTAGCTCCATTAGCTCCTATTGCTACTTTTGCATTGTTTAGTTCGGTTTTAGAATCTTGCAATACAGTGTTTGCCGCTCCATTAGAGTCTACAGTGAGATCAAACCAACTTCCTGCTCTTTTGTATTTTACTTTATGGTCTGTAGTATCATAGATTATAGTTCCGTCTACTGAGCCTGTGACTGATGTTGCAGATGTAACCCATGGAAGTACCAATCCTTTTTTTTCTGTAGTGTCTGATCCGAATTCTAAAGAAATCCCTGGATTTTGTGTGACATTATCTGAGAGTTTGGTAATCTCTGCTTTGCCTATGGCCATTTGTGCCGAAGCATAAATAGAAAAAGCGGTACAAAATATGAATATTGTTTTTTTCATAATATTAGAATTTTTGATTGTTATGAGATCTCAGCAGCAGAAAAAATTCTGTGCTAATTAGAAATCTCTTTATCATTTAGTTTTAGTTAGGACATGTCTGCGTTGTCATGCAATGCCAAGCGAAGGTAGTACCTCCATCATTAGAGGTATATACTTTCAGACAGTTGTTGGTGGTATCATACAACATCATTCCTTCTACCGGGTTTGTAATCACCAGCGTTATTTCGTCATCAGCAACAGGTTGGTTACTTGCATTGAATTTCACTCTGTTTATCACAAAACCTTTGGTTTTAGATTCTAGTACCGTCCAAGCACTTTGTCTTACCATTGGCCAGTTATCATTTTCTGCACCTGCTCTTCCTAAGGCTGTGATTCCGTGTTTAGAAGGATAGACATTGCCTGCATCTATTACAGCCGGTTGGTAACAAAAATCTGGAGCGACAACTATCAAAGCCTGTACACTACACCCTGAACTATTGGTATAGGTTATTGTAGAAGTTCCTACCGATATTCCAGTTACTAATCCGGTACTATTTACGGTGGCTACTCCGGGATTACTAGACACCCAAGAGTTAGTTGCATTTGGAGTTCCGCTTCCTGTAAGTTGGATTGTAGCTCCTACTGCAAGATCAGGTGGTGTCCCAGTAATAGTAGGGGGCGGTAATTGCGCTCCAATGCTAAATGATGCAGATGGTACAGATACACAAATACCGTCTGTAACCGTTACAATATAACTTGTTCCTGCTGTCATATTCAAAATTTCTCCTGTATTAATATCTATTGTAGGACCTGCTGGTGTAAAATCGTAAATTCCTGTATTTTCATAATTGGTAATGGTAGCTGTTCCTGCAGAATTACATGTAGCTGTACCTACTGATATTAACGGTGTGGTTGTTACACAAAGATTAGCCTCATTGGAAAACTGTGTTCCACAAACATAATCAGATTGTGAAATTTGTATTCTATATTTGTAATTATTCATTGCTAAAGTAGCTCCAGTAATATTTAAAGTAGCTGTTGTAGCATTAGAATAAACACCTCCGTTGGTAATGTTAACCCAATTAGAACCTCCATCTGTACTTACCTGCCATTGGTAATTGGTGGTTCCTGAACCTCCTGTTGTAGTGACTGTAAATGTTGCATTGCTTCCTACAGATACAGATTGATCTGCTGGCTGCGTGGTAACTGTACTTGTTGAGCCTACGGTTTGGGAATTTCCTAAACCTTGCCCTTGGTCTCCACCAATATCTGCTACCCCACCAGAATTAACTACTGTTGGTACTCCATTAGCATCTACGGTTGTTCCCAGATTTTGACTACTTGCTGTAGAGCCAGTTCCTACAGTTACCGTACCGCTTGCAGTTGCTAATTGTACTGTCGTTACATTTTCGTCGCCTTCCATAGCATCTACGCAGCCGTCATTATCACTGTCTAAGTCTAATCTATTAGGAATACCGTCTCCATCTGTATCAATGTCAGCACACAATGCAATCATCTGCAAAAGCGATCTTTGACCAAGTCCATCATTTGTAACGTCTTGGCTATTGGGTAAATATGTAAACGTCAATTCTGTAATTTCATCCCCTGTTATTTCCCATCTTGAATCAGCTTTAGCAACATTTCCAAGGTAAGAGAGAGGCTTAAAAGCTACAGTATTAGAATTATTTTGAAGTATATTTAACTCTGAGCCTGTAGTACTGTAATTTGTTGAAGGAATAACGATAGAACTTGAATATGTTCCTGTAAAACTAGAATTTACAAGTTTAGTGTTAGGCCATAAACTAGTAGTCGCTGAACTTAGAGTTATTTGAGGACTAGAAATTGTTAACGTCTTATTTGCTGTGATTGTCCAACTCTCACCAATGTCAAACCAAGGATTATTAGTGTTATTCGAGTTACTTTGTGATAATTTAAGCTTAACTGGCTTTGAAAAAATAATTTTATAAGATACTGCTTCTGGTGTTGGTAATCTTTTAGAGCTAAAAAAAAGATGCCCGCCTGCATATCCAGCAATAGGGTATTGTATGCAATTTGTACATGAAACACCCTGAACATTTACAGAGGCTAAACCTATGTCAGTATTTGCTGTATAGGTTACAGGAGCTAATCTTTGTGCAGTATAACTAATGTAGTTAGTAACTGTTTGTGCAGTAATGACATTTTGACCATTGTTAATAGCCGTAAAATTTGGCAATACGTTACCCGCACTTTCATCACAATCGGTAATCCCATCGTTATCATCATCTAAATCGCATACGTTAGCAATACCGTCTCCATCACTATCTGTGGTTGATAAATTGGTAATGGAGAAACTAGCAGAAGAAGCTGAAGTACACGTCCCGTTACCAGAAGTTACTGTATAGCTTGTGCCTGCTGTCAGTCCGCTGATTGCCCCTGTCGTCGTATTTACCGTAGGACCTGATGGTGTAAAGGTATAGGTATTCCCCGAAACCACATTTGTAATTGTGGCTGTACTTGCAGAGCCACATGTAGCCGCCGTAGTAGAAACTGTTGGAGTTAGAACTGTAGTAACAGAAGCGCTGAAAGAACTAGAAGTGGAAGTACACGTTCCGTTGGTAGCGGTTACTGTATAGCTTGTACCTGCCGTTAAACCACTGATTAATCCTGTTGTTGTGTTTACCGTAGGACCAGTTGGCGAAAAAGTGTAGGTACTGCTAGAATTGTAATTACTAATTGTTGCCGTAGAAAGCGCTCCACACACTGGAGTTACCGTTACAGTAGGCGTCGGCGATATACAAACGCTTGCAGTATCATTGGTTGATACGGGATCGGCATTCTCTCCACTTATCGTTGCGGTATTGGTGTAAAGACCAGATTGGTTCACGCTAGCCGTTATCGTAAGTGTTGCAGATGCACCGTTGTTCAGTGTCCCAATTGTCCAAACTCCTGTTGTATTATTATATGTCCCTACAGAAGGAGTTGCACTCACAAAAGTATATCCTGAAGGAAGCAAATCGTTTATTTTGGTATTGTCGGAGTTTGATATTCCGTTATTGGTGGCTGTTATGGTGAAGTTTACGTTTTGCCCTACTGTAGGGTTGGCAACATCCACCGTTTTGGTAACAGATAAATCGCTCTCTAAGGTAGAAAGACTTAAGGTAAGGTATTCACCATTACCTACTGTCGCATCCCAGTCGGTTCCATTATTATGCCCCTTCATATAAAATTTAAGGGTAATGGTCGTAACATCTTTGGCATTTACCCGAACTGAACCTTCTGTATTAAATTGACCACTGGTGATACTATTAGGATCAGTATTATTAATAAAGTTACCCGTTACATTAAAAGAGGATTTTCCCGATAATCTTTCCAACGTACCCGAAGTAGAAATTCCATTAATAGCACTCAATTCAAACTGTCCAGTATAACTATGTGTTCCAAATTGCCCTCCCATTCCTGAAATATGCAATATGGGATTATTTACCTTTCTATTAAAGGTAACAGTAATATCTCCCATATAGTAGTTTCCTGTAAGAGATTGCCCTACCAGAGGTGCAGCAGTACAAAAGATTCTAACTCCAGTATTGGTGTTGGTTCCATCTGCTACATCTATCCCCGTTCCTGTAGGCGCTCCTGAAGCAGTAAAAGAACTTGAGTTAACCGTAGAAGTAGCATTAACCTGTCCAAAAATTGCATTCATTGCTACTGTAGAAGTCGATCTACCAAAAATAAGCGGACTCGGGGGTGTTGTAGCAAACGTTGACGTACTATACTGTGGGTTGCTAATCGTGAAAGTTGCCGTAAGGTCATGAGCTATATATGTAGTTCCAGTAGGATTGTTTGTATTTTTCTGAAAGGTAAATACACCCGAGTTTAGAGTGGGTCCGGAAACTACTGTTGACGAGGCACTAGTAAATTCTAAATCCTGATTTTGAGCATAAGAAAAAATGTTCAACATCAAGAATAGAATAGAGGTAATTATTCTATTTTTTTTCATATTGTATTATTGTATGTGTTTCATTTCATATTAATTTTGTTTAAATTTTGCAAATCTTTGGTTACGTTCCCTATCAGAATTTCAGATTCTGATAGGGAACGGTAAAACCATTTTAATGTCTTACAAATTCTTTCTAAAACTGACTTTTCGGCAGCGCAACAGTATCCGTATTGTTGGATACATTTGTTTCTCCACCAGAATTGCCCGTAATTACACCTCTAAATACCGCCATGGTAGCTCCAACTGGTTGAATTCCCGTACTGGTATAGGTAATTTTAATCATATCTCCTCCTAAGCCACTTGAATCTGGATTCATTATTTTGTTGGTAGTGAATACATATACTCCTACACTTTGAGATTGCAACGTCCATCCTGTAGGAAGCGTGTAGTTAAAATTTCCTGGTTCTGCGTTTATATTTACAGTCACTGTAATTGGGCTACCGTTTGTAGGTATATTTCCAATATTAGTTACTCTAAAGAACACATCCACCGGCTCTCCGTATAAATAATAAGCATCACTTGCGGAAGCAAATATTCTCATATCTGGTGCACCACAGTTGGAAGCTAAAGCAACAATTACAGAAGCGTTGCTATAACATCCTGCCGCATCTTTATAGGCAACATAATAAGTCTGAGGTGTAGAAGTAGGCGTTATTGTAGTGGAAGATACTACATTGGCACTCGACGGTGTAGAACTAGTGTGAAAAGATACTGTAGATCCTAAAGGTATGGTAGAAGTATCAACAGACGCCATTAAATCTATGGTTGTATTAGGACAATTATTGGTCACTACTTTTAGTGGCGTAGGCTGGCTGTAACAAGCAGGTGTTCCTCCATAATTCCAAACTGCATAATAAATTCCTGAAGCTGCTGCTTGGGTAGCTGCTGTAATCATTAGATTAGAATTACTTACAGGAATTGCAGAATGCCATTCAAAAGTTTGTCCCGAAGGTATTGTAGAGGGATTATATGCACTAATATCTACTGTTTGTGCATAGGAAAAATTAGCTATGAAGCAAAAACAGATTAAACGGATTAATGATTTTATATTTTTATTCATTCTCTATTATTTTTTTAATTATTATTTTAGTTTAGGCCCTACTGTAGGCACACAATCTACTGTCCAAGATTTAGTAATCACATCTTTAGGAGGCGTTGCGAGGTTTGCAGTACAGCTTCCTGCTGTGCCAACTGTGAAATTAAGTGTACCTAATGCCGAACCATCATATTTTAAAGGAATATGGAAGGTCTGGATTCCTGTGTTTGTTGCTGTTACTGAGGTTACCCCATTAGCCAAACTCATTCCGGAACCATTTACAGTAAGTGGGAAAGTTCCAATTGCAGTTACATTTACGGTTACTATTAATGTGTGCTGACTAGGTATTCCGGCTACTGGTGCAGGAGTTATTATCGTTTTTGTACAATCTATAGTACCTGCTCCAACACAATTGATTGCTGCAGCGATACTAAATGAAGCTGAGGTAGTAGAACAACAATTTCCATTTCTGGAAGTTACGGTGTAGATTGTTCCAGGTGTCATACCACTAATTTCACCTGTTGTAGTATTTACAGTAGGTCCTGAAGGTGTAAAAGTATAAGTGTTACCAGCTACTACATTAGTAATTTTAGCAGTACCTGCTGAATCGCAAGTAGCAGGAGAAACCGAAATTATAGGAGGATTAATGGTGGAGCAATTTGTCATTAAAGCCACGTTATCTATATACATATCTTCATTATGATAGAAACATGGATCTTCTACCGCCCATCTAAAAGATAAGCGATAAGCTCCCGTAGTTGCAACTGTAAATTGTGGAGACGTAAAAGTCGTTAAACTGGTATTTCTCGTATCCGCCAAAATAGTTTCACCAGAGTATACTGTACTTGTTGCTCTAGGTGTTTTATACGAAACAAATGTTTTGACAATAGCTCCTGTAGAATTTATAAGTACCCATTGTCCATGAGCTCCTTTATATCCAGAAGCACTTCCTGAAGTCATCCCAACAGAAAATTGATAATTAACACCAGAAGTAAGTGTTACAGGAATTGTCTGTGTAAATAGTGCATTCGAGGGTAAACCTGTACCACCGCCACCACTTACATCATCCCATACAGCAAAGGTTATATTAGACGATTGATTTACAGGAATATAAAATAAAGAATTAGTTCCTGATACATAACTTCCTCCGGAACATGGTGGATTTTCTTTAGAACCCGATGTTTGTGTCCAGCCAGTTGTAGATAGGTTTTGAAAATTTGAATTAGTAACTAAATTAACTGTGCTTTGTGCGTTAGCGTCAAGAAAGCCTAAAAGGAATAACGTTATTACAAATATTAATCGAATCATATTTTTATATTATTGTTATTATTTTAAAGCAGGTCCCGCAGTAGGAATACAGTCAATAGTCCATCCTTTTGTAATAATATCTTTAGGGGGAGTAGAAAGATTAGCAGAACAACTACCTGCAGATCCCACAGTGAAGTTGAGCGTACCTAAAGTACTTCCGTCATATTTTAAAGGAATGTGGAATGTTTGTACCCCGGTAGAAGTGGTAGTTACAGAAGTTACTCCATTTGCTAAACTCATTCCGCTACCACTTACGGTAAGTGGGAATGTACCTACTGTAGTTACATTTACTGTTACAATTAAATCTAGCTGACTTGGTATTCCTGCAACTGGTGCAGGTATAATTTGGGTTTTGCTACAATCTATAGTACCATCTGGGCATCCGTTTATGGTAACAGTTACGATAGCACTTGCTGGACTATAGCAACTCGAAGATTCATAGTAAACTGCATAATATTTTCCTGATGTGCTTACATTGGTAGGGTTTGTAACTGCTATACCCGTATCTTGATTATACCAAACTAAACTTGCCCCACTTGGAGTAGTAGAAGTAACTAGACTATTAAGATTTACAGATGTTGCCGGACAAGTATTACTTAGAGTAGTTTTTGATAAAACAGGAATAGTGCTTACTACATTACATACTGATACAGCCTGAGTGGTTACATTATTAATATAGACAGGATTGTTGTTACTAAAGTGAAAATGCCCATAATATGAACTTCCTGTAGCGGCTACAGTACTTGTATATACAACTGATCCGTTGATAAGGTAAGTTACTTTTGTTCCAGATTTTCTAATGGTAAAAACAGATCCAATACCATAACTAGCGGTATTATGTGGAGCAAGATATTTCTCTGTATGATTTTCTCTTATACGAAAACCATGGTATGGAGAACCATAAGTTGCAGAAGTATGTATAACTTCTATAGAGTAATCATACAATTTTCGAAAATTATTTGCTTCAGGATCTACCATACTTACCACTTGCTGTGTATCAACCCCAAACTGAAATGATAAATAGTTGTTACCATTATACCCTACATTTGAGCCAGTTCCCAAAGTGAAACTATAAGAAAAATCAGACGTTGGTAATGGATTAGTAGTTCGAGCCCAATTGCCTGCATAACTTCCAGATAAATTGCTGTGGTACAGTGTTCCTGTTCCAGAATTATAATTAAAACTGGAATCATAACCGTATGGGGAATTAAGCGTTAAAGGCACTTGTGTTTGTGCATACCCCACTTGTAGGATTACCAGCAATATGGTACTTAAGAAGCTCCTTAGCTTTAATTTTTGAATGTTAATTGTTTTTTTCATATAATAAATTTTTATAAATTATTTTAATTTAGGTCCTGCTGTAGGTACACAATCTATTGTCCAAGATTTAGTGATTACATCTTTCGGAGGAGTGGTAAGATTTGCTGAACAGCTTCCTGCTGCTCCTACTGTGAAGTTCAGCGTTCCTAAAGACGAACCATTATATTGTAAAGGAATGTGAAATGTTTGCAATCCCGTAGAGACAGCCGTTATGGAAGTTACTTCATTTGCTAAGCTCATTCCGGAACCACTTACCGTGAGCGGAAATGTACCTGTTTTAGTTACATTTACGGTTACGATTAAACCTACCTGACTTGGCGTTCCAGCTACTGGTGCAGGAGTTATTATTGTTTTCGTACAATCAATAGTCCCTGCTCCGCCACAAATATTTACTATTGCCGTTATCGCAACTGGTGCAACACTGTAACAACCTGTGGTAGCGTTATAAAAAGATGCATAGTATGTTCCTGCAGCTACAGCAGTTCCTGTAATTCTATTGCTTGCTGTTGCAGGCAGACCTGTATGCCAAGTTAAAATACTTCCAGAAGGGGTATTGCTCGCTGTAATTGTCGTTAGATCAACCGTTGTAGCTGGACATACATTACTTTTTGAAGTAGCAGAAAGAGTTGGATTTACCAATGCTGTTGATGCACCTATACTAAAGGGATTAGATGTAACATTACTACACTCCTTATTGGAGTAGCTTACAGTATAACTAATACCAGGAACAAGTCCCGTAATATCTCCTGTTGAAGTGATTACAGGTCCTGAAGGCGATATAGAATATGTATTTGATGAACTATAATTGGTAATTTTAGCAGTACCATTACTATTACACGTGGCTGAAGTGGTAGATATTGTTGGAGCAGTGCAACATTGGAGCGAAAAACCTAAACCAATAGCATCTACATAATCATAGCCTGCAGGTACCCAGTAATCAAAACCAACAAGCCCGCCATGATGAGAATTTTCATATAAGCTAAATTTCACTTGTGTAATTCCTGTACCATTAATGCGTACAGACCCATTATTAAACACCTGCCAGTTTGTAGAATTGCTATTATAAATTCTATTAGAAGAAACTGCAAAATCAGTAGTTCCTGATAATCTGGTTAATGATAGACCTGGTGATATTAACACGAACTCAGTATAGTTTAAGTAATTACTTAAAGAACCCATACCTCCCATATGTAGTATGGGATTGTTGACTGGTCTATTAAATGTTACTACCAAATCACCATAATAATATCTCGTAGTACTTGTAGGAGTTGGTAACGGGGCATTGGCTTGTTGAAGTGCCGAAAAAGTTACCGTTAAATCAACCTGCATATTGTTTGCACTAATCCCCGTACCAGTAGCACTGTTATAGGATGTATATTTATCTGGATAAGTGGATGAGGCTTGAAATATATAATCTTGTCCTGCAGTATGAGTAGGATTAATACTATTAGCACCAAAACTCAATCCTTTATAAGGTGTTTTTGACAATGTGTATTTTTGGTTCTCAAAGGAGAACGTTGCCGTAGTAGTAGGGCTATACGGTACAAAAGTATCTCCTGTAGGATTGTCCGAATTTTCCTGAAAAGTAACTGTAACGCTTTGTACAGGTCCCATTCCTGTTGGGTTTCCCGCACCATTAGCTAATTCTAAGGCTTTTTGGGCAAAAAAAAGCTGTGTACAAGATAATACCAAAATCATCATTATGCGCTTAATGGTAGAGCTAATCATTTGTTTTTTGAATTTTTGTTTTCTCATTATTTTAATTTTATTTAATTCATTTGTTCAAAAAGTTTTCATTTTTAACTATTTAAAAAAAATACTTAGACACAGACTGGTAATTTTAGACACAAGAGATAACGTTTCTCAAGATTTTTTTTATTTGAGAAAAACGAAATGCTAAAGTTTTAACAAAATATTAAAAGCTAAAACCTGTATCTTTTTAAGGATGCATAAAAGAAAGTTGTGCACAAATCGTAATAAATTTATTTTATAGGAAAAAATAATTATTGATTTGCTTGAAAGGATAACTCCCCTATGTAATATGAACTATATTAGAAAAAATTCTTTGATTCATTTGTGTGTTTTAGAGGTTAATTAATAAATTTTTTATCATCTTTGTGTTTTTAGAATTCGCATATTTTACTTATGTTGATTTTCAGTGGTCATATACCTTAAATAGGGTACAAATATATTGATTAATACACTGAATATGTGTGATTTCAATCACACTGCTTACCATTATTTAAATATTTTTCTTGTTATAAAATCATTCCAAAATACCTTGCTTGTTTCTTGCAAATGTTTCTCTTGAAATAGCCAAAAAGGATGCTAAAATGGAATGGTTTACCCTACCTATTAAACATGGAAACTCTTCCTTCAGAAAGAGTATCTTTTGTTTTATATCATCGTTATTAAGATGATGAAATCTCTGCAAATTCAATGCTTGATACTTTTCTAAAAAATCACCGTATACACTTTTAAGATTCTGTGAAGAGTTCATTAGGATATCAAAATTTTCTTTACTGATGTATAAAATTTCTGCATCTTCAATACACTCTATAGTTTCTTTATTCTCTTCAAAATTTTTAAAACTTACAATGTTTGTTAAAAACCTATTTTCCCAAGCAATCATTCTAGTAATTTCTTTTCCACTATCGTTAATAAAATAAGCTCTCAGTAATCCCTTATTGATGAAGAAGAGTTTATTGCAAGGAGAATTACTATCAATTAGTATTTCTTTTTTTGTTGCTTTAGAAAATAAAAAATGTTTTTCTATATCTTGTTTTTCTGTCTGTGAAATTGTTCCATATTGTTGAAGAAGATGAATTAGTTTTTCATGGTGGCTCATTTGTGTAGTACTTGTGTTAAAATTGCAATCGAAAAGATGCCCATGTATAATTAAGGCATTAAAAATAATATTGTCTTGGTTACCAGAATATTGCGCGTAATCTATTGGAGTGGTTGATCTTTCTATTTTTCATATTGTAAAATATCATCTCTTGATCTCTCAAGAGATGATATTAAACGTTTTGACCTTTGTGTACCTTCTGTAAAAATTTCAAAAAAGTGTAATTTGTTGAAAACAACTAATTTTGAAATCTAATTCTAATGAATTAGAAAATTAATGTACTGAAGCTTCATTGGTTTTACATATTAACAAAAAAAAAAGACGAGTCAATAAATAGTTACTATCTTATAGGTATAGCGGTTATGCTTACAATGTCATTAGCGGTTCCTCCAAATTGTATTACCGCAGAGCCTGCTGCTGCTCCCGCACCTTGCTGTGCTCTACTTCCTAAGATTATGGTATAGGTTCCCGCTATTAGCCTAAGAGTTGCATTAGGGGTTGTGTACATAAAACCAGTCATCGAACCAGCTACAGTATTTGCATAAGTCCCAGCACTTGCTCCATATTCTGCTGTTGTGGACAAAGTAGAGCCTGCTGGGAGTGACGTAAACTGCCAATAGTTACGATACAATCTGTTTTGCCCATCCAGAAGGCTCGTTAAAAAAGTAGCATCTTGAGCAATTCGTATAGATACACTTGCGCTAAAGGTAACCAAAGAGGGTCTGGTAAGTGTAAAGGTATAGGTAGCCAAAGTGGTTAAAACACCTCCAGAAGTAATAGTAACATTTGTAGAAGGAACAGCATCTGCCCCATCCGCTCCTGCAATAATGTTTACATCATTAGTACTCATTGTTCTTCCCCACTTGGTTCCATCGTTCACATACTCCCCAGGATATACTTCGTTTCCAGAAGAAGAAGTGTTGGTCGCTGTATTATATACCTTCATCCCTGCTACGTGTGCAGAAAGCGGAGATGCGTTATTGGTAGCTGTAAGAGTAAGTCTAGGATATAATAATCCCTTGGTAGTAGAAGTAAGATCTAGCAATGCATTGGCATTTGGCGCAGAAGTTCCTATCCCTACAGCGTTATTAGCCGCATCTACAGAAAATGTAGTGCCATCTACCGAAAATCCATTGGTTGCAGTAGAGGTAAATGTTAGTGTATTAGCCCCTTGTGTTACGGTTCTGTTTCCTGTTAATGTACCATCCGCAGTGTATATATTAGGTACTGTTACGGTTTGTGCAGTTCCTCCAGCAACTGTTGAGGTTACTGTATTTCCCGTAGTGGTAAGGGTATTGGCTATTGCTACAGGTGTCCCTGCAACACCATTTACTGTAGTCGTAACATTACCGCCAGAAACAGTATTGCTTACGCTACCCACAATAGTGGCATCTGTAGATGAGTTTACTCCGTTTACTGTGGTTCTTATCGTATTAGTGGTAGGATTAGAAATTGCATTGGTATTTATAATCGTCCCGTTAGTAGTGGAAGCTACACCGTTTATCGTGGTACCAATAGTATTGCTCGTAGGGTTAGATACCGTACTTGTATTAACAATACTTGCGGTTTGTGTCGTGCCTCCTGCAACTGTTGAAGACAAAGTGTTTGCAGAAGAGCTCAATGCATTGGCAATAGGTACAGCTGTCCCTGCAACACCATTTACGGTTGTAGTAACATTACCGCCAGAAACAGTATTGCTAACGGTATTTACCGCAGAGGTAGTAGCTACTACCCCGTTTACCGTACTGGTGATAGTATTTGTAGGGTTTGTTAATGTATTGGTGGTTGCACCACTCCCAGAAATAGTTGTCCAAGTAGGAGCGACACCAGAACCACCCGATGTAAGAACCTGTCCTGCAGTTCCTGCAGATCCTGCGGTAGTAGCATTTCCTCCTACATTAAGCTCATTAGTAATTTGTAAAGAGCCATTAACATGTAAAGTCTTTTGAGGCGTAGGCGTATTGACACCTACGTTTCCTGTTTGTGCATGTATAAAACCTACAGCTATTGTTGATAAAGAATATATTATTTTTTTCATTTTTTGAATATTATAATTAATGTTATTAAGAGAGTAAATGGTTATTTTACCCTAAATGATATAATTTGATTCCTAGCGTCAGAAATCAGAAATAAATGAACAAAGCAGAGCAGTATATCTACTTGTTTGTCTTTAAAATTTATGTGTTTTTTACACTAAAAATGGAGGAGCTCTTTCTGAAAATCGAGAGATAAGAATATTGTATTTAAAAAAATATAAATACCAGTTTTGCAATTTTTTATGTTCAAAAAGGTAATTTTCGACATCATAAGAATAATGTGAAAAACAGATTGTTTTATATATATTATTAACCGGCACCACAAAAGCCAAACTGTTTGTCCGTGTTTCTAATAATGAACTGCTGTTGGGATTATTGTAGAGTTTATTTATGGTTTTTTTTGAATCTGTGTGGGTGTATTTTTGCTTTTGAGTATTCTTTTTACGAAAGTTTTCTTGGATACCTGACTGTTGTTTTTCTTCAGGTTTTTTATTTTTGCTTTTGGGCTGTTTTTTATTGTTTTTGGTAGTGTTAAAACCTATTACAATTTCAGAGGTTTCAATTTTTTTTCCAATACATTTTTCCGAGTTTTTTTTCTCTTTAATGCATATAAATGAACCACCGCTGATATGGATGTTTTCAATTCCGGATATTATACTTTTTTCTTCATCAGCAGGGTATGTATTGATGCTATAATTAATATCCCTTCCCTTAACCAGAAAGGAAAGTAACAATAGCATTACCGATGATAAATTAAAAATTTTGTACATTATCTTAAAACCTGTTCTAAAAAACTCAGAACCTGTTGTTTTATAAATACTTGTATATAATGTATTTATTTTGCAAAATTAGAGTTAATAGGGGGCTTAATGCTTTTGAAATCTATAGTAATATAATGATATGCTTGTAGTTTTTTTTCTACAAGACACAACATGAAACATCAATATTTTTTAGAAATAAATATGCTATTCTAAATTTTTGATAAAATTTTATTACTTTTTAATGGCAAATTCGTTGGTCAAAAAAATAATAGAGGAAAAACTACTTTAATAAAAAGATTTTTTCCATTTGGCAATAGTATTTCTACTGAGTCTGAAATGTCTGGCCAATTGACTGTTGTTTAAATTATTTTCCTTTTGAAAATCTAAAATCTGGAATATATCAGATCTATCATAAGATCTGAATTTTTGGTTAAAAGAGATCGCTTCCTTATCCTGATTTCCAAAAATAATTGCGTTAAGCTCTATAATATCCTGTACTGATAATTGTTTCTTTTTTAAAATAGAAGCACAACTGTTTTCTTTATTAGGATATTGCAATGCAATTATATCTTTATAAATTCTTCTATAGTTGGGTTTTAAATTTTCCATTTGTTGTTTTTAAGTATATTTTGTAATATGAATGCTATTTTTCTGAGTAAGCCCTTCTAAAAATCCATTTTTGTTTGCTATTCTTGTATCTTCTTTCAGTCCTTGCTTTTCTCAGCATACTTTTCTATCCATTTGTAAACAGTTGTTTTAGGGATATTATAATCTTTTATTATTTCCTGTCTGGTCTTATTTCCTGAAACATAAAGATTTATGATAAAATCAATTATCTCTTTAGTATATATGCTCTTTCTAAATTGTGGCAAAGTACTTTTAATTTTTGTAGTATTGCCATTACTTGTAGTATTACTATTACTTGTATGAGGAGAATATAAAATAAGATGATGAGAATAGATCCTGAAAAAATCATATTCTAAGAGCTTGCTCCATTTTAAAAGTAAATCACTATCTATAGAGGGTTTAGAGAGCATTTTGTTGACTTCTAATTCAGAACATTTGAAAAAATTGCAAATTCGAGGCATTTCTACTTTACTTTCTATAATACGCTCTTTTATCAATTTTCCTATATCGATGTCTTTGAAATTATAATGCACTTTGTATTAACTATAAGTTTATATGTCAGTTAAAGATTATTTAATAAGTATTTCATGGAATTTCAATTGCAAAGATATTTTAGCTCTTACTATGAGGCAAAATTTAGTTGTACTAAGTTTAATACACGGATGTTAAAAAAAAACTACAATTATTAAAGTTTCTCTCGAACAGAAATTATTGAGCAAGATTATTAATCAGTATTAAATCTTATACCTTGAAAAACAGACATTTTTAATGCTCCTTCTTTATTCGTCCGGAGTAATCCTTATAATAGAATTATATAAATAAAAATTACACTTTAGTGCATTTTTGAAATTAAAAAATATACTAAAGAGCTTTCGTTTTATTTCTTTTGACGGAATGTTAAGAGCTAAATTTGAGTATGGTTTTAATGCCAATTGATATTTCACAAAAAGTTTAACCAAATAATTTTTATGCTTATGGAAAATGAATTATTAACGAATGCCCAAGACGTTGCTTTTTTTGGATTAATGAATAAAATTATATAAGGGCTTATTCCAAAAAAGAGCAATCAGACATAAAAAGGTTATGTTATGGGCAAGTAAAACAAGCGATAACAAACGGAAATTGAAAAATTTAATTCTTACAACCTTTAGAAAAATTGCTTTATGGAAACTTTAAAAAGAACACTACTGTTCATCTTCTTTATCAGCTTTATCGTAAAAGCTCAAGTAAATCAAATTAAATTTGTAGCTCAGGAGGTAAATGAGCGAACTAATAGACAAGTAAAACCCCAAATCATTGAAGGTATACTTTCTATAGATACTCAATACAATTCTTCGAAAATCAATGAAAGCGTTTCAGAATATTCTGTCTTGAAATACAGTACAATAAAAGCTTTAGAAATTATTAATACTTCTCCGGATTTTATTGCTTTAAAAGTTAATAAAAATCAAAAAGAATCCTGGATATTATATTTAGTCAATTCTTCTAAACAGCTTAGAGATGTATCTGTAAAAACAGGAAGCGGGAAAAGTTTTGATGCCTCAAAATTAAAAGCAGAATATTACAGAGGTATTGTAAAAGGAGAAAAAAACAGTTTAGTAAGCATTAGTTTTTATGAAAATGAAATTGCAGGATTTATTTCTACTTCAGAAGGAAACTTTGTTATAGGTAAACTAAAAAATGATGATAGAATGGTGATTTATAATGATAAAGATTTAAAAATAAGACCTGAAACAAATTGTGCAACACTCAATGAACCTTTAACAGCCGAAGAATATAGTATATATTCTAAATTAAATAAAACAGGATCTGCAACTATTACATCTCCTTCGTTCAAATGTGTGCGGTTGTATTTTGAAACAGAATATGATATTTTCCAAAATTTAGGAAGTATCAGTAATGTTTTACAATACGTTACCAATTTATACAATCAGGTTGCTACTGTATACAGCAACGATGGTATTACCACTACGATGTCTGAAGTAAAAATTTGGGACATAGAAGATCCCTACACAGGTACATCTACCAATGCATTGCTATCACAATTTCAGCAACAAACATATAGTATAAACGGGCATATCGGACAGTTATTAACTTTTAGATATATTGGTGGTGGTATAGCGTCTGGCTATAATGGTTTATGCAATACTAATGGTATTGATTTTTGTCTTAGTGTATCTGGAAATTTAAACCCTGATGTAGTTCTTGTACCCAGTTATTCATATAATGTGCATGTAATTGCTCACGAATTCGGGCATTTAATGGGATCCAGACATACTCATGCCTGTGTTTGGAATGGTAATAACACTGCATTGGACGGCTGTTTTACAACAGAAGGAGGATGTGAAAAACCTGCAGCTCCAACTGACGGAGGTACCATTATGAGTTATTGTGCTGCTAATTTTGCAAAAGGATTCGGTTCTCAACCGGCTGTAGTTATTCAAAATGCAGTAAATAATGCGGCTTGTGTTATAGATTGCAATATGACGTGTATTGCACCAACTGATCTTTCTGTAATCAACATTACACAGACAAGTGCTAGATTACAATGGACACCTACTTCAGGAATTAATGATTACACTATTGAATACCAAATAAATGGAGCTTCTGCTTGGACAACAGCAACCACTTCAGCAATCGGTAATTACTATGATTTAATTAATTTGCATGCAGCCAAACTGTACCAATGGAGAATTCGTTCCAATTGCGACGGAGGATACTCTTCTTATGCGCAATCTAGTTTTACAACACCAAATTTTGCAAATTTTTGTATAAGTATTTCTGAAAATAATGATACAATGACTCTTGCTCAAAATATAGCATTGAATAAAACATATTCTACAGGAATAGATAGTCCAATTGATGTTGATTTTTTCAAATTTAACTTAACAGCAGTTTCAGGTATTAGTGTTACTTTAAACTATTTGGTAACCAATTATGATATTCAGTTATTAAATTCATCAGGAGTTGTATTGGGAGGTGGATATAATTTAGGGTCTAATCAGGAAAATATTACCATCAATTCTTTACCTGTAGGTACATATTATTTAAAAATTTATGGAATGAATGGAGCATTTAATACCACCAACTGTTATCGGTTTATAGTAAATACATTCACGTCTACTACTGGTAAAGCAAAAAATACAGACAATAACAATGGGATTATTGTAGAAGATGATATTAAAATTTATCCTAATCCAAATTCAGGAATTTTTACCATAGAAGTACCTACTTTTTTAGGGGATTACTCCGTAAAAATTCATTCTTCAAGCGGTAAATTAATTTTATCAGATGTATATTCAGAAAGTTCAAAAGCGGAAATAAATATCAGCAAAGAACTATCAGGAATATATCTAATCAATATAGCTGGAAGTAATGGAGTGAAGTTTAGCAAAAAAATTATAAAAAAATAGTATTTGTTTGATGTAGCTTCATTATGAGAAGGTTAATAAAAGATCCGCTATAAATCCTAAAAATAGTTTCAATATTACAATTTAGTCATATTTTTCTCCTGCTGATTTAGATTTCATCGCTAAACTTTAGCTTAGTCGCCAAGTTTTGGAATTGATCCAATTGAGCCATGTTGTAGTTAATGTAAATAGAGTCAAAAAAAAACACTTACAAATTAATGTAAGTGTTTTTTAAAGCTCCTCCTGCTGGGCTCGAACCAGCGACCCTCTGATTAACAGTCAGATGCTCTAACCGACTGAGCTAAGGAGGAATTTGCTTTTCCTGTTAAGCGTGTGCAAATATAAAAAGCTTTTTTTTTGTACGCAAATATTTTTTATAAAAAATTAATGTTTTGAAAAGATTAATTTAAAAATATCGTTTCCGAAGATTAGAACCATTAATCCTAAAAGGAAAATAACACCAATCATTTGTGCATTTTCAAGAATTTTTTGTGGTACAGGTTTTCCTGTAATCATTTCCCAAAGAGTAAACATAACATGTCCACCATCCAGCCCGGGAATAGGGATAAGATTGAGAAAAGCCAACCAAACAGAAAACATAGCCGTAAAGCTCCAGAAAACAGTCCAATTGATAGCTAAATCACCATTTGCACTTTTATCTACATGCATAGAATTTACAATTGCGATTGGGCCTCCCACA
The DNA here is from genome assembly GCF_057180505.1 of Chryseobacterium sp. HNCC26DJ241. Taxonomy (NCBI): domain Bacteria; kingdom Pseudomonadati; phylum Bacteroidota; class Flavobacteriia; order Flavobacteriales; family Weeksellaceae; genus Chryseobacterium; species Chryseobacterium sp. HNCC26DJ241. The sequence continues at coordinate 28,494 of NZ_JBXUGL010000023.1, read as the reverse complement.
TTTTTATATCCCTGAATTTTGGAATTAAACATAATCTTGAATTGTTTCACTTGCATGGTGAGAGCATCAATAGTTCTTGTAAAACCTCTCGGAATAGCTTCTAAAAAAGAATATTGTTTAGTAGTTGTGAAATTTGAAATATTCGTTTTTACTTTTACACCTAATTTTCCTTCCGAATTCACAGGAATAGACAGAATCTCAGTCTTTCCATTTCTGGCAATTTCTACCTTTACGATCTTATTTTTGTTTTTTTCCAGAATAAGTCCGGTTTCATCCATGTATAGTGCTTTTTGACCATTGATGGATAAAACTTTGTCATTGGGAAGAAGCCCTGAGTTTTTTGAAGATTCACTTGCAAGTGAATCAATGACCATCGGAATTCTCGGTACAATATATAATTTAGCTTCTCTCTGGCGAATAACATCAGCTACTCCGTCCTCATTCACATGGAAACTAACTTGCTTCCCAACTCTTAAAACGGTTACATTATTACTGAAAAGGAGATTAATAGAAGCATTTTCTAATCTTTCAGCTGGTTTTCCATCAATGCTAATAATTTTGTCACCATTTTTAAAACCCATTTTTTTCCCGGCATCCGAAACACTGATTCCATCATTAAATTTTTTTAAATCCGTATAAGCCTCCCCATTAAAGAAACTAAGACAAGAATAGATCAACCACGCAAGGAAAAAATTTACAGTAACACCTCCTAACATGATGATTAATCTTTGCCAAGCCGGCTTTGAACGGAATTCCCAACTTTGTGCTGGTTTTTTCAATTGTTCGAGATCCATACTTTCATCTACCATTCCGGCAATTTTTACATATCCTCCCATTGGAAGCCAACCTATTCCGTATTTGGTGTTTTCAGGATGCTTTCTCCAGTCATTATCCGGAAGTTTAGAAACATCAATTGGAACCTCTTTTTGCTGTCCGTTTTCAATAACAGTTTCAGTATCAGGTAGGTTTTTTGATAAAAATTTATATTGCCATTTTCCATTTATTTTTTTCATGGAAAAAAGAGAAAACCAAGGATCAAAAAACAGGAAAAATTTTTCTGCTCTGGTTTTGAACCATATTGCAGGAAGAAAATGCCCTAACTCATGAAGTAATACTAGTATTGATATACTCAGAATAAATTGAAATATTTTTAATGCTAATTCCATTAATACGTTTTAAAAAATTTAAAGTTTTGCAAATGTAAGCATTATCAAAACTATGCCAAAGAAAAAGACTCTCATAAAAGAGAGTCTTTTTGTCAAAATTTCTAAATATTTTTTAAAAAGTAAAACGTAAACCAAGTCCAAATCTTCCGGCAGCAAAATCGGAGTCATTATCGAAAAATGAAACTCTCGGCCTCCAGTCAAAAGATAAATCAAGAGGTGCTCCGGAAATTTTGTAATCCAAACCTACAGTCGGAACAATGGAAAATGTAGAATTCCCATCTCCAAAACTTATAGCCGGCCCCATACCAATATACCACATTAGTCCTTGCGCTCCACTAATTTTTTTATTGTATTGATATAATGCTTGGATTGTAGTAGCATTATCTCCAAATAAGACGCTAAATTCTCCGGCACTATTGCCTGAAAAGAAATGTTTTACATGTGGTCCCGCCAAAGTAGAGCCATTGCCTACGTCCACCAAAAGACCTGCACCTGTTTTATATGTTTGTGCTTGTACTTTTGTAATTCCCAAAACTGCAACCATCAGAATGGCCATCCTTGTAAATAGATTTTTCATAATGATTTATTTTAGTTTGGATTGGTTTATTTTATTTTTTTAAAGATTGATGGATACACCAATACTTCCATTATTTCCGATTTCAACAAATGCTCCAAACTTGTCATTGAAAAAATAACGCGCTCCGATATGCGCACCCAATCCAAAAGTATTTTTAATTACCCCTACATCTACGCCGGGATAGACGTCCCATTTTTCATCAAGTCCTAAAGCATCCTGTAAATGCGCATTGAGTCTCCCGAAAATGAAAAAATTATTTTTTTTATCATTGTCTTTAAAATTCTCAAAATAAAAATTGGCACCACCACCTACTGAGAGTAAATTACTGATTCCATAATCATACGTTCCTGTTATTCCTGTTCCATTTCCCCATGCACTAAGACCAATTTGTACTTTTTGATCTCCATTTCCGTTCCATGCCTGTGCAAAACTAAAATTGCTAAAAACTAATAAAACCCCTGCGATTAAAAACTTTTTCATATATTTAATTATAAATTCTCAATTTCAAATATAAGACCAAAACGGTATGAATAGGAGAATTATTTGATTTAAATGTAAAAAATATCTAAAATTCTAAAAGAAAATTTGAAATGGATTTAAAAATTTCAGGATTGAATCTTATTATTAAATGGAAAAAAAAATCTGAAAATTTTGATACAATAGAAAATGAATTTTCAGATGTTTCTGCGGATATTTTTCTTTTACCGGAAATGTTTTCTACAGGATTTTGTATGGATGCGGAAGAAATTGCAGACAGAAAAAATGAAACGTTGCAATGGATGAAAAATTTTTCTGAAAGAAAAAATGCCGCTGTTGCAGGAAGTGTTTCGGTAATGGAAAACGGAAAATTTTACAATCGATTTTATTTTGTAAAACCAGACGGAAGTTTCGATTTTTATGATAAGAGACATTTGTTTTCGTATTCCGGAGAAGATAAAATTTATACTTCTGGAGAAAAAAGGAAAATAATTGATTATAAAGGATTTAGAATTTTACTTCAGGTTTGTTATGATTTACGCTTTCCAGTTTTTAGCAGAAATAATGATGATTATGACATCGCTTTATATGTTGCCAATTGGCCGGACACAAGAGTAGAAGCATGGAAACATTTATTAAAAGCTAGAGCAATTGAAAATCAGGCCTATGTTTTTGGACTGAACAGAATAGGAACTGACGGAAACAATTTAAATTACGAAGAAAGTTCCCGATGCTTTTTTGCAGATGGAGAAGAAATTTCTAGTCGTGAAGAAAATTTGGTTTTTTCAGAAATTAGTTTGGAAAAGCTCCATAAATTTCGTGAAAAGTTTCCTTTTCTGAAAGACAGGGATGATTTTGAAATCAAGCTATAATTATTCTGTATGATCTGAAATGATTTTCCAGCCGTCTTTGAATTTCTGAAACAATAAAGTATAAATTCCGTTTGGAGAATCTTTTTCCCTGATCAGTTTCCATTTTCCGAAAACAGAAGCATAGTTTGTTCCAAGCATTTTTACTTTTATTTCAGAAAATTCCAAAGTCCCCATTTTTTCTTTGTTGGGATATGTTTTTTTGTAATTATCCAGAGTATTTTGCCAGCCGTAAGTAGGACCATGAGAACCGATAAACATTAGCGAATCACTTTTCCAGTATCCTTTCATAAAATTTTCAAGATCGCCATTATTCCATGCGGTTTGCTGATCTTTCATTACTTTCAGAATCTCTTTTTCCTGCGCAAAATATAATACGGGTAAAACGATAAGTATCAAAAGAAATCTTTTCATAAATTTTTAAGCAAATTGTTTCAAAAGTTCTGTTAAAGTATTTACATCATGCACTCCGCTTTCTTTCCAAAGCAGTTCTCCGTTTTTAAAAATAGCCAAAGTCGGAACACCACGAACTCCATTTTCCGCTGCAATTTTCGGAAATTGGTCTACGTCTATTTTCACGATTCTAGCAAGAGTGCCTACATTTTCTTTCACTGTATTCAAGACAGAAGATTGTACTTTGCAAGGCTGACACCAAGTTGCAAAAAAATCTACCAAAACAGGTCTTTCAGATTGTATAAGTTCTTGAAATTTTTGAGACATGATCTTTAATTCTCGTTAAAAATTTTACTTTGGCAGATAAAATCAGAAGTGGGTACTTTTTCCGTTTTTTTTATTCCGTTGAAGCCCCCTTCAATTTCCGTGAAATTTCGTATTCCTCTGGAATTAAGAATACTGGCTGCAATCATACTTCTGTAGCCACCGGCACAATGAAGGAAAAAATGTTCGGAATCGTCCATATTTCCAATCCATTCACTTATATAATCCAGAGGTTTGCTATAGGCTTCATCTATATGTTCCGCTTCATATTCGCTTGGTTTTCTTACATCAATTATTTTGGAATTTTTGGTAAATTCTTGAGCAAATTCTTCCGGCGAAATTCTTTTGATTTCATCGGTTTCCTTCCCGGAGTTTTTCCATTTTTCAAAACTGCCATCCAAATATCCAATTACATTATCAAAACCGACTCTTGCCAATCTGGTAATTGCTTCTTCTTCGGAACCGGAATCGGCAACCAAAAGCAAAGGCTGTTTTACATCTACAATCATAGCTCCTACCCAAGGTGCAAAATCACCTTTTAATCCTATATTAATAGAATTAGGAACAAATCCTTTATGAAAATCTGCAGCACTTCTTGTATCCAAAATCAAAGCTCCGGATTCTTCTGCTACATTTTCAAAATCATCAACAGAAATTGGGCTCAATCCTTTGCTTTTAACTTTTTCAAAACTTTCGTAGCCTCCTTTGTTCATGGCCACATTCATTCCAAAATATTTTGGAGGAGGAGCAAGACCATCCAAAACCTCTTTTATAAAAGATTCTTTATTGGGCTGGTTGAGCGCATAATTGGTCTTTTTCTGATTCCCCAAAGTATCTACCGTCTCTTTCTGCATTTTTTTTCCGCATGCAGAACCGGCTCCATGTGCCGGATATACGATAACGTCGTCGGGAAGAGGAAAAATTTTGGTTTGGATGCTGTCATACAAATATCCGGCAAGATCTTCTGATGTAAGTTCTTTTCCTTTTTGTGCAAGATCGGGTCTTCCTACGTCACCAAGAAATAAGGTGTCGCCGGAAAATATTGCGTGTTCTTTTCCATTTTCATCCAAAAGAAGAAAAGTAGAACTTTCCAATGTATGTCCGGGAGTATGAAGAACTTTAATTTTTACTTTCCCGATTTCAAATATCTGTGCATCAGTAGCAATAATGGCTTCAAAATTTGGTTTTGCGGTGGGTCCATAAATGATAGGAGCTCCCGTTTTTTTGCTTAGATCCAAATGTCCTGATACAAAATCGGCATGAAAATGAGTTTCAAAAATATATTTTAACCTCACATTATCTTTCTCCAGACGATTAAGATAGGGCTGTATTTCCCTTAAAGGATCAATAATTGCAGCTTCATTTTCGGAAACGATATAATATGCTCCTTGTGCTAAACATCCGGTATATATTTGTTCAATTTTCATAGTGTAAATTTGATGATTTTTGTCTAAAACAACAGAATAATGCTATTGGCTTTTTCTATTAGACAAATTTTTTATTGCATTTGAACTGAGTTGCATTTCACTGCTACAAAAATATTGAATTTAATTCTAAAGATTATTTATTCAAAATATAATTATAACTGTTTTTTTTATCAAAAAATTTTATCTTTATCTTTTGTAAAAATTTCAAAATAGAAAAATGGCAGACAAAGCAAAATTTATTCAGGAACTTAATAATAGATATAATCCAAGTGGGGAACATATTATTTTAGGAAAAGGAATTCTTGATGGAGAGGTAGTTCCGGAAGTGAATGTTACCATTCCTCTGAAAACAATAAATAGACATGGTCTTATTGCAGGAGCAACAGGGACAGGAAAAACAAAAACGTTACAGGTATTTGCAGAGCAGCTTTCTCATGCTGGAATTCCGAGTTTGGTTTTGGATATTAAAGGAGATTTTTCCGGAATTGCAGAATCAGGAACGAGAAACAGCATCATTGATGAAAGATATGCGAAGACCCAACTTCCGTATGAACCGCAGGCTTTTCCGGTAGAATTGATGACCATTTCCGGAGAAGAAGGCGTAAAATTAAGAGCAACTGTCACAGAATTTGGACCTGTTTTGTTGAGCAAAATTCTTGAACTGAATGATACGCAACAAAGCATTATGTCCATTGTTTTCAAATATTGTGATGATAAAGGTTTGCCATTAATTGATCTTGAAGATCTAAAAAAAGTATTGCAATATGTAACGGATCATCCACAAGGAAAAGCAGATCTGTCAAACAATTACGGATCAATTGCTCCTGCTTCTTTAGGTGCTATTTTGCGTTCCATTGTTGCTTTGGAACAACAAGGTGCAGCTCAGTTTTTTGGAGAACTTAGCTTTGATGTGGAAGATCTGCTTCAGACTCGTGGAGGAAAAGGCGTGGTAAATATTTTAAGAGTTGGAAATATTCAGAACAAACCGCAGTTGTTTTCTACGTTTATGCTTTCTCTTTTTGCTGAAATCTATATGACATTTCCGGAAGAAGGAGATTCCGGAAAGCCCAAACTTGTACTTTTCATTGATGAAGCACATTTGATTTTCAATGAAGCATCAAAAGCATTGCTTTCGCAGATAGAAACAATGGTAAAGCTGATCCGTTCCAAAGGAGTGGGAATTTATTTTATCACTCAAATTCCGGGAGATGTTCCGGAGAATGTTCTGTCCCAATTAGGATTGAAAATTCAGCATGCTTTGCGTGGATTTACGGCAAAAGATCGTAAAGAAATTGATAAGGCAGTAGAAAACTATCCGATTACGGAATTTTATGACGCTTCCAATCTTATTCAGAATTTGGGAATTGGTGAAGCATTTGTAACTGCACTTGATGAAAAAGGAATTCCGACTCCTTTGGTTCACACGTATCTTATTTCTCCGGAATCAAGAATGGATGTTTTATCGGATGCAGAAGTAAACGAACTAACATCCAGATCAGCTTTGGTAGCCAAATATGAAAACCCTGTAAATAAAGATTCTGCCTACGAAATGCTCACTTCCCGAATGGAACAGGCAGTACAAAATGCTGCACCTACACAAAAAACAAAACCCGTAAAAGAAGAACCGGGAATGTTTGAACAAGTACTCAATAGTAAAGCTGGAAGAACATTTACAAGTACTTTAATGAGAGAAGGTGCAAAAGCGATTTTGGGAATGTTTGGATTAGGTGGAAGGAGACGATAATATTAAAAGGTATAGGAAGTAGTAAGCATATAAGGTGTAAAAAAATTTCGGGCATTCAAAAATGTTCTGTCTATATTTTATTCTATATGTTTTGTAGGAAGTTTTTTAATCCTCTAATTCAATAGGGTTATACCCCATTTTTTCTGTTTCACTTATTTTTTGTCTTTTCTGATTATCTGAAAATACAGTACCCATTCTTTCTAATTCATATTTAGCATTTTCTTTGGCATTTATTATTGCTTGCGCTAATTCTTTTTTCGTTACTATCTTAGCATTTTGATATCGTGCTTCATTTATTGTTATTGTCTTTCCCTTCAAATCAGAACTTGATACTGATTTCACCAATTCAAAATCATAATCGCCTGTTTTATCTGTTATTTTCACAATTAAGCCTGGGAGACCACTGAATTTGTAGGGACCATAAGGAAAAGGAATTTCGGCAGAATACCACGCAGTCCAATCTCTTCCTTTATAACTAATCTCAGCTTTTTTACAAACAAAAGAATTAATTACTTCCGTTTCATCAAACAATTTCCAATTACTAATTGCAGGTGTATTATATGACAAAAGTGTCATTCCTGCTGCTTCGTAAAATTGTGAATTATCACTAGTTTGGATAATTAAAAATTTAAATTTTGATGGGGGCAAACTTCTCATATCAACATTAAAAGTGCTATTCTTTCTATTGCTAAATTGTGTTGTAATAATAGAGTCGAATTTCAATCTGTTTTCACTGATAAAAAATGTACGCTTATCACTTATTTGTAATGAAAAAAGCTCCTTATAAACGTTATCTCGATTTAGAGTATTGGGCTTATATTGAAGTAAATAAGTAAATTCTCCCCTTAAAGAATCACTTATAGCTGTTTGAGAAAATGATACAGAGGAAAATATTAAAAATAAAATTGTTACCGTTTGTTTTATTGTAAAATTCATTGTTGTTTTTTTATAAAAATAACAAATCGCTCAAACAAAATTTATTATTTGAACGATTTTTTAGTTGATTAATATAATAATCAGAACTTCGTTCTTATTGAGTATGAAGAAATGATTACGCTATGAAACTGAAATTATAGTTGACAGTAATTTTCTTGAATTTGTTCCATCCAGTGAATCCATTGAGCACTAGTCCAATCTTGACAAGTATATGCAGATGTACAACTTGCCTGAAAAACTCCACATTGTTTTTGGACAATTTTCTTAGCCTTTTTAGTACTTTTATTAACTGTAACTTCTTTTGCTTCGGAATTTACTTTTTCTACGTTTCCTTTTGTATTTGCAAAACCTAAGGTAGTTCCTAATGTAAGAAACGCCCCTAATAAAATTGTTTTTTTCATAATTTTTTAATTGAAAATTATATCCGTACAATTATAAAAAACAAATTAATTATTACAGATATTCCAAAGAAAAATATTTTTTCTTTAAAGCAAAAAAAATCTTTGAATTTTTCTGGAAGCAATAAATTCCACAGCATCATTATTGAAATTGAGAGTATCAAGTTTGAATTATGCTTTAACATAGAAACAGTAGTATTATTACAAAGTTGATAGTATCTGAGAAGAAAATGTAAGACTAATACAAATAACCAAGCATAGAAATAATAATTATATGCTATAAATATGTGCATAAAAAAATCTTTTTTTATGAATTCTAAAAGAATCCTAAGAATTAAAAATTTAATAAAAAAAGATATTAAAATTGCAGTTACACCAAAAAAAATAGTATTATTAAATATATATAAAGCAGAAAAAGCATTTGTGATGTAGACCACAAATGCTATAATAATTATCAAAATAAGATCTTTAATATATAATATTGTTAATTTCACTTATTGTTTTGTTAGTTAAAAAATTTGTGTCATCTTTTATATCATCCAAAATCTTAATAAAATTTGTATTACTTTGGTTATGATTCTTTATTGAATCTATTATTTGAAATATTTTTAACCGTAATTCATCATCAATAGCAATTTTCTGTCCTTCATTATTAGCAATACTATTATAAATTGAATAAATTTGAGGCAAAATTTCTGCTATTGAAATTGCTTCTGATAATGTTATATCTAAATCACCAAAGCTAGTATCATAGTAATAATTTTCATACTTAAGTCCAAAAAGAGAGTTTTCTAAAATATTATCTCTTACAGGATAAATTTTATTCAAATCTATATTTGCAGATAAACTATTATTACTTTCTTCCAAAGTATTTTTTGTAAAATTCGATTGACAAAGTGGAGGATCACATAAACCAGCACCTAAATCGCATGAACCTCTTAAATTTCCGCAAAGCCCACATTGACCTCTAGGTGCTATATTAGATACTAAAAAATTAATCTCTTCCTGACTCAATTTATTATTCAACTTGATTTGCTCACCATAATACAGATTAATATAGTCATCAAATTCTTTAGACGTTTGTATTTCAGAATCTTTGTAAGAACTTGGATTCTTTATCAAATAAACAGACAGTCCTTTTTCTTTGATTTTTGTTTTTGAAATAATAAAAACAGTATTTGCATATGTAATATTTCTACAATTATGAGATAACTCGGGAACATTTAAAAATGCATCATTGATCTTTTTATAAAAAGAATGATTTAAGATTCCATTTTTTACAGCATATATAGAAATTCCTTCAAGTTTATTAATATTAACGCTTGATGTATTATTTTCACTTCCAGTTGTATAAATGACTATGTCTTTGATTTCTTGAAATTGGTTTATATCAATGGAACATTGCATTAATAAATTATTAATTTGATCAGATGAAAAGTTTAATTTTCCACCGTTTGTGAAATTTAAATATCCTGTAACGTGCGAAAATTTAGCATTTTCCGAAAAAATATTATTCTTTGTTAAAGTTTGAGAATTACTTGTATTGTCCTCCGAATTACAAGAGTATATAATTCCAATTATAAAAAGTAAAATTAATAAAACTGTTTTCTTCATAAATGAATTGTTTTTTAAAAAATTAATGTAAGTTTATTTAGCGTTTTTCGAAAAACTTGAAACAAACTTAATAGAATTCAATTTAATATGAAAAATATTTTTTATTCAAAGTTATGCGAATAAGTATGAATAAGTTTATATTTGTAAAAAAATATTATGATAAAAGAAAAATTAAAAACAGTACGTACAGACAAAAATTTTTCACAACAAGATGTTGCAAAATATCTAAATATTAATCAAACAAGATATTCTCGTAAAGAAAACGGAAGCATACCAGTTACAGATGAAGAATGGGAAAAAATAGCAAAACTTCTAAATGTAGAAGTAGAAGATATAAAAGAAGATGGTGATGAAAAAGTAATTTCTCAACATTTTGAAAATGTAACGGGTAATAGTAGCTACAATATTGGAAGCAACAACAACTATTGCAATATTCCAGAATTTGTTTTAGAAAATCAACAGGATTACATCAATCTTCTAAAAAAGGAAATAGAAACATTAAAAGAAAAAATAGAAAATTTAGAAAAACTTCAAAATAAATAAACAACAATATGGCATCAACAAGCGAAGTAGGGCACGCAAAAAATATTGCAAATCTTAATCTGCTTATCACGAACATCATAGCATTAGGCGACTTATACAACCCGACTAATACAAAAATTCTACTTTCCAATTTACAAAACATATATAATACAGCTTTCACCCAACAGGAAAATGTAAACAATCTACTTGCACCTTATTCTACTGCTGTTAACGAAAGAGAAGCTGTTTTCAAGCCACTCAATCGTGATCTTACAAAACTCCGTAAAGCATACAAGGCTACTGAAAATGTTACGCAAGCACAGTTAGAAGATTTTATGACTATTGTTCGTAAACTAAAAGGAGTAAGAAAAACACCGGTAGAAACACCCACCGATCCGGAGCAAACACAAACCGGTTACTCAATATCACAATTGAGTTACGATCAGCGTACCAACAATATGGATGCTCTCATTGCGATTTTACAAAACACGCCGGACTACAATCCAAATGAAGAAGAATATAAGGTTGAAACGTATCAGCAGAAAAAAGCACAAATGCTCGCAAAAACTCAAGCCGTTGCAGATGCCTTTATTCCACTTAACAATGCCCGAAGTATGAGAAATGCAACACTATATAACTCCGAAGATAACCTTGTAGACATTGCCTATAAAGCCAAAGATTATATATTTACAATTCTTGATACCAACTCTGCACAATACAAAGCAATCGCAAAAATAAAATTCAAAAGGAGATAATCCAAAAAAATAAAGTCTCGTTCGGACAAATCTATGTTATTATCAAACAAGACAATGGCTCAATCGAACAAAGCAATGGCTTAATCGAATAAAACGATGGCTCAACAAAATAAAACCTTGTCTCTATCAGACTAAAGATAGTCACAAGTAAAAAAACTTTTGGGCTTATAAAATAAAGGCTTGTGCACAACTTTGCACAAGCCTTATTAATATAATCTTTAAAATACTAAATTTACAGCTAAATTTTTTTCTAAAGAAATAATGTACACAATAATCGACATAGAAAGCAATGGAGCGGGTTATAGAAAAGAAAGCATTATTGATATTGCTATTTTTCAATACAACGGTCATGAAATTACAGATCAGTTCATTTCTTTAGTAAATCCAGAAAGTGAAATCACTGCTTTTGTACAGAAATTAACAGGAATTACCACAAAAATGGTGAAAACCGCACCCAAATTTCATGAAATTGCTAAAAGAATTGTCGAAATTACAGATGGAACAACCTTAATTGGACACAACATTGAGTTCGATTATCGGATGCTTCGCCAATCGTTCAAACGACTTGGTTACGATTTTAAAATCAATACTTTAGATACCATTCCGTTAGCGCAAAAACTGATTCCCGAAGCAGAAAGCTATTCATTAGGAAAATTGGTAAAATCTCTCGGAATTCCTTTGACAGAACATCACAGAGCTGCAGGTGATGCAAGAGCTACTTTAGAGCTATTCAAACTTTTGATGATCAAGGATAAAAATAATGAAATAATCCAAGCTCAGCATGAAGAAACAAATGCTAAAACTTACATCAATAAAGTTCGGGAATTGACTCAAGATTTGCCAAATGAAAGAGGAATCATCTATTTCCAAAACGAAAAAGGAAAAATACTTTTCAGTGATTTTGTAGATGATATTAATAAATTTGCAAAGAAGTTATTCAATTCTAAATCAAAACGTTGGGAAGCTGTCCAAGATCAGTGCGAACAGATTAATTATGAATTTGCAGGAAGTGATATTGTAGCAAAACTTTTGATGAAAACTAAAGGAATCAAAAAAATTGAAAAACTTCCTTTCGGTTTATTTTACAAAAATGGAAAATATAGAGTAGAGAAAAACAGCCTTCAAAGTGAAGAAAAACCATTGTTGAAATTCCGTTCTTTTACTCAAGGTTTGAAAGCGGTAAATTTCATCAAAGGAAAAGAGGAATATGCTGATATAAAAGAATTTACAAAGACGATTAATCTTAAAAAACGAAACGAAATCTGGTCTGCACCGGGAAGAATTTTAGGAGAAAAAGTTTTTCTGATTCTTGAAAACGGAAAACTAACCTCTTTTGGATTTTACGAATTTTACTCTCAAATTAAATCCAAATCTAAGATTAATAAACTGAAAATAAGCATTCCTGTTTCAACTGTCGATCTTCAGAACGATTTGAAATTGGCGCTTTTAAGAGGTGATTTTGAGATTCAGGATTTACCAGAAAATTAAAAAAAATTCCTACATTTGCGTTCTCAAAATGCTTTATTCTATAGCATTAAAAAATCTATAAAAATGACGAACAAAGAATTGCTAAAAATTGCAGAAGATTTTGGTACGCCTGTATATGTGTACAACGTGGAAAGTATAAAAGAACAATACGAAAAATTGACTTCTTCATTCACTAAAAAAACCAAATTTTTTTATGCTGCAAAGGCTTTAACAAATATCAATATTCTTAAGTACGTCAATAAGTTAGGTGCTAATTTGGATTGTGTTTCCATTAATGAAGTGAAGCTGGGAATCAAAGCCGGATTTTCTTCGGACAGAATTTTGTTCACGCCCAATTGTGTTGATCTTGCAGAAATTGAAGAAGCAATGGCTTTGAAAGTTCATATCAATATTGATAATATTTCGATTTTGGAGCAATTTGGGAATAAATTTGGGAATTCATATCCGATTTTTGTGAGAATCAATCCGCACATTTTTGCAGGAGGAAATTATAAAATTTCTACGGGACACATCGATTCCAAATTTGGAATTTCCATCCATCAGCTTCGTCATATTGAAAGAATCATGAAAAGTACTGGTGTGAATGTAGAAGGTCTTCACATGCATACAGGAAGCGAAATTAAAGATCCGGATGTTTTTCTTCAAGGTTTGGAAATTATGTTCGAATTGTCAGAACATTTCCCAAATTTGAAATATTTGGATATGGGAAGTGGTTTCAAAGTTCCGTATCAAGAAGGTGAAATGGAAACAGACGTGAAATCTCTCGGAAAAAAAGTGGAAAAAGCGCTTTCCGATTATTCTAAAGAAACAGGGAAAAAATTTGAGCTTTGGTTTGAACCCGGAAAATTTTTGGTAAGCAACTGTGGCTATCTTCTGGTAAAAGCAAATGTAATCAAACAAACAACTGCAACTGTTTTTGTAGGTGTGAATTCGGGATTTAATCACCTGATTCGTCCAATGTTTTACGATTCGTATCATATTATTGAAAACATTTCCAATCCAAAAGGTCCGGAACGTATCTATACTGTAGTCGGAAATATTTGCGAGACCGATACTTTTGCTTGGGACAGAAAAATAAATGAAGTTCGTGAAGGAGATATTCTGGCATTTAGAAATGCAGGAGCTTATGGTTTTGAAATGAGCTCTAATTTCAACTCCAGACTAAAACCTGCGGAAGTAATGTATCTCGATAAAAAAGCACATCTTATCCGAAAAAGGGATGAATTCGAAGATTTACTAAGAAATCAGGTAGAAGTATTATAGTTTTTTAAGAAAATAAAATAATTTCTTTATGATATCTTATTGTAAATTTATCTATAAAGACTAAATTTTATGAAAACACTATTTTTATTTTTAGGAGTTCTGATGTTTACGGTTTCTTTTGCACAAACCGATATCGAAGATCGAGATGATTCTTTCATCATTGAGAACAACAAAAATCTCTTGAAGATTGATATTAAAGAACCATTTATTCAAATTTCCGTAAAAGAATGTAAAGATTTTTCTGCGGCAAGTTTTGAGGGAGGTGTTTCAGCTTACAAATCTTTGCTCAAGCAATACATGTATACTTTTCTAAATTCGGATTTTTATACTTTGAACGGAGAATTTGCCTTTACTCTTACTATTGATGAAAAAGGAAGAGTAATAGATGTAGAAGGAGCACCAAAAGTTCAGAATAGCGGAATATTCTTTGATGATATGCAATATGTGGTAAGAAGAATCAAGAAAAACTGGACTCCTGCAAAATGCAACGGAAAACCTATTACTTCTCAAATGAAGTTGAAAATGAATTTTTCTTCTATTAGCTCAGATTTATAAATGAAAAAAATAAGTATTCTATTTTTTCTGATTTTTAATTTTTTTGCTTTTTCGCAGGAAACGGTTATATATGACCAATATCCTCCTGGACAATATTTTTATAATAAAGGAGAATTGAATTTTCTAAAAGAATTACAACAAGTAGCTATTGAAAACAACGTAGAACCCTGCAAAAATAAAGACGAAGAATATACTGCAAAATGGATAGTTTACCCCGATAATACAATTAAGTTTATAAAAGATTCTGATACTATAAACATCAAAAAAAATAAATGCGCCTTTGATTTTGTACGAAGTACTTTCAAATATTTAAATGGGTGGGAACCGATTCATCATAAAGGAAAATCATATCCGGTAATTGCAAATTATAAAATAATTCCTCATGAAGTTTTTGACATAAAAATTGATGAATCTCTAACATTGGACTATAAAGAGGCAGAATATCCCGGTGGAAACGCCGCCTTTGATGTTGGATTACAGAAAATTCTAGAGCCTGTTTTTAGTAATTATTTGATGGAATTGAGAGGGGAAACTATTGTTGTATTATTTAAAGTTTCCAAGAATGGGAATATGAAAGATGTGAGAATTAATCATCCTATTTTTTTCAGAATAAAAGATGATGTATTAAAAGCAATGGAAAAATTGAAAAAATGGAAACCTGCCACTAGAAATTCAGTTCCTGTAGAAAGCAATTATAGGTTATCCATAAATTTTGATCAATAATTCTTGTGTTTAAGCAACCTAATTCCTGCCATTCTGTCACAATATTTTGTATCTTTGCGAACGAATTATTCAAAGTTCTGAGTTCTAAAAATTCAGAGTTGTAAACTTTGAATATTGAATTTTAAACCGAATTATTGTGCAAGAAAAATATATAGACGAGACCAAACAAGGAGAGGCTTTTGCTATTGCAGAAAAGCCGGAAAATTCTAAAAAGCTATTTTTGGAAAGTTATGGTTGTCAGATGAATTTCTCTGATTCTGAAATAGTTGCTTCCATTCTTAACGAGCAAGGATATAACACAACTTTGAAAGCAGAAGAAGCAGACCTTATTTTGCTGAATACCTGTTCCATCCGTGAAAAAGCAGAGCAAACGGTAAGAATGCGTCTTTCTCAATTCAAAAATTTGAAATCCGAAAAGCCTAATCTTACTGTTGGTGTTCTTGGTTGTATGGCAGAACGCTTGAAAACCAAATTTTTAGAAGAAGAACAATTGGTAGATTTAGTAGTTGGTCCTGATGCTTACAGAGATTTGCCTAATCTTTTAAAAGAAACCGAAGACGGAAGAGACGCTATCAACGTCATTCTTTCAAAAGAAGAAACGTATGCAGACATCAATCCGGTTCGTTTAGGTGGAAATGGCGTTACAGCTTTTGTTACCATTACAAGAGGTTGTGATAATATGTGTACTTTTTGTGTAGTTCCATTTACGAGAGGGAGAGAAAGAAGCCGAGATCCACATTCCATTATTGAAGAATGTAAAGATCTTTGGAACAATGGCTACAAAGAAATTACACTTTTGGGGCAAAATGTAGACTCTTATCTTTGGTATGGAGGTGGGCCAAAAAAAGATTTTGTAAAAGCTACCGAAATGCAGAAAGCTACTGCTGTAGATTTTTCACAATTGCTTGATTTAGTTGCAAATGCAGTTCCTGAAATGAGAATCCGATTTTCTACGTCCAATCCTCAAGATATGAGTTTGGAGGTTTTCAGAACAATGGCAAAACACGAAAATATTTGCAAATACGTTCATCTTCCTGTTCAGAGCGGAAGCAACAATATGCTTAAAGCTATGAATAGACAACATACTCGTGAAGAATATTTGGAATTAATTAAAAAAGCCAAAGAAATTGTTCCGGAAATTGCCTTTTCTCAAGATATGATAGTCGGATTTTGTGGAGAAACCGAAGAAGACCATCAAGACACATTAAGTTTGATGCGAGAAGTGGAGTACGATTATGGATATATGTTCGCCTATTCTGAAAGACCGGGAACTCCTGCTCACAAAAAAATGGAAGATAATATTCCTGCTGAGGTAAAACAAAAGCGCTTGGCTGAAGTGATCGCTTTGCAAGGAGAACTTTCCAGAAAACGCATGAAATCGTATGTTGGTAGAGTTCATCAAATTTTAATTGAAGGAACTTCCAAGAAAAATGAAAACCAATGGAAAGGAAGAAACTCGCAAAATGCGGTTTGTGTATTCGATAAATTAGAAGGGCAGAAAATTGGTGACATTGTGGATGTTTTTGTACACGATAATACACAAGGCACGCTTTTAGGGAAAACGGTTTAATGCTTTGGTAAAGTTTCAAATCTTTGACAAAGTTTGAAAAATAAAATTATGAACAAAGTAACCTACATGCTATTCCTTTTGCAAATTTTATTCAGTTGTCAATCCGAAAAAACAACTGTTTCAAAATATTCTGCTCATGTTGGAGATATTACGTTTGATAAAAAACTGGACGATTCAAATTTTAGAAAATGTCAGGATAAAGATTATGGAATTCAATATTATTACGGAAACACGTCCGGAATTCAGTACAAAGGAGAGAAAATTGCAATTATTCGAGAATTAGAAAAATTAAATTTATCTTCTTCTAAGGATATAAATGCTTATATAACAATTCGTTTTGTGGTAAATTGTGAGGGAAAAACAGGACTATTCAGAGTTCAGCAAATGAACAGTGATTATAAAGAAACAAACCTTGATCAAGAATTAGCAGACCAGCTTCTTTCTTTTACTAAAAAATTAAACGGCTGGATTCCTAAAGAACTTGATGGAAGAAAAGCAGATTATTACCAATATTTAACTTATAAAATCGAAAATGGAAAAATTGCAGAAATATTACCTTAGTTTGCTCCTTGCTATTATTTACTCAAATTTATACTCACAAGTCAATTGTAATATTTTTGAGGATGAAAATTGCAGAAAAGCCTGTGAAATTTCTAATCAAGCGGGAGATCTACAAGGGTATTCTTTATCACAGTTAGCTTTTGATAAAGCTATTGAGATTTGCCCAAATTACGACTATGCTTATTTTGAAAAAGCGGTTCCTTATCTTAAAAGAGGAGATTTTGTTACTTGGAAAAAATTGATCGATAAAGCCGTAGAACTCAATCCGAAAATGCATCTCGGATATAGAGGATGGTGTAAATATCAGTTTCTGAGAGATTACAAAGGAGCAATTTCAGATTTTAATGAGCTAGAAAAGTATTATCCTAACAATATTGGAAATTCTGTAAATGGAGATTACAATCTTTATGTTGCAAAAGCATTTTGTTTAAGCGCTCTAAATCAGAAAAATAAAGCAATTGATTTGTTGGAAAAGCTTTTTGTCCAAAAAAATTATGTAAACGGACTTTACGATTATTATCAACTTGGAGCTATCTATTTTGAAGTAGGAAACTATGACAAAGCCTTAGAAAATTTTGAAAAACAAGGCAAAATTTATGATTTTGCTGAGAACATTTATTTCAAGGCAAAAGTTTCAAAAATTAGAAATAAGGATTATTTGGATTTAAAGAATTTGGCTTTAAAAACTTATGATGAGGGAAAGATAATGAAGGATGCTTATACCCATCATTTTAATAAAGTTTACAGAAAACAGATTGAGGAACTGTAAATGAAATCAATAATCTTTAAAATTTATTTATGAGCAACGAGCTACAAAATATAAAAAATCGCTTCGGAATTATAGGAAATTATTCTGTACTGAACCGAGCTATAGAAAAAGCAATACAAGTTGCACCAACAGATATTTCTGTTCTTGTTATTGGAGAATCGGGTGTAGGTAAAGAACACATCCCGAAAATCATTCATGCTGAATCCAGAAGAAAACATCAACCTTATATCGTTGTAAACTGTGGAGCAATTCCGGAAGGAACTATCGATTCTGAATTATTTGGCCACGAAAAGGGAGCTTTTACAGGTGCCACATCCACCAGAAAAGGATATTTTGAAGTTGCAGATGGTGGAACTATTTTCCTTGATGAAGTTGGGGAATTGCCTTTGCAAACTCAGGTTCGTTTGTTAAGAGTTTTGGAAAGTGGTGAATTTATGAAAGTGGGTTCATCTCAAATTCAGAAAACCAATGTAAGAATTGTTGCTGCTACCAACGTCAATATGATGAAAGCTATTGAAGATGGTCGTTTCCGTGAAGATTTGTATTATCGTTTGAATACCGTTCAAATTGATATGCCGGCTTTGCGTGAAAGAAAAGGAGATATTCATCTTTTGTTCAGAAAATTTGCAATAGATTTTGCAGAAAAATACAGAATGCCGGAATTGTTTTTAACTGACGATGCAGTTAAATATTTGGAAAATTATTCTTTTCCGGGGAATATCCGCCAATTGAGAAATTTGGTGGAACAAATGACGGTTGTAGAACAAAACCGCGAAATTAATTCTGTAAAATTAGTGGAATATATTCCAATGAATACTCAGCTTCCGGCTGTCATTCAGAAAAATACTTCCGGTAATTCTAGTTCCGAATTTGGTTCTGAAAGGGAAATCATGTACAAAATCCTTTTTGATATGAGGAATGATATAAATGATTTAAAATCCTTAACTTCGGAACTGATAAAAAACAGAGGAACTGCAGATTTGAGCCATCAGGAAAAAAGTTTAATTAATAGAATATACACTCCTGAAAATCAATCTGTCTCTAATCCAAATTCTTTGCTGTATTTTGAGGAGCCGAAAGTTCAGAATCCAACAATTATTACTAATCCTGCTGATGAATATGATGATGTAGAGGATATAGAATTGGAAGAAGCAAGACCGGAATCTCTTTCTTTGCAAAATAATGAAAGAGATCTTATTGTAAAGGCTTTGGAAAAACATAAAGGAAGAAGAAATAAAGCAGCTGATGAATTGGGAATTTCTCAAAGAACGCTTTATAGAAAAATAAAACAATATAATTTAGAAGACTGAAAATGGAAAACACTTTTAACATTAAACCTGTTAATTTCAAGTTTAATGACTATTTAAGCAAAGGTTTCGATTTCTTAAAAAAAGATTTTGGAAATAATGTTGTTGCAATGTTAGTGGTTTTTTTGATGTCTCTTATTCCTTTATGTGGATTATTGGCAGTTGGAAATTTCTATAAATATTGTAGAAAAAAAGTAAGAGGAGAACAAGCTGAGGTTTCCGAAATTTTTAACTTTGACGATTTTGTGCCTTATCTCATAATACAGCTTATTTTAGTTGGATTGTTCATTGCGATTTACATTCCTGTTATTTTTATGATTCCTTTTATGAGTAACTCTCAGGAGCCATCACCAATATTTGGGATTTTCTTTGGGCTATATGTTTTTGCAATTATGGTGGTAGTTTTTTATTTTATGGTGAAAGCATTTTATATTCCAGCATTAATTTCATTGAAAAATGTGAAAGATTTTAAAACAGCTTGGAATATGTCCAAAGTAATGAGTAAGGGAAATTTTTGGAATATCTTGCTTTTTGTAATAGTTGCGAGTTTTCTTGGTCAGCTTGGTGTAATTTTATGCTATATTGGTCTTTTTGCCACACTTCCTTACTACTATATCAGTACTTATTTCGCCTATGAAGATGCAGTACAGCAAATAGATTATGACGAAATCAAAGAAATAGGAGTGCAAACACTTTGATAATGAAAATATCGAAATCACATATTTTTAAAACCACTTCCATTATTCTTTTGATGGGAATTGGTGCTTTTTTGCAATCATGTTATAGTTTTACGGGTTCATCATTAAGTCCCGAAACTAAAACAATTCAAATCAATGATTTTATAAATAATACAGCTTATAACCCGAATCTTGCACAGCAATTTTCTATTGATATTCAGAATCGCTTTCTGCAAAGAACTACTTTAAAAGGAACTAAAGAAAATCCTGATATTTTGTTGGAAGGAGAAATTACGGATTACACTATTTCGCCTACAACTATTTCCAGCGGAGTCTCAAGTACGAACAATAATACCATTCAGGCTGCGCAAAACAAACTTACCATCACGGTAAAAGTGCATTATGAAAATAAAGTAGAGCCGGATAAAAGTTTTGATCGCTCTTATTCTGATGAAGCATCTTTCAGTAGCGATTTAGATGTAAGCCAGATTGAAGCATCACAGGTGAAAATTGTAAACGAAAGAATTATCAATAAAATTTTTAACGACATTGTAGCCAATTGGTAAAATGATGAATTCCCGAATTTTAGAACTTATAAAAGCTCCTGAACAATTTTCTGAAAACGATTTGCAAACTCTCGAATCGGAAATAAAAAACTATCCCTACGTTCAGAATATCAGAGCGCTGTATCTTTACGGAATTCATAAATTCAATCCAGAAAATTACCAGAAAGAGCTTTCCAAAACAGCAGCTTATACTACTGATAAAAAAATCCTGTATCAATTCATCAATAAAAATGAGATAAAAGAAAAACAGGAAAAAATTATAGAATCCCAAGTCTCAGAATCCGAAAATGCGAAGGAAATAATTGATCTTCCTGAACCGAAAGAAGAGATCAAGAAAATTTCAACATTTGATCTAAAAAAATCTGTTGAAAGTAAAAGCTATGATCCACCAAAACCTGTTTATATAAAAGGTGAATTGAATCGAATTCTTTTTGAAGGCGAAGAAAACTTCCTCGAAAACGCTGCTGAAAAAATTGATTTGGAAGCGACAAAAGAAGCAGGAATTCTGGTAACTTCTAAGGAAAATAATTTTGAAGCATCGACTGAAAATATCGAAAAAATTGAACAAAATCAGGAATTTGCAGAAACAAAAAAAGCAGAAAATTTTTCGACGGAAACAATTGTTGATGAAAGTAATCTGACTGAAAAAATATCTCCGCGAGATGATATGGAGCTTAGTTTTCATGGATTTGACGAATTTTTACCAAATATTCATCTAAAACCAAATCTCTCCGAAACTGAATTGCAAAACTCTGAAAAAGAAGAAGTGGTAAGTTCTGAGATTAAAGAAACTGAAAATGCCGAAAGTTTTTCAGAGGAAACAATAATTGAAGAAGAGCATATTGTATCCCAAAAAGAAATTATTGAAAATAGTTCCGAATTGAGTTTTCACGGAACGGAAGAATTCATGCCGGAAGTTCAGTTAAGGTCAAATGTTTTGGCAGAAAAATATGAAGTTCCGAAGCCTCAATTGAGCCGTCATGAAGAAGAAATGCAGCGGTTGATAGCAGAAGTAGAAGCTAAAATGAAGGCCAATAAAAAGCCTAAAAGTGAAGATTTAGAAGAAGATCATCCACAAAATCATGAAATTAATTTTGTTGAAACCCATGATTTTTTTCCAAAAGGGAAACCTGAAGAATCACAAAACACTCAAGTTTCTGAATCAAAACCTGAAAAATCTGAAATTTCAGAAAATATAAAATCAGAAGTTCAAACAGATATTTTCGAACAAAAAGCAGAACAAGCACAATCTTCTTGGAAACCAATGAACTTTGAGTCCAATATTCCGGATTCAACACTAAATAAAAAAGAAGAAAATTCTGAAAAATTTGTTGAAAAACAAGAGATTAAACTGGAGGAAAAAATTGAGAATTCAGAAAAAGACAGGCCGGTTTTCAATGTGTCTTTTTTAAGTGATTCTATTGCAATTACACCAAAATCGGAAGAAATAATCGAGACTTCGGAAAATGAAATTCAAACTTCTATAGAAGATCAGTCTTCACAAAGTAATATTCCGCAGTTTATCAACACATGGCAAAGTTGGTTGAAAATTGACAGAACAAAGCAGCCGGATAAAAGTTTTACTCCAAAATCTCCGGAAAAAATAAAAAATGAAGCTATTGAAAAATTCATCGAAACGGAACCGAAAATTTCGCAACTTAAAGAAGAATCCAACTATGTGGTAAAGGAAAAAGCTGGGGACATCTCTCATTTGATGACGGAAACTCTTGCAAATCTTTATATTACGCAAAAACTGTATTCTAAAGCAATAAAAGCTTTTGAAACCTTAAAAGAAAAACATCCAGAAAGAGCGGATTTTTTCGATGAAAAGATTAATAAAATCAAAGAATTAAGATCAAATAATACCAAATAAAAAAACTTCCATTTTGGAAGTTTTTTTGTTTATTCTAATTTCGTTTCGGGAATTTCATCTGAATTGTATTTCCGAAATTTATTCCAAATTTTCCTTCCTAAAAATAGCACAATAATTACGAGAATTATAGCAGCAATGGCTGCAATTACCGGAGCTGCCATTGCCAAAATAGACATGATTCCTGCTCCTGCTGTTTCTGTTGTGGCTACTATGGAATTTCCCAAACCGCCGGTTGTTGCTGTAGAAGCAGCTCTAGTCCCGGCAAATCCCGAACTTATTGCGGCTGCAGTTCCACCACCCGCAATCAAAGCTAATGCCCAATGCGGAAATGTATCCATTGTGGTAAACTGGCTTGCAAATAAAACCGAACCGGCAACTGTTGCAAGCGGAATATTGATGGTGTCTAAAAGATGATCGACATAAGGAATGTAATACGCTAAAATTTCTGCAATCATTGCAATTCCCGTTGTGATAAGAGTTGGAATGCCGGAAAGCCAGTGGAAATTTTCAGGAAGATTGATCCATCCCATATACGAAGCCAGACTCACGGCAAACATAGGGAGAAAAACACGAAATCCGGAAGCTGCCGCCAAACCAATTCCGATGAATGCACTTAGTGCATACGACCAATACGATATATCTTCAGGCATTTTGAAAAATTTTAATTAAGCTAAATTTACAAAAACTATGCAAAAAAACAATTTTTATTTTTTTGATTTACAGAGATTTAAAAATTCAGCTTCCATATCTTTATAGTTTTGAGGTTTTTCGGGAGAATTCCAGAAAAGCATTACTAAAATATTTTCACCGAAAGTTTCTTTAAATTTATCTTTATTGAGGCGATATGATTCTCTTAGCAAGCGTTTTATTCGGTTTCTGTCGGTTGCTTTTTTAAAATAACGTTTAGAAACTGAGACTCCTATTTTGGGATTTACAGGTTGGTCAGAATTACTTTCAGTAGAGGGATTTTTAAAAATTATCATTCGGATTTTTCCATATGTCCGCCATTTCCCTTTTTCAAAAAGAAGGGTAATTTCTTTTTTTTGTTTTAATTTTTCGTTTCTGGAATATCCGAATTGTTTCATTTAATCAATGATTCTTAGTTTTTACTAACCACAAAAGTAACAAAGAAAATATCAAAAATAGAGCAAATTAAAAGAAGAAAAAGGAAACATATTATTGTTTTTTGTTCTTCCGAAAATTGCAAATGCAGAAAATCTTTTGTCGCTAATCGTTTTTCAAAAGATAATTAATGACTTCCGCAGCAGCATACAATCCGAAAATTGCAGGAATAAAACTGATAGTTCCGTAGAACGATTTTTTAAAATTGCTTCCATCGGTCATTTTCAGACTTTCTTCTTTCTGGATCTCATTGGAATATACACAACGGAAACCTTTATGAATGTTTTCTTTTTTCAGCCTTTTTCGAACCTGTTTGGCAAGAAAGCAATTGTGCGTTTTGCTGATATCACGAACCATTACTTTACTCGGATCGGTTTTTCCGCCGGCTCCCATAGAACTTACAATTTTTATTTTTCGTTTTCGAGCAGCTTTTATCAACGTTAATTTTGGAGTTACGCTATCAATACAATCCAAGACATAATCAAACTTTTCAGAATCCAGAATTTCTTCCATATTTTCGGGATTTAGAAATTGATTGATTGGAGTTAAATTCAATTCAGGATTAATGTCCAAAAGTCTTTCTCCCACAATTTCCACTTTATGTTTTCCAACTGTGGAATGCAGTGCAGGAAGCTGACGGTTTATGTTGGTAATATCAACAGTATCACCGTCTACAATCGTCATTTTTCCAACTCCGGCTCTTGCTAAAAATTCTGCGGCAAAAGAACCAACTCCGCCTAAACCAACCACCAAAATATTGGAATTCTGAAGTCTTTCAATGCCTTTTTCTTTGATAAGAAGTTCGGTTCTTTCCAACCACTTTTTGCTCATATTCGGATAATATTTTCTACGTTCTTTAAAATTTGAGAATGAAGATTTTCTATGGAAATTGCCTTTAATTCAGCTACTTTTTGATACAATTCCTGAATGTCAAAATCAGCATCATCAGTTTCCAAAAATAGTTTATCCAAAGGAAAATCTTGTACAATTTCCTGCAAAGATACATTTTGAAGCACCGCTTTTCCAAAAGAAAGATAAAAACCATGATTCAGCAATTGTTCGGCAATATTTTTCTTTTTATTGAATCCATGAATAATCAGCGGAATTTTTGCTATTTTTTTAAATTGTAAAAGTTCCGAAAACTTTCTCACACAATGGATGATTACAGGTTTTTTGATTTCATTTGCCCAAAGAATATGTTGTTCAAAAACCTTTTCCTGAATTTTCTGGTCTACTTTTATCATTCCGTCCAAACCACATTCGCCAATTGCGAGACAGTTTTCCGACAAAGAGTTATTTTTAATTTTTTCAAAAAGAAGTTCAAAGTTTTCATCAATGTCTTTTGGATGAATTCCTGAGGAAAAAAGATGTGAAGGAGTCCCTTCATTCAAAAGAAGATTATATATCCCGAATTTTTCAGAATGATGGTGATGAAAATCAAATAATTGCATATCCAAAGGTATCAAAAAATGAAGAATATTTTAAACATTTGTTTGTTTATTTCTTAAAATTTGTTAATTTTACTTTCAATACGGATTTTAATGAGAAAAAAATTTACTGAAAAACAAATTCATATCCTCGATGTTGCAGAGAAGCTGATTGCTAAAAAAGGCTTTGAAGGAACTTCTGTTCGGGATATTTCTTCTCAGGCTAAGATCAATGTGGCGATGATTTCATATTATTTTGGTTCCAAGGAGAAAATGATGTCTTATTTGTACCAATATCGTGTACAGAAAACAAGGGAAAGTTTTGCAGAGTTTGCCGAAACCATTAAAGAAGGAAAACCTGAAATGCAAATAAAGGAACTTGTAAAATTTGTTGTTGGGCAGCTTTTTCGTTTTAGTTATTTCCATGGATTTGTGACGCAAGAGCTTCGTCATACAGAACATTTGAAAGAAGAGCTAATGGATTTTTATAATACCTTCACCAGCAAAATAGACGATGTCATCAAAAAAGGAGTAGCTTCAGGTGTTTTTACTAATGCGCCCAAACCGGAAGATGTTCTTACCATTATTATAGGTTCGGCTCTTTTTGTGATACGGAATAAAAATTTTTATGAACTGTACGTTCCAGGAAAGGAAGAAAATTACCTTACAGAAGCCGAAAAAAAAATAAAAGCCAATCTTCTGATCACTATTTTTGCTCTTTTGGGTTATAATCCAGATCATTAAACCCCAACAAAAATCTGTGGGGTTTAGTTTTAATATTACAATTGTATATTTTTTTAGCAATATTTATCTCATTGTTTAATCATAGCTATAAAGTATTTTTAGTTTTCCTTTTTTGGCTTTATATGCTTCATATCTTATTTGTGTTTTTTTGCTGTAAGAATCATAAAAAAGTTTTTTATCAAGATTATCTCCAAATATTTTGGTTCCAAAAACTTTACAGGTATCATCAATCTCTCCTTTTATCTTTAAAACAATAACACTAGGATATTGATTTTCTGATTCAATGTTGATAATAGTATCTTTTGAAGCATCAGAGATTGTCACTTCTTTATAATGAGTACAGGAAATAAGAATGAAAACAAAAAATATAGATAGTGTATTTTTCATTTTTTAATATTTGCTTATAAAGTAAAGAACAATTCAAAATTATTTCTTTATTTTAAATTTTCTTTGTGCATTATAGGTCGGTGGAGTTGGATTTTTCATTTTTCCTTCAGAAATAAAATCTTTATAAACATAAATATTGTTTTCAGGTAACATTCCCAAGCTATCATGATAATTAAAAGCCGAGAAAATGTAATAATCTCCTTGATATATTTTTATTGAAAATGCACCTTCTTTTCCCATAATTTTATAATCAGAAATATCTATAACAAATTTTTTAATCTTTTTTGGAATAATCTTACTATTTTTTAAACTAATTTCTTTATCGGTATAAACCACAACAGAATCAATTGTTATACCTGATTCATTATATACTGTAATATCGTGTGTTTTTGCTCTAAAAAGCAAGTACCATATTATTAATATAAAACTAATAATTAGTACGATGAAAATTAATCTTTTTTTCATTGATTTGTTGGTATTGGTTTAGTACTAGAAGATATTCCATGGTGTCCGTCTCCTGGCAAAGAAGTATTCGGATTGTCCCAAAAAGGACTTGGCGGATTTGTTTTTTGATATCCTGTATAATTTATTGGTGATAGATATTCTAGTTGGCCAAGTGTCACAATAAGTTTAATACCATCTTTTACCACTTTTCAATAATCTTTAATTTAAATCATCCAAAATTTGAGTATTACCAGACTCTAATAGTTTCTCTTTATTATATTTTTTTTCATATATTTTTTTGTCAGTTTTTATTTTTATTAATGGACTATTCATAAATTTATCGTAATCTAAAATTATATTAAAGTTTATATTATTTTTATTATAATATATTTTTTCAATACAATTACAACTCGATTCTATTTTTAAAATATCTTCGGAAATATTTTTATCTATTGAAATATTAAATTCCAAAGGTTGCCAGCTTTTGCTATATTCTGTGGTAAATTTATTATCATGGAAATATAAAAAAAACTGATTACTATTCCAATCATCAAATATGCTCCGATCTTTTATTTGATACTTATATTCTTTACCCGAGAAAATAATAGACAATGTCGGGTCATTTTCGAAAACCTGATAATTGAGAATTATTTCTTTACTTCTAGGTGATAATTCGGTAATTCTTATAAGTTTCTTGTCATCTACTAATATGGAATCCAGTTTTTTATTTTTATCTTCATTATACAAATAGATTGTAAATTCTTGAGGTTTTATTAGCATTTGTTTCCCATAACTTACACCATTATTGTAAACATTAATGGTGTCTTTTTTTCTTGCAAAACTTCTCCAATCATGCCCTCCCCAATTGGCCTTTTTTTTCTCATTATTAATATAATAATCTAATCCAAACACACCCTCATCAGACATTTCTGAAGTATTTACCATTATAGCAAGAGTTGCAGATTTTTTAGGAAAAATATTCTTTAAAGACAATGATTGTCTAATCCCTTTTTGCTTTGAAATAACTATTGAATCTATTTTATGATTAGAATTGTTATTAATCAATATTTCTATATTTTCCTGCCCATTACATGAAATGATAGATAATATAAAAATGTATGAAATGACTTTATGAAACATTTTAGTGTTGATTTGTTGGATATAATGCTGAAGTAGGTGTCAAAGTTGTATCTGGATTCAATGGCCAAATATGTCTAAGTTGTCCATTTGTCACCATATACATAATACTATTTTTTATCATGTCAGTCGGATTAGTAAGAGGAGTACAGTTAGAGCAAAAATTGATTCCTTTTTGATTATTAAATAAATCCATTTGTTTTTCTAAAAGCAAGTTTTGTGGAACTTCACTTTCATGAGCTTCTCCAAATAACCGCACAATTGTAGTAGCAGGAACTGGGACAAATAGGTTACTTGTGGAAGTTTGAGTGAAAACATCTCTTGTATTTAATGCGTTAAAGAAAGCATGTCTAAAAGCATCAGCTTTATTATTGTGTGCCATTTGTACGCTAGGAAAGACCGCAAAAGTAGTATTTTCAGCAGTACTTCTATTACTATAAATTGCTAAAGCAGCACTTGGAAATAGTGCACACATTGTGAGTTCAGCAGCATTTGGACCCTCTATACTTGCATTAAACCCTAACAATATATTATTTTTAAGATATGTTTTGTCGTTCCACCAATTAAAAGGCATTCCTTTATTTTTGCCGGGATAATCTGTTGTGGTATATTGTGGAACTTTATAATTATTTTCCGCTAAAATTTGTAATAATTGTCTACTAAAATCTTGATTTCCGAT
>NZ_JBXUGL010000022.1:0-55969 GCF_057180505.1 Chryseobacterium sp. HNCC26DJ241 | reverse complement strand
ATTATTAATAATTTTTTAAACTTTGAAAATTATTTTTATTGATTTTTTTAATAAAATATGCTTTGAGTGGCAATGTGTGAAATTCACCTGTTAATGTTTTTATTCAATTAATATCAATTAGTATGCATTTAAGACTTTTAAAAATCTTAAGAAATTGTATATTTATGCCTTTAAAATTTACAACATTGAAAAATTATTTTCTATTATTTCTAATTTTATTTCCCATAGCTGCGTTTTCGCAGATCAATCTGAAAATTCTTGATGAAAATGGAAAGCCCGTTGCCAATGCCAATGTTTCCTATGATAATCAAACTTTTACTACCAATAATGATGGTGTTGTTAAAGTGCCTATTGCCGGTACACAGCAGACACTTTCTGTAGAAAAGGAAAATTATAAAGGATTTTCTAAAACTATAAAAACAACTCCTAAAGTTCAGAATGTATTCGTTCAAATGTTCAGTATTGAACGTGAGACTGAAATTCAGGAAGTCGTTTTCCAGAAAAAAGGGAGACCAAAAAATAACGATCTTACATCTATTGAACTTTCTCCAAAAGAAGCACAGCAAGTTGCCTCTCTTGCTGGTGGAATTGAAACTTTGATAAAATCTCTTCCTTCTGTAAATTCCAATGCAGAACTTTCTTCACAATACATGGTTCGTGGTGGAAATTATGATGAGAATTTAATTTACATCAATGATATTGAAATTTACCGTCCGTTTTTGGTACGGAATTCTTTACAGGAAGGGATGAGTATCATCAATCCGGATATGGTTTCTGCCGTTAATTTTTCGGCAGGTGGTTTTGAAGCACGATATGGAGATAAAATGTCTTCTGCACTGAATGTATACTACAAGCAGCCTACAAAATTTGAAATTTCCGGAGAAGCAAGTTTAATAGGAGGTAGACTTTCTACAGGCTTTGCTTCTAAGAATAAAAAACTTTCTGCAATGTTTTCAGGACGTTATAGAAATACAAATCTTGTTCTCAATACTTTAAATGAAGATACGGATTTTAATCCGCAGTATATGGATTTTCAATCGTACATCAACTATAATATCAATGATAAATGGAGTGTTTCCTTTATCGGTTTTTTGAGCAAGAATGATTACGAAATGATCCCAAGACAAAAAGATGTAGATTTCGGAACTGTACAACAACCTATAAAGCTGACAGTTTTCTATGATGGAAAAGAAGATGATCAATACAAAAATATAATGGGTACTGCTTCTGTGAATTTCAAACCGAATAAAAAATGGACATTCACTTTAGATAATTTTGCTTATCAGAATCGTGAAAAGGAATATTACTCTATAGCATCGGCTTATATATTGCAGGCATTTGATCCGATTACAGGTGATCCGATTACTTCTTATGATGTAGGTGGACAGATAGATCATGCGAGAAATGATCTATTGGTAAAAACGTATGGTTCGCAATTCAGAACACGTTTTTCTCCTGATGCCAATACGGATTATGAAATCGGTGTAAAATTTGAAAAAGAAGATTTAAAAGATCTGACGAATGAATGGCAATTGGTAGATTCTTTAGGATATAGTACTCCGAGAGATTTTGTACTTCCCGGAAATTTGGATGCTTCTGATCTTTCTTTAAAATATTTGATTTCTGGAAATAATCATATTCAGCCAACCCGTTTTTCAGGATATGCTCAATATTCTAAGAAATTCTTTTGGGGAACGAATAGAGTTTTTGTAAATGCCGGAGTTCGTGCTGCACATTGGTCTTTTAATGATGAAACTATTGTTTCTCCAAGAGTTCAATTTGCCATAAAACCGGATTGGGATGCGGATATGCTCTTCAAACTTTCGGGAGGTGTGTATTATCAGGCTCCTTTTTATAAGGAAATTAAAGATTTGGACGGAAACTTTAATCCGAATATTAAATCACAACGTTCTATTCAGGTTATTTTGGCGAATGATTATGAATTCAAATGGTCTGATCGTCCTTTCAAACTAACGACAGAAGCGTATTACAAAAAAATGGATAATTTAATTCCGTATTATCTGGATAATGTAAGAATTCGCTATACAGGAAAAAATAATTCCAAAGGATATGCTTATGGTGTTGATGCACGATTGTTCGGAGAGTTTGTTCCGGGTGTAGATTCGTGGATTTCCGCAAGTTATGCCCGTGTTTTTGAAGATATTGATGGAAAAGGAAAAATTGAAAGACCAACAGATCAGCGTTTCCGTTTTTCATTATTCTATCAGGATTACATGCCAAAATTCCCAAGCATGAGAGTAAATCTTACTTTAACGTATGCAAACGGACTTCCAAATGGAGCGCCATTGTTTTCAGATCCTTATCTTTTCAGAAGAACTTTACCTTCGTATAAAAGAGTGGATATCGGGCTTTCCAAAATTTTCATTGACCAGAAAGACAATAAAGTGAATGGCGGTTTCTGGAGTAATTTCAAAGAACTTACTTTGGGAGTTCAGGTTTTCAATGCTTTTAATATCAACAATACTGTTGCAAACCAGTGGATCACAGATGTTTCTTCGAGCTATTTATATCCGGTTCCGGTACGATTGACAGGAAGATTCTTTAATGTAAAATTAGAATTTAAATTATAAAATATAATAAGGATTAAACTTACAAACATAATTTAAGAATTCGCTAAATAAGCAAAAGGCTATTTTACACATTGTAAAATAGCCTTTTTTATGGTACAAAAATTTAATAAAATTCTATAAAAGGTGTTTTCACTTGAAAAAACGGGCGTTTTTCGTTTAAAAATTGAATTTATATAAATGTAAATTTATTCAGTAAAAATTAATGATCACAATTTGAGAAAATTATTTTCAAAATTTTTGTGTCTAATTAATGATATTCTATATGTCTTTAGAATATCTACTAAATCAGAACTTGATCGGAAAAAAAATTAGAATTAAATATTGTATGCAATTGAAGATTAAGCATCATTTAAAATTAAATCTATGTTTTTTAATAAAAAATCTAAATATATGAATTCTGCCCGATCACCTTAACTTTCAATCAAATTTTATTAGCAACAAAGGCGAAAACCGAAAAGCCTAAAAAAGAGTAGGTAAAAATAAAAACTAATTAATCATGAAACAATGTAAAATATTTACAGGATTATTATTACTATCAATGCTTCCTGGTTTTGCTCAAGACAAGAAAACTAGTTTTGAAGAAGTGTTTATTCAAAATATTTCAGATATAGCCATGTCAAAGTCTTTAGCACCAACTACTATTTTTAATCAAAAACTAAATTTAAATAATGATTATAGCTATATTCTTATAGATAAAAGCGAATTAAAGGATGAATTGGGTTTTTTGCATTACAAAACTCAGCAATACTATAAAGGAATAAAAGTAGAGCATGCTGTTTTAAATCTGCATAGTAAAAATGGTACTATTACTTCTATTAATGGAGCTTTAGCTAATTTTTCAAATATAGAAATTAAACCAAGATTATCAGAAAAAGAAGCATTGGATAATGCTCTGAGCGATATAAAGGCAAAAAAATATATTTGGCAGGATGCAGCACAATTAGAACTTTTGAATAAAACTCAAAATACTCAAAATTCTTTACCAAAAGGAGAGTTGGTGATTTGTAAAAACTATTTGAATACTAAAGAAGAAGAATTCAAGCTAGCGTATAAATTTGATGTTTATGCTTTAGAACCATTAAGCAGAGATTATGTCTACGTTGATGCCAATACTGGAGAAGTTATTTATAAAGATGCTATTATAAAAGAAGCTCATTTACAAAAAAATAATCCTATCAAAATAAATGTACCTAGTTTAGTAGCAGGTACTGCACAAACTCGATATTCCGGAACCCGCACTATAGAAACTACAGCAGGAGGTGGAGGTTATCAACTAAGAGATTACATTAGAGGTTTGGGCGTTGAAACCTATAATTTAAATCATGGTACTACTTATGTAAATACAAATTTTACGGATAATAATAATAACTGGACTGCAGCAGAATGGCATAATGCTAATAAAGATGATGCAGCATTGGATGCACATTTTGGTGCAGAAAAAACCTACGATTATTTTTTGCAAAAGCATGGTAGAAATAGTTTTAACAATGCAGGTGCTAAAATTTTGAACTACGTGCATTATTCTACAAATTATCTTAATGCGTTTTGGGATGGTATCAGAATGACTTATGGAGATGGAAATGCAAGCAATAGCTATAATCCACTAACTTCTTTAGACATTGCAGGACATGAGATTGGACATGGAGTATGTTCTTATTCTGCTAACCTTGTGTATAATAAAGAACCTGGAGCTTTGAATGAGAGTTTTTCCGATATTTGGGGTGCTTCTGTAGAATATTTTACAGATCCTACCAAACAGACTTGGGCTTTGGGCGAAGATATTGGACTTGTTATACGATCCATGTCTAATCCTAACGCATATTCCCAACCGGATACTTACTTAGGAACATATTGGTACAATGTAGTAGGTTGTACACCAAGTGGTTTCAATGACAATTGCGGAGTTCACACCAATAGTGGAGTTCAAAATTTTTGGTTTTATTTATTGTCCAAAGGAGGAAGCGGCACAAATGATTTTGGTACGTCATATTATGTAGCACCTATTGGTATAGATAAGGCAGCAAAAATAGCATATAGAACAGAGACTGTTTATTTGACATCTGGTTCCAATTATGCAAATGCAAGAACGTATAGCATACAATCTGCCATAGATTTATACGGTGCAAATTCTGCCGAAGCTGTAAATACTGAAAGAGCTTGGTGTGCAGTAGGTGTTGGTACTTGTACTGCTCCTGCACCAATCAATTTATATGTAGGAGACAGAACTTATGATAATGGTACTGAGCCAAATCCTGATACTGGACCAATGTGGATAAGTGAAAATATTTGGGTTTCTTATCCGACAGCAAACGGACCTTCTGTAAATCCTGAATACACTACAATCAATCCAAATTATGTAAATGTAAGAGTAACTAATAAAGGTACTACTACAAGTTCTTTTGCTACACTTGCTGTATATTATGCAAAAGCATCTACTGGTCTTACTTGGCCAACACATTTTAATAATTATTATCAAATGGTTGGTTCCAATAATGTTTTGCATGGAGATTTTATAGGTAGTGTAGCAATACCTGCAATACCTGCAAACAGTAGTACGATTGTATCTGTACCTTGGTTTCCACCAAATCCGGCAAACTACACCAGTGATGTTCATCATTTTTGTTTAGTAGCAAGAATCCTTGCTCCAAATGATCCAATGTACAATGAACAAAACAATGTAAATGTTGGAGTAAATGCTAAAAATAATAACAATGTAGCATGGAAAAATGTTCAGGTTTATGATACAAATCCTGCTAATTTCGCTCCACCAACCAATGTATTTGTACGTGGTATAAACGAAAAATATCCTTATACAAATATTCGTTTTATAGATACCGGATTCAAAGATGATGTTAGAAGAAAATTCTTCGAGTTAGGAGGTCAAATAAAATTAGAATTGCAGCCTGAATTATTTGAATTAGCCATTAAGAATAACTCATTTGGAGAAGGAATCAAAGTATTGGATAAAAATCAGATTTTAGTGTATTCACCAGTTGCTCAGATTAGAAATTTACCTCTTCAATTTGGAAAGACATATTCTATTAAATATTCATTTACTACAAATGTTCAATTTGAAACGGGAGAACAAATTTTATTAGATGTTGTACAAGAGAATGTGGTGACTAAAGAATTGGAAGGAGGTGAAAGATTTACGCTTACATATAATAAGAAACAAGGTAAGCAGCCTTTCGTTACCAATAATGATTTGGCAGATGAAAGTAAAATCAATATAACACCTAATCCAAACAATGGTATTTTTAAAATTTCAGCAAAAGATTTGATGACTGCAAATGTTCAGGTTGTTGATGTAAATGGAAGTGTTATTGCTGAGAAAATTTTTAGAAATCAAAAAGAAACAGACATTAATATTTCTAATGCTCTTCCAGGTGTATATTATGTACGCATTATAAACGGAGGTAAAACAATTACCAAAACGATAATTAAAAAATAATTTATTAATTGACTTATGGAAAACCAGCTTCAGAAGCTGGTTTTCTTTTTATTTAGATGTAATATGGGCAATTTTTTTGGAACTCAATCTCAAGAAACGAATCACCAATAAAATAGCCGAAACACTCAGTCCTAATCCAAGCGCAATCCACATTCCGAAAGCGCCCATTTTCATTTTATAGCAAAGAAAATATCCAAGTGGAATGGTAATAACCCAATACGCAACAAATGTCAGAATACTTGGGATTTTCACATCCTGAATTCCGCGAAGACAGCCTAAAGCCACTACCTGAACTCCATCCGAAAGCTGGAACAATGCTGCAATTATTAAAAGTTTGGAAGCGAGTTCTATTACCTCAACATCTTCTTTTTTAGTAAAAAAAGTAGGGAAAATATTTCTTCCGATAATGAATGTAATTCCGCAGAAAAACATGAAAAGGAATACGATTTTTAAATTATTGATTCCCTGTTTTTTTAATTCTATAAAATTCTTTTCTCCAAGTCGATTTCCGATCATTACGGTAGAAGCTACACTAAATCCAATACACAGATTGAAAGTGAAAGAAGCCATGCTCAAAGCAATTTGGTGCGAAGCAATATCATGCGCAGAAACCAACCCGCAAATAAAAGCGGCTGCTGCAAAAGCTGTAACTTCAAAAAACATTTGCAAAGCAGTGGGAATTCCCAGTTTGATCATTTTTGTAAATAATTCTTTGGAAAAAAGGTTCAGTTTCAGACTAAAATCATGGATGTATCTTTTGGTCTTTTTTTCGTATTTCAAAACAAAATAAAGAAAAAGCATCATAAAAACTCTTGAAATCAAAGTGGCCAAAGCCGAACCTTTCACTCCCATTGGCGGAATTCCGAATAGACCTTTGATGAAAATATAATTCAGAGCAACATTCAGAATATTGGCAATGATAGTAGCTTTTGTCACTCCGATAGTATAGGAAAGTCCTTCGGAAGTTTCCCTCAAAGTTTGGAAAATCATAAACGGAATCATGCTATACGCCATAATTTCTAAAAAAGCCATGGTATTCGGAATGATTTTCGGAGGCTGATCCATGTGATAAAGTAGGGGAGTTCCTAATAAGACCAGAAGCATCAATACAATTCCTACAGAAATATTAATAATGAATCCGTGTCGAAAAACCCGATTGATTTCTTCATGGTTTTCCTGTGCATGAGCCTCTGAAACCAAAGGTGGAATTGCGAAAGACATGCCTAAAGCAAAAACAAAAACACTAAAAAAAATAGCATTTCCCAATGAAACGGAAGCTAAAGCATCGGAGCCCAAAAGATTTCCTACAATAATGGTATCAAAAAGATTTACAGATACTTGTCCAAGCTGCGTAAGCATCACAGGAATAGCAAGTTCCAGAGTTTTTTTGGTGTATTGCGGATTCAGGAGTTTCATTAAAAAAAGTTTGCGACAAAATTACCGCAAACTTTTATAGAAATCCGTTTTTATTTAAAAAATTATTTTCTTACAAAACTCATAACATCATCATCCGTTACAGGATTTCCCCCTAAAATTACAAGTCTTTCTACTACATTTCTTAGCTCTCGGATATTACCAGTCCAAGAAAATTTCTGTAGAGCTTCAATAGCACTTTTATCAAATTCTTTTGGAGAGTTTCCGTATTCATCAGCAATTAATTTTGTGAAATAATCCACTAAAAGTGGAATATCTTCTTTTCTTTCGTCTAAAGAAGGAACATAAATTTCGATAACGGAAAGTCTGTGATACAAATCTTCTCGGAATCTTCCTGCTTCTATTTCCTTCTGCATATTTTTATTAGTAGCGGCAATAACTCTTACATCTACTTTTATTTCTTTGTCGCTTCCCACCGGAGAAACTTTACTTTCTTGCAAAGCTCGCAAAACTTTTGCTTGTGCAATAAGGCTCATATCGCCAATTTCGTCAAGAAAAATTGTTCCGCTATTTGCTTGTTCAAATTTTCCTTGCTTATCTTTTATAGCTCCTGTAAATGAACCTTTTACATGTCCGAAAAGTTCAGATTCAATAAGTTCGGAAGGAATAGCAGCACAGTTTACTTCCACCATTGGACCTTTGGAGCGTTCACTTTGTGCATGAATTGCATGTGCTACCAATTCTTTTCCGGCTCCGTTTGGTCCGGTTATTAAAACTCTTGCATCGGACAATGCAACCTTGTCAATCATTTCTTGGATTTTCTTCAAGGCAGCACTTTCGCCAATCATTTGATACTTTTTATTGACCTTCTTTTTAAGGGTTTTATTCTCATTCTGAAGGCTCTTGTTTTCTTTTTTCAGATTGCCTTTGTCTAAAGCGTTTTTTACACTGGTAATCAATCGGTTAATATCAATTGGTTTAGAAATAAAATCATAAGCACCATCTTTTAAAGTAGAAACGGCAGTATCTATATCTGCATGTCCGGAAATCATTACAAATGTTATTTCAGGTTTTAGCAAGAGGCTTTGTTTTAAGAGTTCGGTTCCGGAAAGTTTTGGCATTTTGATGTCCGAAAGTACCAACGCAAAGTCTTCTTTTTCAATGTACTTATAGCCTTCAAGTCCGTCATTTGCAACTACAAATTCATAGTCGGGCAATTCTTCCGTTAAAATATTTTCCAACACTCCGGAAATCGCTTTTTCGTCTTCTACGATTAAAATTTTCTGCATATTATTTCTATTAATTAGCGTTTGTCATAGTTTGACTTATGTAAACTTTTGTTCAAATTTTTGTTACAATAATTATACCTAAAAGATTTAAATAATATAATTCCTGTTGCCAAAAATAGCTGAACCTACACGTATAGAATTAGCTCCACATTCAATGGCAATGGGGAAATCATCGCTCATTCCCATAGAAAGGGTTTCAAGTCTTTTCTGTACGGAAAGTTCATCGAATAAATTTTTTAGGTTTTGAAATTCTTTTCTAATTTGGTTTTTGTCTTCCGTGTACGTTGCCATTCCCATAAGTCCTGTAATTTCAATATTAGGGAAATCTCCATTCAGATATTTTTGAAATAGATTTTTGGCTTCTTCTATTTCCAAACCGGATTTTGTATCTTCTTCTGCAATTTTTACTTGCAGAAAAATTTTAATTTTTCTTGCATATTTTTCGGCTTGCTTATTAATTTCCGCTAGAATTTTTTCAGAATCCACACTTTGAATGGTATCAATGAATTCTGCAATGTATTTTACTTTATTGGTCTGAAGATGACCAATTAAATGCCATTGAATATCTTTTGGAAGTTTTGGGTATTTTTCTACCAATTCCTGAACCTTATTTTCTCCAAAAACTCTCTGCCCCAAATCATAGACTTCTTTAATTTTTTCTATAGGATGAGTTTTGGATACTGCAACTAATTGTACATGTTGAGGAATGTGTTCTTTTACCTTTGAATAATTAGATTTGATATATTGATTTTCCATAAGTATTTTCTGCTTAAAAAAAGGTGTTTTTCCCATATTACAATTCCAAATATATAGTATTTTTGATGAAACCTAAAAAATAGATTTTATGAAAACAAAAATTTTACAAAAAAACAACCTGCTTATTTTGTTTGCTATGACAACTTTAGCAGCATGTACGAAGGGAAATGCCCAATCTTCAGACAGTTATAAGGAACATCTTATTTCAAGAGAGCAAACAAAGATTCTTTATAATGAGTATGAGAATAACAATTACAAATTAATTAATTCTCAACGTGAAGCTGATAAACCGGATGCAAGAGAAGTATATTACGATCTTGAAGTTTTGCAAGGTTATATCGATTATGTGAAAAAAGAAGCTGCAGCAAAAGGAGTGACAAACCCTGGAATTAAAATTGTTTTTGGGCAGTATCCGAAAGATCAGGTAATTGATCCCAAACAAGATCCAAAATATTTAGGATATCAAACAGTTTATCTGATACCTGTTGAAAATCAGAGGGTTAAAAAAGCACAGGCAAGTAAAGATGGAGATGCTCTACAAGGAGTTTCAGGTATGGATTTTGGACATATGACTCCACCATATGGAACAGGAACAGGAGGTAATTAATTGACCTTTCAATATAATTTTAATTTTTTAACGTCATATCTAAAGAAAAAATAATAAGATTTTTAATTTTTTATCATTCTAACTTACAATGCAATTTGTTTTATAATTAATCTAGTATATAGTTATTATAAATGATAGTTTCATTTGTTTTTAAATAGATTTTGACCAACAATTATATTTGTAGCAAAATATATGGATAGTGATTATATAATTTACATTGTTAATTTAATGCAACTTTTATTGTTATTATTATTAATATTTAAACAAAAAAAGTTAGGAAAAAATATTATTTTTTTTACAGGTTCAGTTTTTTTGATACTTGCATGTGAAATCATTGGTAAATGTTTTAAATATTATTATGAGATTAATAATATTCAGAGGGGCAGTGTAATTGTTTATATAGTTGGAACTCTTTTTTTAGTTTTTTTGTCTTTTTTTATTTATTATTATAAATTATTTGAGAATAAAAAAGTAAGAAAAATCCAACTATGTATTATCATAATTTTTTTGATTAATTATTTATTATCAATGTTTTTGATAAAAGATTTTTTTTCAATATTTCCTGATTATACATATTTTGTAAACTGTGTTTTATTATTAATAACATTTATGTTGTTTGTTTATGAAACATTTAATTCAGATAGAATATTGAAAATTTTTAATTATTATCCATTTTGGATCACTGCAGGATTATTTATTATCTTTATTTGTTTAATTCCTTTGTTACTGATTAGTTCAGTTGCAGATAAAATGATGAATATCAGTATTTATAAAGCAATATTAAATTTTATAAATATTATAGGTTATGGAACTTTATTAGCCGGAGTTTTTTTTGCGAAGAAGTTAGATTGAAATGAATTTATCAAACACTGATTTTTTTATCATTTATTCCACAATTATTCTACTTTTGGTAGTGCTAATGGTAATTTTGGTATATGTATTTTTCATCAAAAAAAAGGGGGAATTACTTCTAAAACAACAGCAAGATGCTTTAGAGTTTCAAAAGCAGCTTTCATTATCGGAAATAGAAATAAAAGAGCAGATTCTTAATTATATAGGGCAGGAATTGCATGATGACCTCGGACAGAAACTTTCTGTTGCCAGAATGATTTCCAATAAAAAAATGTCGAGTGAAGAAGATCAGAAACTTATTATTGAAATTAACCAGCTTTTGGGAGAATGCATCCAAGATATCAGAAACCTTTCCAAAACTTTTATTACAGATAGTATTTTGCATTTCGGACTTATTGATTCTTTGGAAAAAGAGATAAATAGAATTAAGAGACTGAATCTGATTAATGTTGATTTTATGACGAACAAGCATGATATTGATATTAATTCAAATCACGGATTAATCTTATTTAGAATAATACAGGAATCTATAAATAATGTTCTGAAACATTCTAATGCAAAAAATATGAATGTCAGAATACATGATAGTGAAAATTATTTGAAAATAAATGTGGATGATGATGGTAAAGGTTTTTCTGAAAATCAAAGTAAGAGTGGAAGTGGATTAAAGAATATATCCAACAGAGCACGACTTATAGATGCAGAATATTTGATAAATTCAAAACCTGACTTTGGAACTAAAATAACAATCAACTATAAAAAATAACAAATAATGAAAAATGTAAAGATTGCAATTGTAGATGATCATCAAATGGTTTCCAAAGCATTGGAAAATATGATTTCTTCAAATAAAAATTTTAAAGTTGTATTGAATTCTAATAATGGAGAAAACTTTCTGCATGAACTTGAAAATGCAGCTGAGGTTCCGGATGTGGTACTTATGGATATTAATATGCCGGTTAAAAACGGAATAGAAACTACTCATGTTTTGACCAAGTTATATCCCAATATAAGAGTAATTGCTCTTACAATGGAAGATAACGAGCATACAATTATCCAAATGTTAAAAGCCGGAGCTAAAGGTTATTTGCTAAAGGATATGTCTCCGGAAATTTTGTTCAATGCAATTGATATTGTGAGTAAAGATGGAACATTTTATACAGATATTGTTACCCAAAGTTTGCTTAAAGTAAAATCTGAAGAAGCTGAACTCCAAAAAATAATGAAAGAATTGAAGGATACAGAAATTGAATTTATGAAACTGGCCTGTTCAGAACTTACCTATAAAGAAATTGCAGATAAAATGAATCTTAGCCCACGAACAATTGATGGATATCGAGATTCTGTATTTGTAAAACTGAATGTGAAGAGCAGAGTAGGAATCGTTCTTTTTGTTCTGAAAAACAATCTTATGTAAAAAGGGTGAAAACACCCTTTTGCAATTTTGATTATTTTCTCACATTTGCCATAGAAAAACACAAGTAATAAGAAGAATACGGACGATGGGAAAATAATAGTTTTCGTGAACTGATAACCGCATCTTCATATTTTTTTCAAATGTAAAAAAACCATCCTTTAACGGATGGTTTTTGTATTAATGTTCTACTCGGAATGATACCTTACAAATACAGCCGTAGGAATTGATATTCCCATCTTTTACATGTACTTTCATGTCTTTTACAAAGACGCTGTCTATATTTTTAATCGTTTTGGAAACTTCGCTTACTGCATTTTTTACAGCATCATCAAAACTTTTTTCAGAAGTGGCAATCACTTCAATTACTTTTACAATATGCATGATCGTGTTTTTTAAGGTTGCATATCAAATATAGTAACTATTTGGTTATCAATGATAAATTTAACAAACCTTGTGACGGTGTTAATTTAATATATCATTAATTCCCGGATATTCTGATATTTTCCTAAACTCAAATTTTTCCGATTTTTCAAGACTTTTAATAAAGAGATTCAGTTCTTTTACAGAATTTTCATCATTAAGATATTGGTCATGAGTAAGAAATACCAAATGTCTTGATGTTTTTTCCAAATTGTTAAAAAATATACTGTCTACTTTTTTCAGCATTTCTTTATGTGTTCCTTTCAGTTTCATGGTGTCATCAGGTTTCCATTCCAGATCCCAGCCAATAAGTTTAAAACCGGATTTTTCGAGTTCGTCTGCTGCTTTTGCAGAGCTTTTTATGTCGGTTGAATGTATCTTTGTTGTTCTCCAGATATTTCTTCCGGGAGTTCTTGCATAATTATTTCTAAGTTTCATGCTGTCTTTTGCACGGTTAAAATCTGCTATTACAATTTCTGGATTTTCATAAAATCTGGAATATTGACTTCCGGCATGGCTAAAACTATGATTGGCTAATTCTACCAGTGTATCGTTTCGCAGGATTTCAAATTCTTTTTCTTGCGTTTTGGTTCCGTATATGTGTTTTGCCACCGTAAAAGCAGTTATCGGAACGTTTCTTTCATGAATTATTTTTAATAAATTTTTTGTTCCTCTATTAGGACCATCATCAAAGGTTAGATATATAACTCTTTTGTTACTTTGCGTTTTATCTTTATTCTCTTTTGCCACTTGGTTTTCAGGAAGTTTGGGTCGAATTTTTTCAGGAGATTCTGATGTTTTCTTTTCTTCCTTTTTGTTGCAGGAATTCAATAAAAAAGCTGTTGTACTCACCAAAACAACAGCACCAAGAAAAATCAAACTTTTTGATTTTTCGGCAAAAGTTTTTTTCATAAAAAATTAGATGTTTTTAAAAGTTAAAAAATGTTAATTATTGTTAAATTTTGTATCAATATTGATGCCAAATTTGATAAAAAATGCTTTTATTTAAATAATTTTATTTCATTGATTATAAATACTTTAAATGATTTTAATAGCTTTCTTGAGATTGAAAAATTATTATGTTAAATTAATTGTTAAAATTTTGAATGAATAGTAGCATTTATATGTTTCTTTACCTGAACTTTCAAGTTTAAATAAAGCCGAAGTATATTGTAAAACCACAAGTTTATACTAATTTTAAAAATATTTTCAAAAACTTTAAAGTAAAATCCAAAAGTCGATCGTCATAGCAATATGGAGATTGCAGAAAAACTTCCGATGTCCGAAAGGGAAAAACAAAATATCATTAATACAGCCGTGAAAAGTTACGGAGGAAAACTGATGTCTTACATTCGCCCAAAAGTGAATAATACGGAAGATGCGGAAGATATTCTTCAGGAAGTTTGGTATCAGTTCAGTAATCTGTCTAATATCTCAGAAATTGTGAATGTAGGAAGCTGGCTGTATCGTGTTACAGCAAATAAAATTACGGACAGCTATCGGAAAAAGAAAACAGACAATCTGGAAGATTATGTCTATGAAGATGAAGATGGAAGTTTTTCCATAAAAGATATTTTGCTGATGGATACTTCAGAAAGTCCGGAATTGAAACTTTTTCAGGATGAAATCTGGAATCAATTTCAGGCAGCGATTGAAGAATTGCCGGAAAAACAGAGAGTTGTTTTTGTAGACAATGAGATTAATGATAAAACATTGCAGGAAATAGCCGATGAACAAGGCGAAAATCTTAAAACCATTATCAGCAGAAAACAATATGCGGTAAAATATTTGAGAAAGAAACTCAATACTTTGTACAAAGATTTATTAGACTAAATTTTTATTAAGAATTATGAACAGACACAGAAATAAAAAAGGAAAAGGATTTTTAATTTTTATTGCAATAATAGCAATGTTTTTCCTTGTCACTGCTATTGTAATGTGGCTTTGGAATATGCTTCTTCCAGAAATTGTAGGCGTAAAAGCTATTACTTATTGGCAAGCTATGGGAATTTTAGTTTTGAGCAAGATTCTTTTTGGTGGATTTCATGGTGGAAAAGGAAAATTTAGCCAGTGGAAAGAAAAGCAATGGAAGGATAGGATGGAAAACATGACCTCCGAAGAAAGAGAAAAATTCAAGGAAAAGCTAAAAGAAAGATTTGGGAATCATCCTTTTTGTAAAAAATAAAAATTTTACATCATTTCCATTAGTACGCGATGTGGCATTGTCTTTGTCATTTTGTAGAAATCTAAAAAGTATTTGAATATCCGCAATTAGAAAATTTCGATTTTTTTTGTTAAATGAAATCGAAGATTCAATGACGTGAAATCCCTTTGCGAATGGTAGAAGTATGTAATAGCTTGAAAAGAGTTTGCACTTCTTAACAAATAGTGAGCAATCAAAAAAAAAAATAAAAAATAGTAAAGTAAAAATAAAAGATAAACGTCTTAAAAATTGTAGAACACGCTTCTGAATATTCAAACTTAAAAATTGTAGAAGCAATGGTGTTTTCAAAAAAAGTAGTAAAATTTAAAATTTAAGAAAAAATGAAAAATTCAAGTTTAAAAGGTGCATTAGGAGCACTTGCTGTAGTGGGCGGAGTTTTAGTGGCTAAAAAAATAGCAGAAAGAAGAAAATTTATGAAAGGGATTTTTGACGAATACGATATCAAAGAAAGAACACCTTTCGGATTAGCAGACAAAATCAGACAAATGAGTGATGAACAGTATGAAGAACTAAAAGGAAAAATGAAAGCTAAATTTGCAAACAAATGCTGTAGATCTCATAAAAATGCGGAAGCATAACATTTCCCAATTATCAATTATTAACTCGGGCGGAACTTCGGTTCCGCTTTTTTATTTTTCATTATTTTTGCGCAACAATTTCTTTTCAGTTGAAAGACTATTATTATTTTTTGGGCTTAAAACACAATGCTTCTTCGGAAGACATCAAAAAAGCCTATCGTAAACTTTCTTTAAAATATCATCCTGATAAAAATGAAAACGATACTTTTTTTGAAGATCGGTTTCGTGAAATTCAGGAAGCATACGATACATTGATGGATACGGAAAAAAGAAGGATTTATGATCAGAATTTTGGTCATCAGCAAAGAAGTTCCAGATCCAATCTTCCGCCTCATATCAAAACGTTTTCTGCCAATAAAATTCGTGTAAAAAAAGGTGAAGAAATCATTCTGAACTGGCAAACTAATAACGCAGATGTTGTAAAAATCCTGCCTTTTGGTTTAGAAAAAATGTATGGAGAAAGAACGTTTAAAATTACGGAATTCAAAGATGGTAAATTTCATGTTGTGCTTCAGGCAATGAATACGCTCATTAATAAAACTGTAGTTCAGGGAATTACATTCACGGAAATTTCGGAAAACGAATCAGAAAGAATTCGTAAAAACATGGAGGAAATTTTAAAACCTCAACCAAATCAAGACAAAAATTCTCAACAGAGTTCAAAAATTTTTAAAATCGTAATTGCCATTATTTTTATTGTAATAGCAATATATTTCCTAATGAAAGGATTTTAGAGACTCTTCGCCAAAAAGTATGGAAATTAAATTATTATCCATTGGATGTATCTCGACATAGGAAACGGAGGCGTTAAAAAATTTTGAAGAATTTCCGTTAAAAAATCTCCACTGTTTGAGTGGCGTCACTATTCTTTTTATGAAAGACAAACCTTGCTTCCGCCCGAGTTTTGGAGATTTTAGGAAATTCTTCAAAATTTT
The DNA here is from genome assembly GCF_057180505.1 of Chryseobacterium sp. HNCC26DJ241. NCBI lineage: Bacteria > Pseudomonadati > Bacteroidota > Flavobacteriia > Flavobacteriales > Weeksellaceae > Chryseobacterium > Chryseobacterium sp. HNCC26DJ241. The sequence continues at coordinate 39,475 of NZ_JBXUGL010000022.1, read as the reverse complement.
AGCCGAGTTTTCAAGTCTTGAACTTTTGGTTCTTTTGTTTCAAGACAAAAGAACAGAGCATTGAAGATTATGAAAAACATTTGAAACTCAATTCCACAGTTTTTGACGAAGAACCATTTTAGAAATGGAATTGGTAAAAAATTAGGCCATTTTTAATCTTCCCGGACATTTTTTGCAACGTTTCCCTTTTTTGAATTTTTTGCAACATTTCTTTTTGCCACAATACATTTCTTCTGAATATGAAGAAGCCGGCATTAAAGGAGTAATTTTGAAAGGAATTACAGATGATGCATTCATGCTGCAAATATAAAATTAATTTAGAATAATTCCAAACAGAAAGTTATTCCATGACAAAAATTGGATTGTAGAATTTTCTAAAAAATTGTACTTTTACGAATCCCATTTTTTCATACAAAAATCTAATAAAATTTATGAATACTACACAGTTTGTGAACCGCCACATTTCTCTTAATGAAGATGATAAGAAGGAGATGTTGGCAAAAATTGGTGTTTCAGATATTGAAGAGCTTATTTCCCAAACTATTCCAAATACCATTCGCTTGGAGCGTGATTTGGAAATTTCGGAACCACTTTCGGAATATGAAATGCTACAACATTCCAAAGAACTTTCTTCTAAAAATGTACTGTATGACAATTATATAGGTTTCGGATATTTTGGAACCATTGTTCCTTCTCCTATCCAGAGAAATATTTTGGAAAATCCAAGTTGGTACACCGCTTATACTCCGTATCAGGCAGAAATTGCACAAGGAAGATTGGAAGCACTTTTGAATTTCCAAACGGTAGTTTCGGATTTATCGGGTTTTCCTTTAGCAAATGCATCACTTTTAGACGAAGGAACTGCAGCTGCGGAAGCCATGCACATGTTTTTTGAAAGCAGAACCAAAGATCAGAAAAAAGCAAATGCACAAAAATTTTTCGTTTCAGATCTTGTTCTTCCGCAAACTATTGCTGTACTAAAAACCAAAGCAGAAGGTTTGGGAATTGATATTATTGTTGGAAATCACAGAACACATCAGTTTAATGATTCATATTTTGGAATTCTTCTTCAATATCCCGGAAAAAATGGAATTGTTCTCGATTATTCTGAAAATATTAGTTATTATAAAGAATTTTCGCTACAAGTTGCCGTTGCTTGTGATATTTTGGCTTTAGTAAAATTGAAATCTCCTGCAGAAATGGGCGCTGATTGTGCAGTTGGAACTTCCCAAAGATTCGGAATTCCGATGGGTTATGGTGGTCCTCATGCTGCGTTTTTCGCTTGTAAAGAAAGCTACAAAAGAGATATACCTGGAAGAATTATCGGTGTTTCTCAGGATATGTACGGAAAGCGTGCTTTGAGAATGGCACTTCAGACAAGAGAGCAACACATTAAAAGAGAAAAAGCAACTTCCAATATTTGTACAGCTCAGGTTCTTTTGGCTGTAATGGCGGGAATGTATGCGGTTTATCACGGGCCAAAAGGTCTGAATTTTATAGCAGATCAGATTCATTATAAAACGAATGCTTTGCATGATGCTTTAAAAATTTTAGGATTTGATGTAGTGGAAGAACCGGTTTTTGATACGGTGAAAATCAGAATTCATGAAAATGATAAACCATCACTAATGCGTTTGATGAGAGATCATAAAATCAACCTGAATTATTTCTCGGACGGAATTGTAAGTATTTCGATTGATGAAACCACAACTCTTGAAAAAATCCAACAATTACTGGATACTTTTGCCCATTTCTTGAACAAACAAAGTTTTAGGCTTTCTATAAAAGAAGAATATTCTATACCACAATCATTATTGAGAAAAGATGAAATTCTGAAGGAAGAAGTTTTCAACAAATATCATACGGAAACAGAACTGATGCGATACATCAAGCGTTTGGAAAGAAAAGATCTATCGCTTACACATTCCATGATTTCATTGGGTTCTTGTACAATGAAACTGAATGCTGCAACTCAAATGCTGCCTTTGTCTTGGGCAGAATGGGGAAATGTTCATCCTTTTGTTCCGACGGAGCAAGCAGGAGGTTATCAGGAAATGATAAAAGAACTGGAAAAAGATTTGGCAGAAATTACAGGTTTTGCAGGAACTTCGCTTCAGCCAAATTCCGGAGCTCAAGGCGAATATGCTGGATTGATGGTGATTCGCGAATATCATAAATCAAGAGGAGATAAGCATAGAAATATTGTGCTAATTCCTCAATCTGCTCATGGAACTAATCCTGCTTCCGCAGTTTTAGCAGGAATGAAAGTGGTAGTAGTGAAAAATCTTGAAAACGGAGAAATTGATTTTGAAGATTTAAAAGCAAAAGCTGAGGAACATAAAAATGATCTTGCTGCGGTAATGATTACCTATCCATCCACTTACGGATTTTTTGATGCCAACATCAAAGAAATTACAAAACTGATTCACGAAAATGGCGGTCAGGTTTATATGGATGGAGCAAATATGAATGCACAAGTTGGATTTACAAGTCCGGGAAATATTGGTGCGGATGTTTGTCACCTGAATCTTCATAAAACTTTTGCCATTCCGCATGGAGGTGGCGGTCCCGGAGTTGGGCCGATTTGTGTAGCAGAACATTTAGTTCCGTTTTTACCAACCAATCCGAATATAAAAATTGGAGGAAAAGAATCTATTGATGCCATTTCTTCTGCACCTTATGGTTCATCGCTTGTTCTGAATATTTCGTATGCTTACATCAAAATGTTGGGAACATCTGGCCTTAAAAAATCTACGGAATATGCTATTTTAAATGCCAATTATTTAAAAGAAATTTTAGCAGAACATTTCCCAATTTTGTATGCCAATGAAAACGGAAGGGTAGCGCATGAATGTATTGTAGATTTTAGACAATTCAAAACGTTGGGAATTGAAGTGGCTGATGTTGCAAAAAGATTGATGGATTATGGTTTTCATGCTCCTACAGTTTCTTTTCCTGTTGCCGGAACTTTAATGATCGAACCAACAGAATCCGAAAGTAAAGAAGAAATCGACCGTTTTGCAGAAGCATTGATTGCCATTAAAAAAGAAATTGAAGAAATTGCAAGTGGTGATGCGGATAAAGATAACAATGTTCTGAAAAACGCCCCTCATACAGAACAAGTGGTAATTTCTGATTCTTGGGATAAACCATACAGCCGCGAAAAAGCAGCCTATCCTTTGAATTGGGTTAGAACTCACAAATTTTTTGCTTCCGTTTCCAGAGTGGATGAAGCATATGGAGATAGGAATCTGGTTTGTACGTGTGAACCGATTGAAAGTTATATGAATTAATTTGTAGGAACGCGCCATAAAGGCGCGTTCAACTTTTGATTTGTAAGATAAACCCAATATCGCGTTTAATTTTTGAAGATCATGTTCATCAATACAATTTTGTTTAGTTTTTTATATTTTCCAATAAATTTTGCAGTTTTTCTTTCATTAATACTATAAAATAATCTTTTATCAAGTTTGTTTTTCAGTAAAAACTTCAAATATTATTCTGCTAAAAATAAAATAAGACTTATTTTTGAAGCTATTATGGATTTGAATTCAATTTTCACTAATCAACGTACAGGAAATCACCAGCAAAATGTTGTTTCGCGAACAGATTTTCAGAGGGATTTTGACAGGATTATTTTTTCTTCGGCATTCAGAAGATTACAGAATAAAACTCAGGTTTTTCCGCTTCCGGGAAGTGTTTTTGTCCATAATCGTTTGACGCATTCTTTGGAGGTAGCTTCTGTTGGTCGTAGTTTAGGAAGTCTTGCCGGAGAATTTATTTTCAAAAATTATGAAAATGATCTCAATGAAATTTCTAAAAATTTTTATCAGCATCAGTTGAATAATGTAATTGCAGCAGCGTGTCTTTGTCATGATGTTGGAAATCCTGCTTTCGGACATTCCGGTGAAGATGCGGTTGCCAGTTATTTTGAAAGAAATGAATCGTCCCTAAAATCGGAATTTAATGAAAAAGAATGGGCAGATCTTGTAAATTTTGAAGGAAATGCCAATGCAATCAGAGTTTTGACGCATCAACAGCAAGGTAAGGACGAAGGTGGTTTGCAATTGACCTACACTACTTTAGCAAGTATTGCAAAATATCCTTGCGAATCTGTGGCAAAGAAGAAAGGAATAATTAATCGGAAAAAATTCGGATTTTTTCAAAATGAAAAAGCTACTTTTCTGCAATTGGCGGGAGAAACCCAAATGCAATTGGAATGGGAAGAACCTATAATTTTTAAAAGACATCCTTTTGTGTGGCTAGTAGAAGCTGCCGATGATATTTGCTACAATATTATTGATATGGAAGATGCTCACAGATTAGGAATCGTGAATTCTGATGATTGCGAAAACCTCTTTATTGATCTTATAAAATCTGTAAATCCGGACGATCTGAAAAGAGTAGGAGATAAGCTGACTTTGGTCACCAATAAAAATGAAAGAATTTCATATCTGAGAGCAAAAGTTATTAATTCGTTGATTAATAAAACTATAGAAATTTATCTGAAAAATTTTGATAAAATCTTGAACGGAACTTTAGATAAGGCTTTACTGGATATTTTTAAAACTGAAAGTTCTTCTTTAGCAGAAATTGAAAGGTTTTCCATTGAAAAAATTTATAATCACAAAGCTGTTATAGAGATTGAAAATGCGGGTTATAATGTAATGTACGAATTGCTCAATCATTTTGTACCGCCTATTTTAAAAGACAAGGACGAAAGAAAATCGTACGATAAAATGGCTTTGAAATTAATTCCCCAACAATTCATTTACGAAAATGCGAGTGTCTATGGAAAAGTGTTAGGTGTTCTGGATTTTGTTTCAGGAATGACGGATAATTTTGCAACGGATCTTTACCGAAAAATAAAAGGAATTGATATTGGAATGACGATGTGATTCCGTATCTTTATTCTATTAATTAAAAAAATTAAACGATGTCATTTGTATTAGCACCACTTATTTTCTTTGGACTTATTATTTTGTTTGCTTCATTTTTTGTCGTGAAACAGGAAACGGCAGCTATTATTGAGCGTTTTGGAAAATTCCAATCTGTAAAACATTCCGGGCTTCATCTTAAGTTGCCGATTATTGATCAGATTGCAAAAAGACTCAACCTCAGAATTCAGCAATTGGATGTGTTGATTGATACCAAAACATTGGACAATGTTTTTATTAAAATGAAGGTTTCAGTACAGTATCAGGTAATCCGAACTCAAGTTGGAGATGCATATTATCGTTTGGAAAATCCTGAAAATCAAATTACTTCGTATGTTTTTGATGTTGTTCGTGCAGAAGTTCCGAAGTTGAAACTTGATGATGTTTTTGTACGAAAAGATGATATTGCAATTGCGGTAAAAGGCGAACTTCAGGAAGCGATGCAAAGTTACGGATATGATATTGTGAAAGCATTGGTTACGGATATTGATCCTGATGAACAGGTGAAACATGCCATGAACAGAATCAACGCAGCTGAGCGTGAAAAAACGGCCGCAGAATATGAATCGGAAGCACAAAGAATCCGAATTGTAGCTGTTGCAAAAGCAGAAGCCGAATCCAAAAAATTACAAGGACAAGGTATTGCCGACCAAAGGCGCGAAATAGCGAAAGGTCTGGAAGAATCCGTAAGAATGTTGAACAATGTAAATATTGGTTCTCAGGAAGCATCAGCTTTGATTGTCGTTACTCAGCATTACGATACACTTCATTCCATTGGAGCAAATAATAGAAGCAATTTGGTTCTTCTACCAAATTCTCCTACTGCTGCAAGCAATATGCTGAATGATATGCTTACGGCCATGACAGCCGCTTCAAAAATTGAAGAAGCAGACAGTGGAAAATATCCACAACCTCCAAAAGATCATTCTCATTCATGAGAAAAATGTGAAGGTGTTTTCCCAAAAAATTTGACAAAGTAAACCTATTTTCAAATAAAAGAGTTCGGAATTGTGCCGAACTCTTTTATTTTGTTTTTGAGTACAAGAACTACAATTTCTTTCGACAAAATAGGATAACATCTTTTTAAGTGGATTAGCAAATTGAGATTTTGCCTTTCAAATCCAAATAGCAGGACGAAATTATAATGTCTGTTTTATTTCGTTAAAGATCAATTTTTTGTAATATTTTCTCAATTTTCGTTTTAATTTACTCTAAAGCAAATCATAAATTATTACACTAAAAACATTAAAGATAGAGCTGTTTTACAGTTTTTCCAAATTAGTTAAAAATTAGCATCCAAAAAATTTAAGAATCCGTAAATTCGCAATACATAAAAAGTAAATAAATGTTCAAGAAAATCACTATTGCAGCTTTCGCTTGTTTATCTGTAATTTCTGTTAATGCTCAAAAAAATAAAAACTCCCAACCAGAAAGACCAAAATTAGTAGTTGGTTTGGTAGTAGACCAGATGCGTTGGGATTATTTGTACCGATATTATGGAAAATATGGTAAAGATGGCTTTAAAAGGCTTCTGAATAATGGCTATTCACTTAATAATGTTCATATTAATTATGTTCCTACTATTACAGCTTTGGGACATACTTGTATTTATACAGGTTCGGTTCCTGCCATTCATGGAATTGCTGGAAATGACTGGATGGATAAAGAAACAGGGAAAAATGTTTATTGTACAGATGATGCCAATGTACAATCCATTGGTACTGTCAATGAAAAGGTAGGAAAACACTCGCCACGAAATCTTTGGTCTACAACAGTTACCGATGAACTGCGATTGGCTACAAATTTTCAAGGAAAAGTGATAGGAATTTCTCTTAAAGACAGAGCTTCCATTCTACCAGCTGGACATACTCCGACAGGTGCTTTTTGGTTTGATGACAGTTCAGGAGATTTCATCACAAGTACTTATTATATGAATGATCTTCCACAATGGCTGAAAGATTTTAATTCACAAAATTTACCGGATCAATTGGTCGCAAACGGATGGAATACACTATTGCCAATAGATCAATATACAGAGAGTTCTCCAGATAATTCTTCTTGGGAAGGACTTTTGGGAAGCGCAAAGGCACCCACATTTCCGTACAATAATTTGGCAGCAGATTATCAAGCTAAAAAGGATAATATCCGTTTTACACCTTTCGGGAATACTTTAACCTTAAAATTGGCAGAGGCTTCCATGAACGGTGAAAATTTAGGAGGAGATGCTGTTACCGATTTTTTAGCTATTAATTTGGCATCAACAGATTATGCAGGACATAAATTTGGCCCAAATTCTATAGAGGTAGAAGATGTTTATCTTAGATTGGATAAAGATCTGGCTGAATTTTTCAAATATTTGGATTCCAAAGTAGGAAAGGGGGAGTATACTGTTTTTCTTACGGCAGATCATGGTGGTGCTCACTCCGAAGGTTTTCTGGAAGCTCATAAAATTCCGACAGGTTTCTTCGGAGAAAATTTCATGAAAAATTTAAATGAAAAACTGAAAGAAAAATTTGGAGCTGACAAACTGATTAACGCTTCTGAAAATTATCAGATTTATTTTGACAGAAAGGTTTTAGCAGAAAATAAACTTTTGCTAGATGATGTTCGTAATTTTACTTTAGAAGAATTGAAAAAAGACCCTACTGTTTTATATGCCGTTTCTTCGGATAAAGTACAAGAGGCCACTATTCCGGAGCCTATCAAAACGAGAATAATAAATGGACTAAACCGACAGAGAAGTGGTGATATTCAGTTGATATCTCATGATTCTATGTTGGATTCTTATGCTAAAAAGGGGACGACTCACAGTGTTTGGAATTCTTATGATTCTCATATTCCACTTATTTTTATGGGTTGGGGAATTAAAAAAGGAGAGAGTAGTAAGAGTTATAATATGACCGATATTGCGCCTACGGTTTCTGCATTGCTCAGAATACAATTTCCAAGCGGAAATATTGGAGATCCGATTACAGAGGTTTTAGGAAAATAAAAATAAAAAAACTGCTTTTCGAAAAGCAGTTTTTTTATTATAAAGTCAAAAGTAATTATCTTCCTTTTTGTGGTGGATAATTGGCCATAATTTCGGCAACTATTTCAGGAATTTGTCTTTTTTTCGTTCTTGGTGCATCTACAGCAATTCCGTTTCCAACTCCTTGCCACACCAATTTTTGAGTTTTTGCATCTACAAGATCTATGATGAGACCTCCTTCATTATAGTTGTTAGTCCAGGTTCTGTTCATTCCAAAACCCCAACCAAAACCACCACCCCAACCCCACATTCCATAAGGTCTGGAAGTTTGGATATCCGTCACTTTTTTGTGATTGGCTTTCACATTTACAATAAGATCCGGATTTTCTCCAGAATTTAAACCTTTCATCTGGAGTTGTTTGGAAAGTTCATTCAAAACCCTGTCTTTGTCAATATCATTGAGTTTCAGATCATCAATTCTCAGTTTATAGGTTTTATAATTAGAAAAATTGGCAGTCTCAGCATAATCAGAACGTACCTGAAATGGACTACATGACGAAAATGTAAGCATAACAGAAGCTAACGCTAAGAAAAGATATTTTTTACTCATGGCTTTTATATTTATTTTTTCAAAAATTTTTGATTTCATTTTATTTTTGGTTTTTAATATTTTTTTTTAAAGTATTGGTTTTTTTATCATAGCCATAAGGGCAATGTTTGCAACCGCTTTTGCAGCAGTATCCACGTTTTAAATGAAATTTTTCTGTGAAAACTTTATATCCTAATTCTGAATAATAAAAGTCTTCATTTTCTTTGATATCATAGTTAAGCATAAGTTAAATTCTCAATCAAAAGTTTTTATATTTTTGTTGAATGATAATAGTGTGCCAAAAGCTGCTCAAAAATACAAAAATAAATGGCATTGCACTTTTTCCTTTTATATTGCTAAAAAAAAGCGAATATAAAGATGATGAAGTGATGATAAATCATGAAAAAATACATCTTCGGCAACAATTAGAATTGCTGATCATTTTCTTTTATATTTGGTATGTAATAGAGTATTATTACTGGTTTTTTAAACTAAAAAATAAACATTTGGCATATCGTTGCATTTCCTTTGAAAAAGAAGCCTATGAAAACGAAGATAATCTTGGCTACTTAAAATCAAAAAAAGTGTGGAGTTTTTGTAATTATCTTGGAAATTAATACTGCAAATGAAACTTCCCGAAAAAAATATTCCCATTACTGAAATTCCCTTTAAAGAGAATATAAAATTATTCATAAAAAGAGAAGATCTCATCCATCCCGAAATTTCAGGGAATAAATACTGGAAGTTGTTTTATAATGTTCAGAACTATCTTGAGAAAAATCCTGAAAATCCTTTTATTATTACTTTTGGAGGTGCTTTTTCCAATCATATTGCTGCGGTTTCTGCGTTAGGAAAAGAGTTCGGGATCAAAACTTTGGGAATTATCCGAGGAGAAGAACTTACCAATAATTTCAGTAAAAACCCGACTTTAAGACTTGCATCAGAAAATGGAATGAGTTTTCATTTTGTTACCAGAAATGAATATAAAGACAAAGAAATTTTGAAAGATAAATTTCTGAAAAAATACCCACAATCACTACTAATTGAAGAGGGTGGAACTAATATTCTTGCCGTAAAAGGTATCCAAAATATGCTTGGAAGTGGTACAAAAGATTTTCATTATCTTTGCACGGCAGTTGGAACTGGAGGAACAATAGCTGGAATTTCAAAATATTGTGAAGATAATCAGAAAGTTATTGGAATTAAAGTTGTAAAAGATGACTCTTTAGAGGAAACAATTTTTCAGTTTTCTGGCAAGAAAAATTTTACTTTGATTGAACCTCAAGAGAAGTATGGTAAAATATCAGACGAAAATATCCGTTTTATAAACTGGTTTTATGAAAAATACGGAATTCCGTTAGAACCAATTTATACAGGAAAAATGATGATGAAGGTTTTTGAAATGATAGATAATGGTTTTTTTCCTGATCATAGTAAGATTTTAGTTTTTCATACCGGTGGTTTACAGGGAATTGAAGGAGCAAACCAAATGCTGGAAAAACAAAACAGAATGCTTATCAATTTTAAAAATTAAAAAAGATTTAAAATGAAAAGACTTTTCGCTTTTGCAAGCCTTTTATTTTTAATTAAAATTTCTGCGCAGACTTGGACTACAGAAGATCAGTATATCCAAAAATTTGCGATGTATGCTGTGGAAGAAATGGAAAAATATAAAATTCCGGCTTCTATTACCCTTGCACAAGGACTTTTAGAAACTGCAGGCGGACAAAGCAGACTGGCAAAAGAAGGCAACAATCATTTCGGAATCAAATGTAAAGAAGATTGGACAGGAAAAACCATGAAGCATACCGATGATGCTCCTAATGAATGTTTCCGAGTTTATGATGATCCAAGACAATCTTATGAAGATCATTCTAAATTTTTGGCTAACCGAAAATATTATGTAAATCTTTTTAAGCTGGATGCCAATGATTATCAAGGTTGGGCTCATGGTTTGAAAAAAGCCGGATATGCAACAAATCCGCGTTATGCTTATATATTGATTGATAAAATTAATAAATATAAGTTATACGAATTCGACAAAGCCAATTCCAAGGAAGTTCTTTACACAGTTCTGAAACTTTATCCTGAATTGCAGAGTGATAATGTTTTTATGGCTCAAATGGATCAGAATAAGAACAAAACAAAATCCGTAACATTCACAGCTCCTCAAGAACAGCCTACTTACAAAAAGCAAAAGGAAAATTCTGAAACAACCAAAACAGATAAAGAATTATTGAATTCTATTCTGGTAAAAAATCATCCAAACGGAGGTAAAAAATTTTTTGTAGTTCCGGCTGACACCAATATTGCATTCCTTTCTCAAAAATTTGGAGTCAGTGAAAGAAAAATGATAAAGTGGAATGAATTGAATAATGGAAATATCAGAAAGAATGATATCTTATTTCTGGAATCTAAATCTTCCAAAGGAAATGTAGCGACTTATAAAACCCAAGCTGGTGAAACCATGCACGATATTTCTCAAAAATTTGGAATAAAACTTTCAAAATTGTATTCCAAAAACAGAATGGATGAAGGAGAACAACCTAAAACCGGACAGTTGATCTATCTTCAGCAAAAGAAGCCAAGATCATAACAAAATACTTGTAGGAATGCGCCAAAAAGGCGCATTCAAAATTTAAAACCATGAACAATTCCGAATTCTTTGAAGAAGCCAAAAAATATATCTCAGGAGGTATAAATTCTCCTGCACACTCATTCGGGACAGTTGGAAAAAATCCTGTTTTTATAAAATCTGCAAAAGGAGCATATCTTATGGATGTAGAGAATAAAAAGTATATAGATATTAGTACTTCCTCGGCTGTTTTAGGACATAATCATCCCATAATTTTAGAAGCCTTTCAGAAACAATTGGAAAATGGATTTTCTACCGGAACTCCGTCCGAACTGGAAACGGAACTGGCAAAACAAATTGTAGAAAATATTTCCAACATCCATCAGGTAAAATTTTTGACTTCAGAATCAGAAGCGTGTTTGAATGCTGTAAAATTGGCAAGAGCATTTACAAAAAGAACAAAAATTCTGAAATTTTCCGGTTGCTATCATGGAGATTCAGAATCGCTATTGAAAGATTCCGGTGCAGGAAATTCTTTGAATTTGAATCTCAATTCTTTAGGAATTCCAACAGAGTTTTCAGACGAAACCTTGATCTCAAAATTCAACGATAGTGAACAACTCGAAGATATTTTTAGAATTCATTCCGGGGAAATAGCAGCCGTTATTGTAGAGCCAGTTGCCGCAAATATGGGATGCATTGTTGCCGAAACATTTTTTCTTCAAAAAATTCGTCAGTTGTGTGATGAGCACAAAACCTTATTGATATTCGATGAAACCAAAACAGGTTTTCGTCTGGCTTTAGGTGGAGCTCAGGAAGTTTTTGCTATAAAAGCGGATATAGTAATTTTCGGAAGCATAATTGGTGGAGGTTTTTCGATGGGTGCTATTGGTGGAAATGAAGAATTGATGAGCTATTTTGCTCCATTTGGTGATGTTTTTGCGGAAGGAATTCCGAATGGAAATTCACTGGCATTTGCAGCTGGAATTGCTACTTTGAATTTGCTGAAAAACACGCCCAATTTTTACAATAATTTGAATAAAAAAGCAGAAATTTTAGATTTTGAAATTGGTAAAATTTTGAATTCAAAAAATATTTCTCACAGAATTAATCGGAAAGGTTCTATTTTATCATTGTTTTTCCATACGAACCAGATTTCAAATTTTGAAGATACGATGAATTCTAATGTTTCCCTATTCAATACATTTTTTCATTTTCTATTGCAGAATGGGATTTTCCTTCCGCCTCATGCTTTAAAATCTTGGTTTGTTTCCGATGCTATTGGTAATGAAGAAATTGAAATTATATTGGAAGCTGTAAGAAAGTTTCAATATTCTTAAAAAAATACTTCGACTGCATTCTTTTTATTTAAACTGAAAAAAATCATCAAATGTTTTTTTAGCCTTTTTGTCTGAATGTAGCCGAAGATTAAAAAAATTAGTTTTTTGTTGTTTTTTTGGTTGGTGTTTTAGTCGTTTTTTTAGGAACTTTAAGACCTTTTTCTCTTGCCTCGGAAATTCCGATTGCTATTGCCTGATCTCTGTTAGTTACTTTTTTTCCGGAAGAAGATTTTAATTTTCCTTCTTTGAATTCGTGCATCACTTTTCCCACTTTATCTTGGGCTTTGTCTGAATACTTCTTTGTAGCCATAATATTTGTTTATTTAAGATTTCTTCAATAAGCCGACCAAAAGAAAAAATATAGGTTTTAAAATTTTTAGAAATAATTACACTTTTCAAATAAGATAAAATTTGAAATCCTCTTTCATATCTGTTTCTTTTTTGCCTAAAGTTTTTATCTTTGGAAATCTCAATACTTTCTACATGAAAAAAACAGTTTTTACGATCGGAATTGCAGTACTATTCACTCAAAGTATTTTTGCACAGGAAATCACATTGGACAAGATCTATTCCGGATATTACAAGGGAAAAGGAATTGCCGGTATTTCTTCATTAAAAAATGGTGAAAATTATGCTGTGATAGAGAAAGATGGAATCGCTAAATATTCTTATAAAACATCACAAAAAGAAGGAAATTTGATAGACGGAACTTTTGAAAGCTACGAACTTTCTGAGGATGAATCAAAAATCCTTTTACTGAAAGAAAGCGAACCAATTTATCGTCATTCTTTTTTCGGAAAATTTGATGTAAAAGATTTGAAATCCGGAAATGTGATGAGTCTCAATAATGGGAATTTTATTCAGGAACCAAGATTTTCTCCTGATGCTACAAAAGTAGCTTTTATTTCAGAAAATAACTTATTTTATCAGGATTTAAGTTCAGGAAAAATGACTCAGATTACTACTGATGGAAAGAAAAATTCTATTCTGAATGGTTTGGCAGATTGGGTGTATGAAGAAGAATTCGGACACGCAAGACAATACGAATGGACAAAAAATTCCGATGCTATTGTTTTTGTAAAATCGGATGAATCTGAAGTTCCTGAAATTTACATTCCGATCTATGGAAAAAATCTTTATCCGCAGGAAATGCGCTACAAATATCCGAAAGCCGGAGAAAAAAACTCTATAGTTTCTGCACATTTGTATCGTTTGGATAACGGAAAAACCACTGCTCTCAATCTTTCTTCTTTCAAAAATTATTACATTCCAAATGTCATTCAGACAGCAAAACCGGATGAAATAGTTTTAATCACTTCACAAAGAACACAAAATGCATCAGATGTTCTGAAAGTGAATACCAAAATTGGTGAAGTAAAAAAACTTTTTACGGAAACGGATGAAAAATGGGTCGAAACGGATAATATAACGATAGAATTTTTGGAAGACGATAGTTTTCTTTGGGCATCAGAGCGTGATGGATTTCGCCATTTATATTGGTATGATAAAGACGGAAATTTGAAAAAACAAGTAACAAAAGGAAATTGGGAAGTGACGGATTATTATGGTTTTAATCCGAAATCTAAGGAAGTTTACATCCAGACTACACAAAACGGAAGTATTAACAAAGTGGTTTCCAAACTGAATATAGAAAATGGAAAAACTGCTGTTATTTCTGAATCAGAAGGGAATAATTCTGCCAATTTTAGTAAGAATTATCAGTACTTTATTGAAACATCTTCCAGTGCAAAGAAACCATTTACTTATACATTAAAAGATGGAAGTGGAAAATCTTTGAAAGAATTGCAAAACAATAATGAGCAACTGCAAAAGCTGCAAAATGATAATTTTGTGGTGAAAGAATACTTTACCATTACAAACGAAACGGGCGATCAGATGAATGCATGGATTTTGAAACCTAAAAATTTCGATCCAAATAAAAAATATCCGTTATTCATGTATCAATATTCGGGTCCGGGTTCTCAGCAAGTTTCCAATACTTGGGATCAGGGAAATGGAATTTGGTTCAATATGCTGGTTCAGAAAGGATATATTGTGGCTTGTGTAGATGGAAGAGGAACAGGTTTTAAAGGTGCAAAATTTAAAAAAGTAACTTACAAAAATTTAGGAAAATACGAAATTGAAGACCAAATTGCTGCTGCAAAATGGTTCGGAAATCAATCGTATATTGACAAGTCCAGAATTGGAATTTTCGGGTGGAGTTATGGTGGATATATGTCAAGTTTGGCCATGACAAAAGGAGCGGATGTTTTCAAAATGGGAATTGCGGTAGCTCCGGTTACCAATTGGAGATATTACGATTCGGTTTATACGGAAAGATTTTTATTGACACCTCAGGAAAATCCGTCCGGATATGATGATAATTCTCCAACTACTTATGCAAAACTATTGAAAGGAAAATTTTTAATGATGCACGGAACAGCTGATGATAATGTACATTTCCAAAATTCAATGGAATTTTCCGAAGCCTTGATTCAAAATAAAAAGCAATTTGATTTCATGGCTTATCCGGATAAAAATCACGGAATCTATGGAGGGCAAACTCGAGCCCAACTTTACCAGAAAATGACAGATTTTATTTTGGAAAATTTGTAAAAGTATAACTACTAATATTTTGAAAAGCGTTGACAGAACTTAAAGTTTTATCAACGCTTTTTCTTTCCGGAGTTTTTAAGAGATTTTTCCCCATTTATTTTTTCCTTTATACTGTTTCAGATAATAATTTTTCATGATCTGATTATCAGGATGGGAGAGAAGTGGATCTTTTTCAAGGATGTATTCTACCGTTTCTTTGGATGCTTTTATGATTTTTCCATCCGTTACCAAATCCAGTTTTTTGAAATCGACAACGCCACTTTGTTGCGTTCCCAAAATATCTCCTGGGCCACGAAGTTGCATATCGACTTCAGAAATTTTAAAACCATCATTGGTTTCGGTCATGGTTTTAATTCTTTTTCGGCTTTCATTGCTGAGTTTATCGGAAGTTAGGAGAATGCAATAGCTTTGTTCCGCACCACGTCCAACTCTTCCTCGCAATTGGTGAAGTTGCGAAAGCCCGAAACGTTCTGCACTTTCGATGATCATTACACTTGCATTCGGGACGTTTACACCAACTTCTATTACGGTAGTGGCAACCATAATATTTGCTTTTCCCGAAGCAAAATACTGCATATTGGTATCTTTTTCATCCGGTCGCATTCTTCCATGAAGCATAGTTGTAGTATAATCTTTGAAAAATTCTAAAATATGATCAAAACCTTCCATTAGATTTTTATAATCCAAAGTTTCACTTTCTTCAATCAATGGATAAACAAAATAGATCTGTCTTCCTTTTTCAATTTCATCTTTTGCAAAACGATAAACTGAAAGTCGGTCTTTTTCTCGGCGATGTGCAGTAATAATTGGTTTTCTTCCGACCGGCATTTCATCAATCACGGAAACATCAAGATCGGAATAAAAGCTCATGGCTAGAGTTCTCGGGATTGGTGTTGCAGTCATTACCAGAATATGTGGCGGAATTTTATTTTTTGCCCAAAGTTTTGCACGTTGAGCCACTCCGAAACGATGCTGCTCATCAATAATAGCTAATCCTAAATTTTTGAACTGAACAATATCTTCCAGCAAAGCATGAGTACCTACCAAAATAGAAAGTTCACCTGATAAAAGCTGGGCGTGAATGATTTTTCTTTCAGAAATTTTTGTAGAACCGGTTAATAATTTTACAGAAATTCCCGTTTTTTCCAAAAGTTCGGAAATTCCGTTGAAATGTTGCTGCGCTAAAATTTCTGTGGGAGCCATGATACAACTTTGAAAACTATTATCTAAAGCCAGCAACATCGAAAGCAAGGCAACCATTGTTTTTCCGGAACCAACATCGCCCTGCAAAAGCCTGTTCATTTGGATCGGACGTTTCATATCGGTTCGGATTTCTTTCAAAACTCTTTTTTGAGCATTCGTAAGTTCAAAAGGAAGAAGATGTTCATAAAAATGGTTGAAATAATCTCCGACAATCGGAAATGGATTTCCAATAGAATGACTTTTATGATGCAGTTTTTTCAGACCATAACCCAATTGGAAAAAGAAGGCTTCTTCAAATTTTAAACGTCTTTCAGAATGATTAAAATGATGAATATCTTTTGGAAAATGAATATTCAAAAATGCTTCTTGCCGAGACATCAATTTTAAATTTTTCATCAAATAACTCGGAAGATTTTCCTGAATCAGATTCGGAATTTCGATACAGATATTTTTTAAAATATTTTGAAAAAATTTTTGGTTCAGTCCCCGTTTTGTCAGTTTTTCCGAACTTGGATAAATGGGACGCAGTCGGGTTTCTTGTGTTTTATTTTCAATAGGTTCTATTTCCGGATGAGCCATAGAAAAAACCCGATTGAAAACATTGATTTTTCCGAAAATATACAATTCCTTGTTTTGCGGAATTTGGTCTTTCATCCATTGAGAATACTGAAACCAAACCAAATCTATTGTTCCCGTTTCATCATGAAATTTTGCGGAAAGTCGTTTTGCTCTTCCACCGCCAACTTCTGTAAGATCGGTTATTTTCCCTTTCAATTGAACTTCCAGACTTTCTTCGCCTTTTAATTCTTTTATTGTGTAGGTTTTGCTTTTATCTAAATATCGGACAGGAAAGAAGTTCAGAAAATCTTCCACAGTGGAAATTCCCAATACGTTTTTGATGAGTTTGGCTTTTTCCGGACCGATTCCTTTTAGATATTCTATGGAGGTTTCTAATGTCAAAAAATAAACAATGAATTTGAGAACCGAAATTTCGGGAAAAATTCTTGAATTTAAAATTGAATTTTTATAACAATATGTAGGAACATACCAAAAAGGTTACATGTAGAAATACGTTATAAAGGCGTGCAAAATAAATAGATTGTGCAAAAAAAGCGTGCAAATTTAGAAACATACTACAAATTAGATAGAAGTACACTAAAAGGTTATATGTAGGAACAGGCCATAAAGGCGTGTTCAGCTTGAAAATATTAAAAATCAATACAACAAAAGAGCAAACAAATTCCTATTTTTACAGAATGATTTCTAAACAAACCATAGACAAAATTTTTTCTGTCATTCGTGTGGAAGAAATTATTGGGGAATATGTTCAGCTGAAAAGGGCAGGAGCAAATCTGAAAGGTTTGAGCCCGTTTCGTGAAGAGAAAACTCCGAGTTTTGTGGTATCTCCAAGTAAACAAATTTGGAAAGATTTTTCCACTGGAAAAGGCGGAACTGCCATTACTTTTCTCATGGAAATTGAAGGATTTACCTATCCGGAAGCACTTCGTCATGCTGCTAAAAAATACGGAATAGAAATAGAAGAAGATCAGCGTGAGTTTTCCGAAGAAGAAAAACAATCGCAAACAGAACGGGATTTGCTTTTCAAAATCCATGAAGTGGCGAATACTTTTTTTCAGGAAAATCTTTGGGAATCGGAAGAAGGTAAAACCATCGGACTTTCTTATTTTAAAGAACGTGAACTGAAAGAAGAAATCATCCGAAAATTCCAATTGGGATATTCCCCGGAACAGAAAAATGCTTTCACAAAATATGCTCTGGAAAAAGGCTATGCAAAGGAAATTCTTGAAAAATCCGGACTTTCTATTTTTCCGGAAAATGCTCCTGATGGAATTGATCGTTTTCGTGAAAGAGTGATTTTCCCGATTCATGGATTTTCTGGGAGGGTTTTGGGTTTTGGAGCGAGAATATTGAAAAGCAACGTAAAAACTGCAAAATATCTCAATTCTCCGGAAACGGAAATTTATCATAAATCCAATGTTCTTTACGGATTGAGCCAAAGCAAACAGGCGATTTCCAGAGTTCAGCTTTGTCTTTTGGTGGAAGGTTATATGGATGTGATTTCCCTTCACCAAAGCGGAATTGAAAATGTTGTTGCCAGTTCAGGAACTGCTTTGACGGTTGAACAAATTAAATTAATAAAACGTCTCACCGAAAATGTAACCATTCTTTTTGACGGAGATACAGCCGGAATTAAAGCCAGTTTCCGAAGCATCGATTTATTGCTTTCCGAAGGAATGAATATCCGCGTTTTGTTATTTCCTGATGGTGATGATCCGGATAGTTTTGCAAGAAAACATCCACAAGAATTTGTAGAAAATTTTATACAGAAAGAAGCAAAAGATTTTATTGATTTTAAAGCAGAAATTCTTTTAAAAGAAGCTCAAAATGATCCAATCCGGAAAGCAGAAGCGATTCGTGATATCGTAAAATCGGTTGCTTTTGTACAAAATGCGCTGAAGCAAGAAATTTACCTGAAAGAAGTTTCAAACAAATTCGGATTAAGCGAGCAAAGTCTTTTCAATGAGCTGAATGTTCAAAAGCAAGTTCAGCAAAATCATACAAGACCGGAAAAAGCAAAAACGGAAGTTCAGCAAAAATTGGAAATAGTAAAAGAAGCTGCTTTATCCGTGAATCCGCTTCTTGTTTTGGAAGAAAAGTTAGTGGAGTTGATGCTGAAATTCGGCGATCAGGTAATGGATAGAAAAACCCATGAAAACGAGCCATACAAAATTACCGTTATCGAAGAAATAATCGGACATTTGGAAGAAGACGAGTATGAAATACAGTCTCCAATCAGCAAAAAAATTATTGAAGAAATAAAATCCGGAATGTCTGAACAAGAACTGAGAACCGGTACTTTTTTCATGACTTTGATGGATGAAGAGATTTCTGGAAAAATAGCTGATGCTTTTGTAGAACCTTACGAAACCAGCAATTGGGAAAAGCATAATATTTATTTCAGGAAAGAATCTGAGCTTGTTCCGAAAATTGTAAGCGATGTTATTATCCGACACAAAAGAGAATTTATAGTAAAATTGATTCAGGAACTGAGAGACAATATGAACAAGGAAGAAGACAATCTGGAAAACTATCAGAAAATCATTCGTTTAAACCAACTCAGAAAAGAAATTGATGAAGAGTTGCACAGAATTGTGTGACATTTTGACTTTATTTTTTTGAGGAATACATTTTGTGAGAGTATTGACATTGAATTTAAAATTCAGAATCTAAAATTTATAAATTATAATTAAAAAAATATGGACATTAAAAAAGATTTCAGAGATTTCTCTGTAAAACATTTGGGAAACAGTGGTCTTGCTACCGATCAATATATGGGAATTTTTAATCCTACCAATCTTACTCCGTACATTATGGAAGAACGTAGATTGAATGTTGCTCAAATGGACGTTTTTTCCCGTTTGATGATGGATAGAATTATTTTCTTGGGAACAGGAATTGACGATCAAGTGGCAAATATTGTTACGGCTCAGTTGCTTTTCTTAGAAAGTGCCGATCCTTCCAAAGATATTCAGATTTATATAAATTCTCCTGGTGGAAGTGTGTATGCAGGTTTGGGAATTTATGATACGATGCAGATCATTAAACCGGATGTTGCTACAATTTGTACGGGAATGGCCGCTTCAATGGGAGCTGTTTTACTTGTTGCCGGAGAAAAAGGAAAACGTTCTGCATTGAAACACTCCAGAGTGATGATTCACCAACCAAGTGGTGGAGCTCAAGGTGTGGCTTCTGATATGGAAATCAACTTAAGAGAAATGTTGAAACTTAAGAAAGAACTTTATGACATTATTGCTCATCATTCAGGTCAAACGTATGATTGGGTAGAAAAAGCATCCGACAGAGATTATTGGATGACTTCGGAAGAAGCTAAAGGTTTTGGAATGGTAGATGAAGTTTTGGAAAAGAAAAGCTAAATTGTTTTTTGTTAAAATGAATCGGCGCGGCAACAAAGTTGCCGCGCCGATTTTTATTCTTATTTTTGAAGGTATTAAGAATTGAACCCTTCAATAATTTTAGAAAAATCTTCCAATTTTAAGGAAGCTCCTCCAATCAAACCTCCGTCAATATCCGGTTGGGAAAAAATTTCCTTAGCGTTGTCAGGTTTTACAGAACCACCGTATAAAATAGAAACTTCTTCAGCCACTTCTCTTCCGTATTTTTCGGCAATCAAATTTCTGATGAAAGCATGAATTTCCTGAGCTTGTTCCGGAGTTGCAGTTTCTCCTGTTCCAATTGCCCAAACCGGTTCATAAGCAATTACTACTTTTTTAATTTCCTCTGCGGAAAGAGTGAATAAAGCTACTTGCGTTTGGTTTTTCACCACTTCAAAATGTTGTCCGGATTTTCTTTGTTCCAGAGTTTCTCCGTTACAATAAATTGGTGTCATTCCGGCATCCAAAAGTGCTTTCACTTTACGGTTGGCATGGCTGTCACTTTCTCCGTGATATTGTCTTCTTTCGGAATGGGCAATAATACTTCCGTCGATTCCGATGGATTTATACATTTCTACCGAAAGTTCGCCGGTATAAGCTCCACTTGCATGTTCACTCATATCCTGTGCAAAAACACCTATTTCATTATTTTTGAAAATATTTTTTGCAGCAGTTAGATATAAACTTGGTGGTGCGATGTAAACTTCACAATTGGTAGCATTATTTTTTTTGTATTCCAAAAGTTGCAGCATTAGAGCCTCTGCTTCGGGAAAGGTTTTATTCATTTTCCAGTTTCCGGCAACGATATTTTTTCTCATAGTTTTCAATTAATTCTTATAAATTCCAAAGGTTTTTCAAAAGTTTGTAAAAGCGGTGTTCATCTTCACTTACCTGATTATCCGCTTTTATTAATGATTTTGCAAATTGCACAAAGCTAATTCTTTCTTCTTCAATAGAGTCATCTAAAAAACAACGTGCATGAAATTCAAAATGGTCTTTCCAATCTTCCGGTTGTAGATTGGCAATAATTTCAAGTTCATTATCAAGATTCATTCTAAAAGGAAATTCTTCCGAGAGATATTCCTGAATTTTCATTCCTTCTTCCGGAGCAAATTCTCCGTCTACAGAAGACAAAATCATCAAAAGATGATATCCGGCAATGGATTTATTGGATTTTTGCATATATAGTTTTTTGAGTTTTAATTATTTAGTATTAATGAAATCAATGGCAGGTTCTTTATCTACAATTTTTCCGTTTTCTAAAACCAAAATTAATGGATTGCTTCTCCCAATTGTTTTGATAGCTGTAGCATCCATAAATAATTTTGGAAGGTTGGTCAGCCTTTCTGTAGAAGCTGAAACTTCATAGGCTACAATTTTAATTTTGCCAACTTTCTTTTCAAAATTTTCTCGAAATTGTTTTGAATGAGAATCTTTTAAAATAGTTTCAGGCTTATATGAAAACAAAAGAATTACTTTTGGCTGATGAAGAATTTGTTCAGTAATATCATTTCCGGTTTCATCTTCGAGTTTAAATTTTGAAACCTCAGAAGCATATCCTTCTTTTACCATTTTGGAAATGTTTTTACCGTCCTGAATTTCCCAAGGCGAACCTTCTTCCCAATATTTTTTATCATTTACATAATCGTCCTGATTTACTTCTTTTTCTTCACCTGTTTTTTTATTTTTTAATAGATAAAAGGTTTTATAAACGGAAGGATTTTTTGCAATTTCTTGTTTTTCAGCATTCAGATCTGTTCCGATTTTATAATCTCTGAAATCAATCAATGGTTCATTCAAAATTCCGAAACCTATTACAAAAGCTGTTGCAACAAGCGAAACCACCAATATAGATTTTCTTAAAGAACTTTTATTTTCGTTTTCTTCAAATTCTTTTTTGTATAAAAACCAGAGAACAACAAGCCCGATCAAAAGAATAATATCTTTGATAAAACTTTGCCAAGGCGTAAATTTAATAGCATCACCAAAGCAACCACAATCCGTAACTTTATTGAAATAAGCCGAATAAAAAGTGAGAAATGCAAAGAAAATACAAAGCGCTATTAAAGCCATTAAGACCTTTTTCACATGTAGTTTCAGCAAAAGCATAATTCCAAGAATCAACTCCAGTGCAACTACAAAAACAGCAATTGGAAGGGCAAATTCTTCAAAAAAAGGCATATTGAAAACCGTTGGAGAAAAATATTCTTCCAACTTAAAGGAAAAGCCTACAACATCCACCGCTTTTACAAATCCGGAGGCGATGAAAATAAGAGCAACTATGTATCGTAATATTCTTTTCATTTTTTCAAGTTTGTGATTTTAAGATTATTAAATAAATTTAGGATTGGATTTTTCTTTTTGTTCAGAGAATTTTATCAGACAAAAAACAGCATAATTCAGCATATCAAAATAATTAGCGTCCAAACCTTCGGAAACCAACGTTTTTCCGCTATTGTCTTCTATTTGTTTTACTCTCAGTAC
The DNA here is from genome assembly GCF_057180505.1 of Chryseobacterium sp. HNCC26DJ241. Lineage (NCBI taxonomy): Bacteria > Pseudomonadati > Bacteroidota > Flavobacteriia > Flavobacteriales > Weeksellaceae > Chryseobacterium > Chryseobacterium sp. HNCC26DJ241. The sequence goes on along the minus strand of NZ_JBXUGL010000022.1, from coordinate 16,786 downwards.
CTTCTGATAAATTAGATCAGTAATGGACGATATTCGCATTTCTCTCCACGCTTCTCCGTAATCATGGTTTTTGCGTTCCATCAATTTTTGAGCTTCGGAAGCGTATTTGTCATACAATTTCAGAATTTCTTCATGATTGTCATCCAAATTTTCAGACATTCCTTTTTCTAACTGAATGAGCCCAATAATGGAATAATTTACAATGGCCACAAATTCATCTTCTTCGCTTTCGTCCACCATTTTTTTTTCCGTCATCTGCAAAGTTCGGATTCTGTTGATTTTTATATAAATCTGATCGGTAATAGAACTTGGTCTCAAAACACGCCATGCAGTTCCGTAATCATGCATTTTTTTTGAAAACAAATCACGACATTCTGTTATTACTTTTACAAATTGAAGGGAAGTTGTGAGCATAAGTTTCTTTAGAGCTTCAAATATACAAAATAGCTTTAATTTTGCAGAATGAAGAATCATTTTTCAGTATCAGATTTTTATACATTGAATTGTAATGGAAGACTTGTGGACATTTCCCAACCGAAAGTAATGGGGATTTTGAACGTAACTCCCGATTCTTTTTCAGACGGAGGAAAATTCAATAATGAAGAAAATGCTCTTCAACAGGCTGAAAAAATAATTTTGGAAGGTGCTGATTTTATTGATATTGGAGCACAATCTACACGTCCGAATGCTGAAAAAATTTCTGCGAAAAAAGAGATAAAAAGAATCGGAAATTTAATTTCAAAAATAAAAAAAGAATTTCCAGACATTTTAATTTCTTTGGATACTTTTTATGCCGATGTTGTGAAATTTGGTTTTGATGAAGGAATTGATCTTGTGAATGACATTTCCGGAGGACAGTATGACAAAAAAATGCTAGAAACAGTCGCTGAAACCGGGCTTCCTTATGTTTTGATGCACATCAATAAAAGTTATGAAATGATGCACGAAAAGGAAATAAAGGAAGATATTATTATTTCATTAAATAACTATTTTTCTGAAAAAATCCTACAACTGAAATACTTTGGAATTAAAGATATTATCCTTGATCCCGGTTTTGGATTTGGAAAAACTATTGAGCAGCAATATCAGATGATTAACGAACTTGAATTCATAGGTTTTCAGAAATTTCCTTTGTTGGTTGGGATTTCGCGCAAATCGTTTATTTATAAATCTTTGGGAAAATCTCCATTGGAAATAAATGAAGAAACACAAAAACTTCATCGCAAGATTTTGGAAAAAGGAGCGAAAATTTTAAGAGTTCATGATGTAGCCGAAACCAAAAAAACAATCTCGGAATTTTTGGAATCATAATATAAATTCTACACACATGTTGCTCCTACGAAGCAAACTAACTTTTCGGTATTTTCAAAGATTATTTGGCATTCATAAATTGAATATCTAAACTTAATTCAGATTTTTCAGTTTTGCAGCAAATTCTTCTGTGAATTTTTTTCGATCTTCTTCCAGCTTTTCTGAGTTTTCCGGCAAAATATAATTGAAGAGAATATTTTCTTCGTCATCCAAAAAGATGATTTCCTTCTCTTCACCATCAATCATTTGGGAAAAAATTTCCCACATGGAAGTATCTTTTAGTTTTAGTAACTCAAAAAATTGAGTGGCTTTTATCTGTATTTTTTTCATTTCTGATTTTGATTTATCAGAACGTGCCTTTTGGCACGTTCCTACATTAGAATCCTAATAATTTCATTTTGAATTGTACGGCAAAATTATCTTTAAATTTGGAAGTATTGTAATACCCAACTCTATAGAAAAATCCGAGATTAAATTGTGAGGAAAAGAAATTGTTCCATTCCAAGCCGACTTCATTATAGAGATGATTGAGTTTTGAAAAATTGAATTGGTGATATTCCGGGTTTTTCATGTTTCCGATAGTTCCTTTATAAATGACATCAAAACTGGAAACATTTTTACCAATGCTTTTAAAGTACCAAGGAATTCTGTGAGTGAAATAAGTTCCCAAAAATTTATCATTAAAATATTTTCCTCCTTCCATTGTAGCAAAACCAAGATAAGAAGTAAAATTGAAATTAAAATCTTCTTTTCCATTTGCAAGCCCGTTCATTGTAAAATTGTACCAGATTGGCGCTTTTCCTGTGAGCAAACCTCCATAAATACGGAAACCTGTTACTCCTAAATCTGTTTTAAAATTATGAACAAACATTGCATCGTATCTGCTGAATTTCAAGTCTCCGCCTAAAGCAGTCATGCCTTGTTCATAATTAAGGTACAATTCCGGAAATTTTTGATCGTAGGTGTATTTTCCTCCCGGAGTCATAATATTTTTAGAATTTGGAGAAAATTTCATTGTAATCATGGTCGAAAATATATCAAAGTTATTTCCCGAATTCAGAAAATTATAATCAAATTTAGCCTCTTCCTGTGTTTTCTTTGCTGAAACATTTAAGGTAATTCCATTGGTGATGTCATTTTCATAAGCCAAACGGAAACCATCATAATGGAAGTATTGAGAATTATTAATGGCCACTCCGGAATTCATAATTCTCATTTTAAAGCTCCAAAGATTTTCATTGAAACGTCCAGCCGTCATTACATCATTAAAATATTCTGCACGGAAAAAGGAATTTTTTTTAAGTGTTGTTCTGATGTCGATTCCGGCTCCGTATTTCCAGGTGTGATCGCCGAAACCGTAGGCAAAATAAGCATCCGGAGAAATATAACGATTAAATTTTTCATTTAATTTTGCTGCAACTCCGAGTCTTACTTGTTCATATTTATTATAAGAAATTATTTTAGTAGCATCAAAATCTATTTTGCCGGTACGAATTTTTCCCCTCATTAATCCGGTAAACATGTTTACCTTCTGATCCAATTTATACTTACTTCCGACACTGTCTATTTTTGTATAGGTCATTTTTTCTCTTGTAGTGAGGCTGTCGGTTCTCAATTTGTCAAGAAGGCTTCCGTCAGAATTTTTCACATCCATAGTGTATCCCTTGAAATCTTTGGAATTTTCTTCAATTGGAGTTTTAAAATCAAAATAATCAGCCTTCATGTAAACATAATTACCAAAGCGTTTTCGGTCTTTTTTTTCCTTTTTTTCACCTGTTTTTTTATCTTCTTCATACTTTTCATCAAAATAGGTCATACCCATTCTTATTTTTAGATTTTCCTTTACTAAAAACCATTTGTTGTCAATAGGCTTCCAGATACTTGTAATGCTTCCTTCGCTTTTCTTTTTGCTATTGCTTTCAATTTTTTTTAGTCCGTATGTTTCAACATCTACATAGATATATCCATTGAATTTTCTTTTATTTACAGGTTGTTTATAATCTACCTGTCGAAAACGGATAACGTAATTTTTTCGTCCATCAATTTCAATAGAATCTGTAAGAAAGTAACGATAAAGGCTTCTGTTTTCTTCACGAATTTCCCTCGGAATCTGATTTCTGTTGGAACGCAAAGCCATCATTTCGTAAATAGGTTCTTTAAATCCGGAAATACGATTGTCAAGAATATTGACTTTATCACCATATTTCTGAGAATACAAAAATTCTGATGCACGTTCCCAAAGAAAAAGTTTGCTTTGAGACATGAGTTTCATCATATTTATGGATTCTATGGAATCTTTCTTTACCTTTTCTTTCATAGGTTTTTGTGGAAGTTTTTGTAAAGAATCCAAACGTTTTTCAACGAGCAAATTGTAATTTTTAATACTGTCTTCATCAAAATCCAGAGAGATTTTTTCGTAGGATTTGAATGAATAAGAATTCAAACTTTTAGGAGAATTATTTTTATAATTATCATTTACTTTTTTCAAAATAGCCAAAGCACGCGGATCGCTTTTATCTTCCAAAACTACCGTTTCTATATTCTGAACTTTTGGATCGGTTTTGGTAAGAGATACTTCCATTACTTCATCTACTACTGCATCATCTTCATAATATCCTGTAGCGGAAATTTTAATTTTTTTACATTTGGTACGAAAATTCAGAATACCATTTGCATCTGTTTTTCCTATTATTTTATCATTGCAAGTAATAGTTGCATTGGAAATAGGAGATTGGTCTTCTGATTTTTTTACTGTAATTTTGGATTGGGAAAATACAGTTACAAAAAATGTTGAAAAAAGAATGGCACAAAATTTTCTCATAATGGAAATTAATATCAAAAGTAATAGTATTGTAGTTAATTTTTATTAATTAGCTCCAAAGAAAATGAATTTTTTATAGATTTGAAAACAAATAAATACCAAAAAATGAAAAAATTGCTTACAACTTTGTTATGTTTAGGATTTGTATTAGCTTCTCAAGTATTTTATGCTCAGGATTTAGAAGTAATGAAACAGCAACGTGAAGTTCTGAAATTGCACACGGATCTGATGGATAAAAAAATAGATCTTGAAAAAGAAAAACTAAACAATGAAAAAGTAAAAGGAAACGTAGAAAGTCTCAATAATAGATCTGATAGATCTACAGATAATTACAGTTCTTCTGATCCAAATTCTACAGCAGAAGATGCTAAAAAGACTGCAAAAATTTTGAAAAAAACAGAATCTGCCAATAAAGCTCTGGATAAAAGCAACAATAAGATCATCAATATAGAAGCTGATATCAAAAAGATTGAAACCAAACTTGAAAGGCTAAAGTATACTGTAGAAGTAAAAGAAAAATAGCAAAAAAATCTCCTGATAAAAACAGGAGATTTTTATTTGAAATCTTTTTCGCTCATTTCTACTTCTTGCAGCAGTTTTCCTTTCTTATCGCGATATTGATACTTTACCGAAATAATATCAAAACTTTTTAGCTCTATCACCATTTTTTTGAAAGCAGCATCTTTAGCCATATTTTTTTTGATGATGGTTTTGTTCTCTTCTGTTTTTATCATTTCTTTCATTTTATCGGGAACTTCAGCCGAATAAATAACATCATTATTAGAACCAATAAAAATTTTCACCAGTTTTACTCCGGAAACATCTGTAGAAGGAAGGCTGCTGTTGGAGACTTCGAGAAGCCTGTTTAGTTGTTCATGCTTTATATTTTCTGTGTAGTCCGGCTTTTGGGCAGTCATATTGGATTTATTCACAATTTCTGTAGCCAGTTTTTCTCCATTTTTTCCGGTAAGTTGAATTTTGAAATTCACACCTTTATTCAGCAGTTGAATATTTTTGGAGTTTTTCCGGATAATCTGGATCATCAGGTCAGAAATGGCAGATTTTACAAGTTGTGGCTGTATTTTTTCTGCGGATAATCCGGAAGAAAAATGAAGAGTAATTTCATTAGGACCGGATTGCCGAGAATCTACAAACGAAACTGTAGAATTCTGAATTTTTGTCTTTTGCGAATTATAATTTTCAACAAAATCTTTCATCATTTCTTCCTTTGTTTTTTCTCTTTTTTTGCATGAATTTATAGAGAACAGAAATGAAAATAAAATGATAAATTTTAAGAAAAAAACTTTTTTCATTTTTCTAAAAGTTTGTTACTAAAGCAAAAAGAAGCCAAAAAAGCTCCTTTTATTACTATATTTTTTAATTTTTTCTAAATAGTTAATGCTTTCTGATACGCATTTTCCAAGCCATCAAGATTTTTTCCTCCCGCAGTTGCAAAGCCCGGATTTCCACCACCGCCACCTTGTATTTCTTTTGCTAAATCTTTTACAATAGTTCCGGCTTGATAATTTGATGCCAAATCATCCGAAACACCAACGGTAATCATCGGTTTTCCATCTGCATCAGAAAGAATAATGGTAACAGAAGTCGGGATCTCTCTCTTCAATTGGAATACGATGTCTTTCACAGAACCTGCATCAAGAGAGGTTTTCTTTACCAAAAGTTGCTTGTCACCTTTTTGTTCGTAAGCATTTTTCCAGTCACCAATTTCACTTTTTGCTTTTTCTTTTTTCAGAGCATCAATTTCAGATTTCAATGATGTGTTTTCTTCAATTAGTTTTTCGATGGATTTTACAACATCTTTCGATTTTAATAATTGAGAAAGTTCAGTGATTTGTTTTTCTAAATTTTTGAAATATTCCTCCGATTTATCTCCGGAAATAGCTTCAATTCTTCTGATTCCTGCTGCTGCAGAACTTTCGGAATTGATTTTAAAATGACCGATTTCGCTTGTATTTTTAACATGAGTTCCACCGCAAAGTTCTTTTGAACTTCCAAATTGGATCATTCTCACATTGTCTCCATATTTTTCACCGAACAAAGCCATCGCTCCTCTATCCAAAGCCTCCTGAATCGGGATATTTCTGAATTCCTGCAATGCAATGCTTTCTTTGATTTTTGCATTTACTTTTTCTTCAACCAAAGCCAATTCTTCTTCCGTCATTTTGTTGAAATGCGAGAAGTCGAAACGAAGATAATCAGGACCTACAAATGAACCTTTTTGCTCAACATGAGTTCCTAAAACGTCTCTCAATGCTTCGTGCAAAAGGTGAGTTACGGAATGGTTTGCCTGAGAATTTTTTCTTTCGACAGCATTTACTTTAGCATAAAAAACGGCACCTGCATCTTTCGGAAGTCCGTTGATTAAAGAAATAATCAGTCCGTTTTCCTTTTTTGTTTCCAATACTTCAAAACTTTCAGCCGCATTTTCAAGAACACCTTTATCGCCGATTTGTCCACCTCCTTCCGGATAGAAAGGCGATTCGCTCAATACTACCTGATAAAATTCTCCGTCTTTATTTTCTACTTTTCTGTATCTTGTAATATAAGTCTCAGACTCAAGTTTATCGTAGCCTACGAAGTTTTCATCCCTTTCTTCCAATGTTACCCAATCGTAAACTTTTTGGGCTGAATCTGCTTTTGAACGTTGTTTTTGTTTTTCTAATTCGGCTTTAAATCCTTTCTCATCAATGGTTAAACCTTTTTCTTCTGCAATAATCCTCGTTAAATCATCAGGAAAACCATAAGTATCATATAATTCAAAAACTTCTTCGGTTGGTAAAACTTTAGAGTTATTTGCAATCGTCTGTTGAATTAATTTTTCAACTCTGATTAATCCTGTTTCAATAGTTCTCAGGAAAGATTCTTCCTCACTTTTAATTACTTCTGAAACTAATTTTCCCTGCTTTTCTAATTCTGGGAAGAATTTGCCCATTTGTTCTTCCAAAACAGCTACTAATTGGTAAAGGAAAGGTTCTTTCATTCCTAAAAAACGGTAAGAATAAGAAATTGCTCTTCTTAAAATTCTTCGGATAACGTAACCAGCACCTCCGCTTGAAGGAAGTTGTCCGTCTGCAATCGCAAAAGAAACCGCTCTGATATGGTCTACCACAACACGAATGGCAATGTCTTTTTCGTCTTCTAAAATTCCTGTGTATTTTTTGCCGGAAAGTTCTTCAACTTTAGCAATTAAAGGTGTGAAAACATCAGTATCATAATTGGAAGATTTGCCTTGTAAAGCCATGCAAAGACGCTCGAAACCCATTCCCGTATCAATATGTTTTGCCGGAAGATTTTCTAAAGAACCGTCTGCTTTACGGTTGTATTGCATAAAAACCAGATTCCAAATTTCTACCACTTGAGGATGGTCGTTATTTACCAATTCCAATCCCGAAACTTTTGCTTTTTCTTCTTCACTTCTCAAATCCACATGAATTTCCGAACATGGTCCACAAGGTCCGCTTTCTCCCATTTCCCAGAAATTATCTTTTTTGTTTCCGTTGATAATTCGGTCTTCAGAAATATGGGATTTCCAGAAATTATAAGCCTCTTGATCTCTTTCCAGATTTTCTTTTTCGTCGCCTTCGAAGATGGTAACGTAAAGATTTTCTTTCGGAATTTTATAAACGTCTGTCAATAATTCCCAAGCCCAATCAATCGCTTCTTTTTTGAAATAATCACCAAAAGACCAGTTTCCCAACATTTCAAACATGGTGTGATGATAGGTGTCTCTACCTACATCATCCAAATCGTTATGCTTTCCGGAAACTCTCAGACATTTTTGCGTATCGGCAATTCTCGGAGCAGTAGGTGTTTTGTAGCCTAAGAAAAAATCTTTGAACTGCGTCATCCCTGAGTTGGAAAACATCAAAGTTGGATCGTCTTTCAACACGATAGGCGCTGAAGGAACAATAAGATGGTCTTTACTTTTAAAAAAATCTAAAAATTTTTGGCGTATTTCTTGTGAAGTCATATTTGCATCAGGCTTTAAGCAATAGGCTAAAAGCTTTGGTTGGCAAATTTAATATTTTTTACGAATTTAATTATAGATAAAAGCATTTTATCAAAACTATGAAAGTTGATTTTTTTTGATTTTTTTGTAAGGAATTGGTAGGTGGTGCGACTATATTTATGAAAACAGAAAATTATTTAAAAAATTAAAAAATAAATAAAAAGTTTAATATGAAAAATGTGTTAATATTGCTTAGTGTTATTTTGGGTATTGTAGTTTTTGCAACAAGTTGCGGAGATTCTTTAAAACCAAAATCGGTAGAAACTAAAAAAGAAAATCAAGAAACGATGGACAATAAAAACGTAAAAGAAATTTATTTTGCAGGTGGCTGCTTTTGGGGAACAGAGCATTTTTTTCAACAAGTTCGTGGTGTAGTGGAAACTGAAGTAGGCTATGCCAACGGAAATACCGAAAACCCTACCTATGAACAAGTGGTAAGTCATACAACAGGTTTTGCAGAAACGGTGAAAGTAAAGTATGATCCGGATCAGGTTGATTTAAAATTATTAATTGATTTGTATTTCAAAACGATAGATCCTACAAGTATTGATAAACAAGGAAATGACAGAGGAAACCAATACAGAACGGGAATTTATTCTACTGATAAAGAATCTGAGGCTATTGTGAAAGAAGAAGTAGCAAAACTGGCTAAAAATTACAGCAAAAAAGTTGTGGTAGAAACCGTTCCATTGAAAAATTTCTATAAAGCAGAAAATTACCATCAGGATTACCTGAATAAAAATCCGGGAGGTTATTGCCACATAGAGCCGGGTCTTTTTGAAATGGCAAGAAACGCAAATCCGCTTCCGAAAGCAAAATACCAAAAACAAGACAAGAAAATTTTAAAAGAAAAACTTACGGAAGAGCAATATAATGTAACTCAGGAAAATGCAACCGAAAGACCTTTCCAGAATGAATATTGGGATGAAACCAGAGAGGGAATTTATGTAGATATTACAACAGGAGAGCCATTGTTTGTTTCCACTGATAAATTTGAATCCGGTTGTGGATGGCCGAGTTTTTCTAAACCCATTACAAAAAAACTAATAGAAGAAAAATTAGACAAATCTCACGGAATGACAAGGGTAGAAGTAAGAAGTAAAACGGGTGATGCGCATTTAGGACATGTCTTTACAGACGGACCTGCTGATAAAGGTGGACTTCGCTACTGCATCAACTCTGCTTCTCTGAAATTTATTCCGAAGGAAGAAATGGAGAAAAAAGGATACGGAGAATATCTTCCGCTTTTGGAAAAGAAATAATTTGAAAGGTTGCTGAAAAAGCAACCTTTTTGTTTTATAGCTGAAACCTTTCTTTAATGCTTAACATGGAAATATTCAGAAACAATAGAAAAGCAAATAAGATGTAATATGTCTTTTTGGGAAGTTTAATTAAAGTTTCAATTTTAAAAATATTAAAGCTGTATTCTTCCGGAATATAATAATAGCCAATTGTATCGTTACAAAGTAAACATTCCTCTTCCAATTTCTTAGCTTTAGGCTCTATATAATTAACGATTGCAAACACATGCCCTGTTTTTTCTATATCAAAAGCATAAGTTTCCTGTTTTGCAATATCCATATCATTTAGTAAAGAAACAAAGTCACCGTAAGTATTATTTTTATCCAGAATGAACTCAATTCCTGTTTCTTTTTGATTTCTTTTCTGAAGAGCTATAATTTCCGAAACATACAATTTAGAATTTTCTTTACCAGTATTAGGATTAACTTTTATTTTTTTATAGTCCCAGTGTCTTAAAGGCTCAAAGCTATATAGATAATTATTCCCTGTCAGCTTCGCTGGAAGTCCTATATCCATAACATGAACATTAGCTTCTTCAATTTTCTGATTTCCGTAAAACCAAAACAAAACAGGAATCAGCAAAGCACTAATCAATCCCGGAACATAGTATATTTTCTTTAAATTTTTCATAAATTTTAGTTATAAATCCACATCAGAACAGGTTTTTCAGATTTTTGCAATAAAGGATCAATTTTTCTTAAAGCGTCATTAGAAACAGTAGGACAACCCCATCCTTCCGGTGAACCTTTAGGATAAATTTCCTCATCACTCATTTTGTCCCAAGAATGGAAAACAATAGTTCTTTTAAGGGCATTACTATTGGTTTTTTCTAATCCGTGCATTAGATATTTTATATTAATTCCCCATTCGCTAGTTCCTCTTTCGCCAATTTTATATTTTCCGAGCGAAGAAAGATGGCTTCCATCTTCATTACTGAAATCCGGTGAATCTTTTGACTGATCCCAACTCCAAATATTATCTCCACAACCATGCCCGACTAAATATTTGTCCGTAATTTTCTTTTGTTCAAAATCATAAATAAAAAATCGGTTCACTCCGGAATGAAGACTCATATCAATAAGAATACAAAAATTGGTATTGAAATTTTTTTGTTTGCAGAAAGTGAGCGCTTCTTCAGCTTTTTTATTGGTTTTTTCAGGACTGTATGATGGCTTTTTTTCGTCCGAGGAAATAAAATTTTTAAAAATATTTTCTTTTTTATCTGAACAGGAAAACGCTGAAAAACATACTAATGCAAAGAATGTTCTTAGAGCTTTTGAAGTTGCGGACATAGTTGTTTTTCGTTTTAATTAGAAAGGTAAGTATAAAGCAAAAAGTGATTCAAAAAATGAACCACTTTTATAACTATTCTTTAATTTTTTATTTTTTAGTTTGAAACTTACCAATCTCTTTTCTTTAAAATCCAAAAAGAACCGAAAATGAATAATACAGACCAAACAATACAAGCAATTAAACTTTCGGTAGGGTAGTGAAACTCATATTTCAGTCCTATCATTTTTGCCATTTCAAGCCTCATTATAGGATTTGGTATAAGGCTCGACATACTTTCTAAAGGTAAAAGTTTAGAAAAGAAAAAAGAGTTTTGTACTTTTTCTGCAACTTGCTCATCATGCAACCCTTTTACTTTTAGAAAACTTTCTACACCTCCAAGTATGCTTTCAAAAACGAAAAAAACAAAAAACGCAAGAAATACAAAGATTGATTTTCTCAGTAGTATCGAAAGAAACATAAGGAAACAAAAAAAGGCAAATAGTTTAACAAAATAGTTACCAATGAAGAATATTTCCTTGTAAATAGCTTCCGAGTCTGTAACCTTAGAGTATTTTTCGCCTAAAAATATGGTGATGGCAAATACAATAAGGGTAGAAATAATTGTAAAAATGGATATTGTTAATACTTTTGAGCCAATGAATTCTTTCCGGCTGAGTCCGTCTATTGTATTTTGTTTGAACATCCTGTTGCTAAATTCCTGACAAATGGAAAACACAATAATGAGTCCCAAAAAAATCTTTAAAAGGGCAACAATCCATGTAGTGAAATTCCAAATTTCTGGAAAATTATAAATGCCTTGTTGTTTTAAATTGATAGTAGTACCAAACATTTCAAAATCTACCAATCCTATAAAAAGTAAAGCGATGAGAATAGTAAAATATAGTATAGTGAAAACCTTAAAAGGTCTATAGCTCAGATTTTTGTAATATTCTAATTTTAATAATTTAAGCATGATTGTTTGTGTTTTTTACAAGTTCAAGGAATTGATTTTCAAGAGATTGTTTCTTTCTATTGAGCTGGGAAAGATAAATCCCTTTTTGTACCAGTTGTTTATTAAGTTCGGCACCGGAAATTTCTTCGTTCAGATAAGCAAGAATACTTCCGTTTTGTTTTTTTACAGACTTGAACACATTCATTTCTTCAAGAATATTTATCAATCCGTCATTATCTTCAGCTTTCAGTTCAAAATAGCCCTTGTTATTAGACATTCCGTCCACAGTTCCGCAATAGATAGAATTTCCTTCTTTTAATACGATTACGTGGCTGCATATTTTTTCAATTTCATCTAAAAGATGGCTTGCAATAATAATGGTTATGCCCTGTTTTGCGATATTATTTATAATTTCTCTTATCTGGATGATACCTTCCGGATCCAGTCCGTTTGTTGGTTCATCAAGAATTAAAACTTCAGGATTGTTGAGCATAGCCGAAGCAATAGCAAGACGCTGTTTCATTCCTAAAGAATAGGTCTTGAAGGTATCTTTTTTCCTCTCAAAAAGATTAACGGTTTTTAAAACTTCATCTATTCTTTCGTGAGGAGTTCCTTTTATTTCGGCTACAATTTTCAGATTTTTTTCGGCACTTAGATAAGGGTAGAAGTTGGGTTGTTCTATAATTGCACCAATTTTTTTCAAAGTTTCAGAATCTGTTCCTTTTTTACCAAACCAATACCAATCTCCACTTGTAGGATTGATGGTGGAGAGCAGCATACCAAAAGTGGTAGATTTTCCGCTTCCGTTAGGACCGAGAAGTCCATAAACATTTCCTCTTTCTACATCAAAAGAAATGTTGTTTACAACCACTCTTTTAAATTTTTTGGTGAGGTTTTTTACAGATAATATTTTTTCCATAAAAGTTGTCTTTATTTAAAAGTCTTTCTTTCTAGCATTTTGTTACAAGCGGAATATCAAACAAAGAACAGATTAATCATAAAAACAGTACATTTGATAGATTAATCAGTTTGCTATGAAACTTGTAGAACTTGCAAAAGAATTAAATATTTCAGCAGAAGCCGTTAAACGATTTATACAGGATTTTGATTTAGATCTTGGAGAATGCATGAGCACCAATTTTGAAGTAAAAGAAGATTTTGAAAAATTTGCCCGCGAAAATGCAGATTTTTTAAGACAATACGAAAAAGATCTTGATGAAAATAAAACTCTGGATCAAATTGCCGAAACCATTCACCAGCCAAAAGAAGAAATAGAAAAAGTGATAAAAAATACTAATCCTAATATCTTTGATAATGGTATTTTCCGGTCATCTGTTTCCAGCTACGGAATTGATAATAAATTGGGTGGGAATTACCAGTTTGTATATGATTATTTCGGGCATAAGATTAGTCTTCAACAAAGAGATTTTATAGGCTACAGAGATTTGTTTTTCTATATTTCCGGTATTTTAGAACCTTTTTTAAACAAACAGCAGATCAAAGATTGGGGAATCAATAAACCGGCTGGGATTATTTTATATGGACCTCCCGGAAGTGGTAAAATTTTTTGGGCAAATAAAATTGCGGAAATTATCGGCTACAGATTTAAAGAAGTAAAAAAACATTACTTGGGAACTTCTTTTGTAGACGGTAACAGAACCAATTTCAATGATTTTCTGGTAACCATGATGAAAGAAGATAAAGTTCTCCTATTTTTAGAAGATTTTGACGATATTATGGTACAGAGAACAGCTGAAAAAGATGTGTCGTCCTTCAATGAAGAAACTAAAGAAATTATTCTTCATTATATCAGCAAATTTGAGCAAGAAGATCTTCTTATGGTGGGTTCTGCCAATTCTATTTCTGAAATAGATGAGGAAGTTCTTGCTCCTGGAAGGTTTGATGTTGTGGTTCCGGTTTTTCCTCCAAATGCTAAAGAACGGTCAGAGATTATTTTATATTCTATGACCAAAGATATTGATACTGATGCCATGCTTTATAAAATTTTGAAAAAAAATAAAGCAGACCTTATTCCTTTCTGGCATGGAATTTCTTCCAAAATGAAGGCTTTTAGTAATACCATGGTTATAGACTTTACCCAAAGCCTGAAAAAACGTATCAAAAATCTTTATCAAAGAACCCGAAACGAAAATTTGAAAATAGATCAAAATCTTTTGAACAGTGCTTTAAGAGATGCAACAGCAAAACTTACTGAAGAATACCTCAATCAGGTAGCGCAGTTTTTACAGGATGCTATAATGAATAATTATGATGATTTTCAAAATAGAATAGAGGCATTAAAAGATGAATTGGAAGTTTACAAATCTGCAGAAACACCAAGAAGGGCAATAGGTTTTCATCATAACGGAGACAAAGAAAATTAAATTCACTATTTATTATTCGTCATAAAAATTATTATTTATGAACAGCATTTGGGAAATTGAAACGTTTTATAGAAAACGTGATGTTGTTATTATCGGAAGTGGTTTTACAGGTCTTTGGACGGCAATTTCCATTAAAGAAAAATTTCCTGAAAAATCTGTTTTGATAATCGAAAGAAACTCGATTCCATTGGGAGCTTCAACCAGAAATGCCGGCTTTGCATGTTTCGGAAGTTTGACAGAAATAATTTCCGATTCGGAAAAAATGGGTTGGGAAAAAACTTTGAATCTGGTAAAAATGCGATATGAAGGTTTACAAAAAATTCAAAAATATTTTAAAAACGAAGAAATTGATTTTGATTTGTGTGGAGGTTATGAAATTTTAAATGATGATGAACCTTTACAAAAAATAGATGAGGTAAATGAAAAGTTGAAATCAATAACTGGAATCGAAAAAACGTATTTCATTAATCAGGAAAAATTGAAAGATTTCGGATTGGGAAAATCTGAATTTTTAATTGAAAATCCGTGTGAAGGAAGTCTTCATTCCGGAAAATTATTACAAAAATTATTAGAAAAATGCTATGAATTAAAAGTTGAATTTCTTTTTGGAACTGAGGTAAAAAATATATCTGAAAATTTTAACGAAATAAGTATACAACTTTCTGAAAATTTTTCAATTAATTCTGATAAAGTTATTCACTGTACCAATGCTTTTGCTTCAAAATTTTTAAAAAATGAAGAAATTATTCCTGCTCGTGGACAAGTTCTTTTAACCGAACCTATTGAAAATTTAAAAATAAAAGGAACTTTTCATTATGATGAAGGATTTTATTATTTCAGAAATTTAGGAAACCGGATCTTGTTGGGAGGAGCCAGAAATCAGGACGTAAAAACTGAAGAAACCACTTCTTTTGAGACCACAGAATTTTTGCAAAACCATCTTGAAAATTTTTTGAAAGAAATCATTTTGCCCAATCAAGATGTTAAAATTTCGCATCGTTGGTCTGGAATTATGGCAATGGGTTCGGAAAAAACACCGATTGTAAAACAACTTTCCGAGAGACAATTTTGCGCGGTAAGACTTTCAGGAATGGGAGTGGCTCTTGCTCCGAAAATTGGGGAAATTGTAACTGAGATGGTTTAATTATTTTTCCCACCAATCAAATATACTATCAGTTAATTGCTCAGAATCAAATTCATAAAGATAAAAACCATAACTTACAATTAATTCATATTCTAATATACTTTTCATCTTTTCATAATCAACACCTTTTTCTAATTGTGTAAGTACTTTTTCAGAAAGCCAATTATACCCATTTTGATTGGCTCCTTTAAATAAATCAATAGTATGAAATAATTTATTTAATTGTGATAAAGAAGAATTTCGTTGATTGATAATATTATTGATTTCGTTTTTAGCCATTCAAATATATTTTTGTAAAGTAAATATACTTGAAAAATATTACTCATTATACATTATTTTTTACTCATGATTTTATCCGTATTTTTGCAAAAAATAAAAATTCGTGATTACCAACGACCAGATAAAAGAAATTCAATCCAGAATAGAAGATTTATATAAATATCTTCAGATAGAAAAAAAGAAGATTGAAATTACCAATGATGATGAAAAAACTGCAGCTCCTGAATTTTGGGATAATCCAAAAGAAGCAGAAAGTTTTTTGAAACAACTCCGTTCCAAGAAAAAATGGGTAGAAGATTATGAAGAAATCAATACCCAGTTTGAAGATTTGCAGGTTTTGGCAGAATTCGCCAAAGAAGATCCCGATTCTGAAAAAGAATTGGACGAAACGTTTCCGCAATTAGTAGAAAAAATTGAAAATCTGGAATTCAAAAATATGCTTTCTAACGAAGGTGATGAGCTTTCCGCCGTTCTTCAGATTACAGCAGGAGCAGGAGGAACGGAAAGTTGCGATTGGGCTTCTATGTTGATGAGAATGTATACAATGTGGGCGGAAAAGCAGGGCTATAAAATCAGAGAACTAAATTTTCAGGAAGGCGATGTTGCAGGTGTAAAAACAGTTACTCTGGAAATTGATGGAGAATATGCCTTCGGATATTTGAAAGGCGAGAATGGAGTACATAGATTAGTAAGAATTTCACCTTTTGACAGTAATGCAAAACGACATACAAGTTTTGTTTCGGTATATGTTTATCCTTTGGTAGATGATACTATTGAGATCAATATCAACCCTGCCGATATTTCGTTTGAAACTATGCGAAGTTCCGGAGCAGGTGGACAAAACGTAAATAAAGTAGAAACAGCAGTTCGTCTTCGTCACGCTCCGACAGGAATTATTATTGAAAATTCTGAATCGCGTTCGCAGCTTCAAAATAAGGAAAAGGCGATGCAATTGCTCCGTTCAAGATTATATGAAATGGAATTGGAAGAACGTATGAAAGCCAGAAACGAAATTGAAGCCAATAAAATGAAAATAGAGTGGGGAAGCCAAATAAGAAATTATGTGATGCACCCTTATAAATTGGTGAAAGATGTACGTTCCGGTCACGAAACATCCGATGTAGATTCTGTAATGAATGGTAATATTACACCATTTTTAAAAGCTTTTCTTATGGCAGATGGAACAGCCGTTTCAGATGATATGGAATTGTAATTTTTATAAAAATAAAGACAATATAAGCTGTTAAATTTTGCTCAAATGCTAACTACATTTGAGCAAAATTGTTTTTAT
>NZ_JBXUGL010000021.1:0-61826 GCF_057180505.1 Chryseobacterium sp. HNCC26DJ241 | reverse complement strand
GGAACACCTGAGGGAAAAGATGGGGAAGAATATGATGCGACTTATTGGAATAACCCTAATTTAACTTTTCCGCAACAAAATCTTCCAAGCTGGAATAATTATTATAATGCATTTCCTCATCATGCAAATGGTTCAGGAATGACAGCAACTGAAGTATATCAATTGGTCGGAGGAGAAATATATCAAAGACATATTTCCAGTAACCCAAATATTAGTAAGTTTTATCAAAACGCTTGTGCATTAAGAGTTTCAAGAGCTTTAAATTATTCAGGAATAACAATACCATCGGTAAAAGGAACAATGAAGGGAGCAGATGGTAAAAATTATTTTCTTGCTGCGAAAGCTTTAAATATATGGATGAGAAAAACATTTGGTGTGGCACCTGCAAATTCTAAGCATCATAATTTTACAAAAGCTCAAGGTGGAGTGAATGGACAGAATTTTCCACAATTGTTATCTGGTTTAAGGGGTATTTTTTCAATGGTCTCACCACAAGGAAGTTTATGGGCGACTGGACATGCTGATTGCTTACAACTAAATGGAACATGTGTAAATAATTGTCATTTTGCTGATGGTGATATAGAATATATAGATGTTTGGGAACTCCAATAAATAAAAATATTATGAAATTTTTTGTATCGTTAAGTATATTATTTGTAAATACATTTTTTTATTCTCAAAATGTAAAAATCGAAATAGCAGATTACGCAAAAAACATTGATAATATAGAATACTCTACCTATCAATATGCTAATGCGAGTTATAGTTATTCAAGACCATTGCTAGTATTCGTTACAGACAAGGAAATTTTTATGAAAATTCATTTGAAAATACCTTCATTATTTATAGTAAAACAAGAATATACAGATGTAAATCTATTGGGAATAAAAGACTTTAATAAAAATCAAATTTCTAATTCTGATAAAAAAATTATAGATGCTTTTATTAATAACATCATCAAGTATAGAAATTGTAATAATTTACCTGAATACAACGAACAACAAATTTACTCTCAAATAAACTACATAGAAAAAGAAGAAGATTTATGTAAGTTTTTGACTTGTAAAAAAAAATATTAACCGTAAATAACGGTATATTAAATTTAATAGCATAATTTTATAAAAATTCCGCAAAATTCTTCTTGTGTTTTTCTTTTTTTTTAAATAGAACAAAACAGCAAAAGAATTGTATCCGAGTGTTGGCACTTTAACAGAAAGTCAAAAAGAAGTGCAATTTCAAAACAATGGAAAAAATGGGTAGCCATATTATTACATGAATTTGCTAACGGACTTGGTAATGATGTGAGATACTTTCCACTCAATTATAATATTACACAACAATTTATCGCAGGAAATGTTCTTAATGATATTAAAACAGATTTTTTTAATAAACTTGCAGACAATGGGCTAACCTACAATCAATTTATATCAAATGGAAGCCGGGAAATTCAGGATCTTCCGGTGGAACAGGAAGCGGAGTATATGATCCGAGCCCGTATTATTATGACCCGAATGAGCAGTCTGATCTTGATCCTTACAAAATACGAGCACAGAGAGCAGGTGCATTCTGGAGCCAGCAGGGAGATTATCCTAAATATTGGATCACTCAGAATGTGGATATTTACCTTCCACTTCTGGAAAATTACCTGAATAATTATTCAACATCCAACAATATACCGAATCTGAATTTCCACAACTGGGCAATAGGATATCTGATACAGAATCCGGGATTGAGCTGGGAGGAAATGATGAATGATCCTTGCAATAAATTGAAGTATAAACGAAATGATACTAAATACACCGAAAAATTTAATGCTTTAAATCAAAGTAGTATTTTTTCCATGGATAGGGAAAGAGGTTTTTTTGAAAGGCAATCTCCCCCTTCAAATAATTTACCTTCCACTTTTATACAATTGGATGGGCAGGTCGAGACTAAGGGGCTGGATCTGCCGGATAATTTAAGTGGAATTTCCGGACTTTTGCATTCTCATAATAATGCTGATGGAAGTATAAAGATTTTTTCTCCAACAGGTGTAAGAACTTTTATCAATCATTTTATGCCACAAGCAAACAGCTATCTCGGAAGTTATAGTAATGCTTATTCTACAGTGGTGACTTCTGCCGGAAGCTATACCTTGCAATTTACCGGAACTACACATCCCGGTGGAATTAGTTACGCTACGTGGCAACAATGGAATGCTTGGTATGAAAAAGAATATCAAAAATTGATTGATGAAAATAACTTAACTCAAGCCAATGTTGAAAAAGTATTTACCCAATTTCTGAAAGAAAAAGTGAATATTGCAGGTTTGGAAATATATAGAGTAACCGGAACTTCTGCCACTAAACTGGAATATGATGGGGCTAATAATCCTGTAAAAACAATCAATTGTCCAAATTAAAAAACAAAAAATTATGAAACAAATACTTTTCCTTATCACTTTTGGCTTTCTATTTTCATGCAAAGCACAAACCTATCCATTAAGAACCTATGGAATTGAGTTTCCTAAAGATTCTTATGTGAAAGATACCAATAATGAATTGCCTTTTTATGAAGGAACCTGGAAAGGAACTTGGAATAATAAGACTATTTATATTACTTTCAAAAAAATTAAATTTTATTATTCTTTTTTAGATCATCGAGCATATTATGCAGATATTTTAATAGGGAAGTTTAAAGTATTAAATTCTACAGGACAGTTATTATTTGATAATACTACTATTTCTGACGAAAAAGCTAAAATAAAAGGCAGTAACTTTAGAAAAATTGATAATAAATATTCTCTTATCTATATTGACCCAGATTTGTGTATGAAAAGTGGAAACGCAATTATTCAATTTACCGATACTACTAAAACCAAATTGGAGTGGAAATTTATAGAAAGAGGAGGGAATCTTATAGAATCAGATTGTTTTTATTGGGGAAAACCAGCTTCTGAGAGGCCAGAACCATTACCAAAAGAAGTTGTATTAATAAAGCAGTAAAAATGTATAAAAAATTACTTTGCTTCATTTGCTTTACCTTGAATATTTATTGCTTTTCCCAAGATAAATTCGAAAAGATAGAACTTGAATATTCAAATTCTATTATTGTTGGTAGTAGTATTAATATTACTATTCAACCCATAAAAAATGATAAAAAAGAAAAAATGAGAATAGTAATAGAAAAGAAGGATGATCTTTTTACTAGAAAAATTTCTAAAGAAGAATATATTGCTATACACAATGCTATTGAAAAAATTAACCCCCAAATTTTATATGCTAAAGCTAACAATAACAAGGATACGTTAAGCACTAACTGTTTAGATGGTTATGATGCTTCAATAACCACTTTAAGAAATAATAAGAAAACAACTTATTTTATGGATTGCATGTCTAAAATGGATAAATACAAAGAGAGGAGGAAAGATTTTTGGTATGCTGCAAAATTAATTTTTAAAGCAGGGAGAATAAAAATAGAAGAATTGATAAATTAGAGATTACGGTAAATTTTATTATAATGTCTCACTTTTTCCAGATCTGTTACCAAGAGGAAAAATTGTATTAATAAAGCAATAATTAATAAAGCCTCTTTATTGAGGCTTTTCTATTTTTATAATCAATTTTTTAGTAAGACAACAATTAAAAGGCTTTCTAAAAAAACTCTTTGTTAAAATAATGACTCTATTTCATATCATACATTACCAAAGCCGTTATTAGTTTTGGCTCTATTAAAGTACATTTTGGAGGCATTTTGATGCTTTTATCTGAGATTCTTACAAGATCTGAAAAACTTACCGGATAGATTCCGAAACCGGCTTTATATTCACCAGAATCTACTTTTTCTTTCAGAGCGAGAATGCCTTCAATAGAAGAATTTCCTTTCAGATATTCAATTTTATCGCTTGTAGATTCAAGTTTTATTCCTAAAATTTCATCAAAGATATAGCGTTCCAAAAGGTTATGATCCAAATCGTGAGTATCATTTTTACTTGTTCTTAACTCATGCTTTACGTGGAGGCTGTAGAATTTTCCGTCAAGATAAAGACTGATATGGAATTTTTGCGAAGGATAATATGGCGTTTCTCCTTTTTCGTGAATGAGGAATGATTTTTCAAGCCTTTTAAGAAATTCTTCTGAAGAAAGTCCGTTAAGATCTTTTAAAAGCCTGTTATAGTCATGTATTTTGATAGAATCTTTAGAAACCAGATAACTGAAAACGAAATTGTACGGCTCATTTCCGTTTTGTTTTTTGCTTTTTTCTTTATGGTTTTTCGCATTCAATGCAGTAGAACCAATTCTGTGATGTCCATCAGCAATATAAAAAGAATCAATCTGATCTAAAACTTCTTTTAGCTGTTGCATTTTCAGACGGTTGTCTATCCTCCATATTTTGTGACGGGTGCCGTTATCTGCTTTGTAATTGATGATAGGGACGTTTTTTTCCTCATGATTCATCAATAATTCAATTTTTGAATTAGAATTGTAGGTTAGCAAAACAGGTTCTGCCTGAAGATTTACTTTGTCTAAATAATATGCCAGTTTTTCCTTTCTTTGAGGAATTGTAGCTTCATGTTTTTTAATTTTTCCTTCAAAAAAATCATCTACACTTACCAATCCAAGTAGTCCTCTGAAAATGGTTTTGTTGGGAAGTATCTGCTGATAGAGATAATAAGAAGAATTATCCTGAAGCAATTTTTTCTCATCCAAAAGTTCTTCCAGATTATGACGGATTTTTCTTAAATTTCTGTCAATATCTTTGGATTTGCTTACGAGATAAGGTTTCAGCATCTGAATATAAGAATCATTCACCTGCGCTTTTTTATTAATCTCTTCCTGAGTAAAATTATCCAAAGAGACTGTCGGAAAAACATCAATATAATTGTCATTCGGTCTTATCCCACGAAAAGGCTTAAATATTGGCATATATTAGAGTTTCTTTTTTATTTCAATAATTTGTTCTGCAAGTTCAATCCCTATTTTTTCCTGAGCATCCAATGTATTTCCTCCTAAATGTGGACTTAAGGAAAGTTGAGGATTCATCAGGATATTGAGACTTGGAGAAGGCTCGTTTTCAAAAACATCAAGAGCTGCTCCTGCTACTTTTCCGGATTCTATAAATTCCAGAAGAGCTTCTTCATTGATAACACCACCTCTTGCCGTATTGGCTATGAATACTCCATCTTTCATTTTTTCAAATTGTGGAGTATCAATAATATATTCATTGGTTTTTGGAGTATTGATGCTGATAAAGTCGGTATCATCTAAAAACTCGTCCCAACTATTGGTAGAAGTGATTTTGAATTCTACTTTCTGACCATCAAAAAATTCTAAAGGAATTTTTTCTGTTTTTGGTTTTCTTGTCAGGGCTTTCACCTTCATTCCAAGAGAAATTCCCATTTTTACAACTTCCTGACCAATTCCTCCAAAACCGATTACACCCAATGTTTTTCCTTCAAGTTCCACTGCATTTCCATAGGATTTTTTTAGCAAATTGAATTTGGATTCGCCTTCTAAAGGCATCATTCTGTTCGATTCATGGAGAAATCTTGCTAATGAAAAGAAATGGGCAAAAACCATTTCTGCAACAGAACGCGAAGAAGCAGATGGAGTATTGATTACATAAATTCCTTTATCGATAGCATATTCCACATCAATATTATCCATTCCAACACCGCCTCTTCCTACAATTTTGAGATTTGGACAGGCGTCAATCAGATTTTCACGGATTTGGGTTGCACTTCTTACAAGCAGAACATCTACATGATTTTCATTAATAAAATTGGCAAGATGTTCCGGAGCTACACGATGATTCAAAACATCAATACCTGCTTCTTTTAATTTGTTTTCTCCTGCTACAGAAATTCCATCATTTGCTAAAACTTTCATGCTTCAATTCAAAGTTTAAAGTTCAAAGTTTCATCATTATATTGATTTCATCACATCCACCAAAACTTGAACACTTTCTATTGGTAATGCATTGTAAAGGCTTGCTCTGTAACCACCCAAACTTCTGTGTCCGTTCAAGCCACTTATTCCTGCTGATTTCCATGCATTATCGAATTCTTCTTTTTTACTTTCATCGGTTAGCTTAAAAGAAACGTTCATTATTGAGCGGTCTTCTTTCTCACAAAAAGTTTCAAATAAAGGATTATGATCAATCTCATCGTACAAAAGTTTTGCTTTTGCATTATTTCTTTCTTCAGCAGCTGCAATTCCTCCATTTTTTTCTAACCATTGAAGTGTAAGAAGGGAAGTATACACCGCAAAAACAGGTGGAGTATTAAGCATTGATTCTTTATCAATATGCAGCTGATAATTGAGGTACGTCGGAATCTCTCTTCCCGTTTTTCCTAAAATATCTTTTTTTACTACAACAAGAGTAGCTCCTGCTGGTCCCATATTTTTCTGAGCACCGGCATAAATTAGATCAAATTTTGAAAAATCCAATACACGGCTGAAAATATCAGAACTCATATCACTTACCATAAGAGTATCCACATTAGGAAATTCCTTCATTTGAGTTCCGTAAATGGTATTATTGGAAGTACAATGGAAGTAGTCGTATTCAGAACCTACAGAATAATCTTTAGGAATGAAGGAATAATTTTGCTCTTTTGACGAGCCTACAATATCCACAGTTCCTAATTTTTTTGCTTCTTTTATAGCTCCGGCTGCCCAAGTTCCGGTATCAGTATAAGCTGCTTTTCCATTTTCCGCTTTCATAAGATTGAACGGAACCATCAGAAATTGCAAACTGGCACCACCTTGCAGATAAAGTACTTCATAATCATCACCAAGATTCATCAAACGTTTTACAATAGCTCTCGCTTCATCCATCACTGCCACAAATTCTTTACTTCTGTGAGAGATTTCGAGAAGTGACAGACCCATTCCATTGAAATCTAAAACTGCTTCTGCTGCTTTTTGGAAAACTTCCTGAGGCAAAATGCTTGGACCTGCACTAAAATTGTGTTTTTTCATTTGTTATTTTGAATTTTTTCTAAATTTTTTAAAGATTTATTCTCCGTGTAAAAAGGCTTTTTTGGAAAGTAAACTTTCTTCACTTTCTACATGATCTTCATCCGGAACACAGCAATCGACAGGACAAACAGCAGCACATTGCGGTTCTTCATGGAAACCTTTGCATTCTGTGCATTTGTCTGTAACAATAAAATAGATGTCATCACTTACAGGTTCTTGTGGTGCATCTGCATCTGTGGTCAATCCTGATGTCAAAGTTACCATTCCTTTTAGTGCAGTTCCTTCAGATGCTTTCCAGTCTACAGCTCCTTCATATATTGCATTATTGGGACATTCTGGTTCGCAAGCGCCACAATTAATGCATTCATCGGTTATTTTGATAGCCATTGCTAATTTTATTTTTTAAATTTGCACAAAATTACAAAATTTTAAACAAATTTTATTAAAGATGAATACAGAAAATCAAATTTCAGGACTTTGTAAATTAGCAGTTTACATTGGGAATTTTCTAAAAAAAAATCCTGAAAATTTTGATGATAATGATGTGGAATTCCAGAATATATTGAGAAAATCAGAAATTGAAAATCCTTGGTTTACTATTGAAAATCAAAAATTTTCACTACAACAATGGAGCAATTTATTAAATGAAGAAAATATAAAGAACTGGTTAAAAAATTATCAGATTTCTAAAATATCTAAAAGGGTAGGGCTTATACTTGCAGGAAATATTCCGATGGTTGGATTCCATGACGTAATTTCTACGATTGTAAGCGGGCATATTCCGGTTATCAAATTATCATCTAAAGACCGATTGGTTTTGCCTTATCTATTGAAAAAATGGAAAGAGTTTTCGGATGATAATGTGGAGTATGAATTGGTAGAAAAATTGGAAAATTTTGATGCCGTCATTGCGACCGGAAGTAATAATACAGCACGATATCTGGAATTTTATTTTAAAGATTCTCTAAGTATTATTCGAAAAAACCGAACTTCTGTTGCAGTCTTAAAAGGAGATGAAGCCGATGAAGAAATCCAAAAACTTGCGGAAGATATTTTCAGGTATTTTGGTTTAGGTTGTAGAAATGTGACGAGATTGTTTATTCCTCAAAATTTTACGCTTGATCGTTTATTTGAAAATTTTATGGATTTCAAGCAAGTCATTAATCATAATAAGTATGCGAATAATTATGATTATAATAGGGCAATTTATCTACTGAATCAGGAAAAATTTTGGGACAATAATTTTGTAATGTTGAAAGAAGATGAAAAACTCTTTTCACCTTTGTCTGTACTGAACTTCAGTCGTTATGAAAGTCTTGATAATGTGACGAAATTTTTAGAAGAAAATGAAGAAAATATCCAATGTGTAGTTGCAAAGCCGGAACTTGGAATTCAAAATTCTGTAAATTTTGGTGATGCCCAAAATCCGGGATTGGATACTTATGCAGACAATGTGGATACTTTGAAATTTTTAGAAGTTATTTAAAATTAATCAATAGGAACGGGCTTTAGCCCGTTAAAATAAATAAAATAATTTGGTAGGCTTTTAGCCAAAATTTAAAATATAACTATGCAAACTACCATTCAAAATCATTTTCTGAAAGCTGTTATTAATCACAAAGGAGCAGAACTTTCCTCTCTGGAAAAAAATGGAGAAAATTATATCTGGAATATAGATTCTAAATTTTGGGATAAAACTTCACCAGTATTGTTTCCGATCGTGGGTGGTTTGAAGAATAATGAATTTGAGTATGAAGGAAAAAAATATACACTTCCACGTCATGGTTTTGCGAGGGAAAAAGAATTTGAAGTAATTTCCAAAACTGAAGATTCTGTCG
Organism: Chryseobacterium sp. HNCC26DJ241; assembly: GCF_057180505.1. Classification (NCBI taxonomy): domain Bacteria; kingdom Pseudomonadati; phylum Bacteroidota; class Flavobacteriia; order Flavobacteriales; family Weeksellaceae; genus Chryseobacterium; species Chryseobacterium sp. HNCC26DJ241. Next base: position 53,026 of record NZ_JBXUGL010000021.1, on the reverse strand, counting down.
TTTTTTCTTTGAAGTATGATGATGAGAGCTTGGAAATATATCCTTTCAAATTTGAGCTTCGGATTTCTTATAAAATTCAGGATTCGGAATTGTTTGTAAAATATACGGTTATCAATCACGGAAGTGAAAAAATGTATTATTCCATCGGCGCACATCCTGCTTTTAAAATTAATGGAAATTTTACGGATTATTCATTAAAATTTGATTCTGATAAAACATTAGTTTCTCACAGATTGTATGATAATCTTTTCTCCGGAAAAACGACTGAAATTTCTCTTCAAAATTCTATCCTTCCATTGGATTATCAATTGTTTGAAAATGATGCTATTGTGTTGAAAAATTATACTACAACTTCATTAGAATTATTATGCTACAACCAGCCAAAATTAAAGGTGAATTTTTCCGAATTTCCCTACCTCGGAATATGGACGAAAAAAGAGGCTCCTTTTGTTTGTATAGAACCTTGGCTTGGAATTGCAGATAATGCAAATGCATCAGGAAAAATTGAAGAAAAAGAAGGAATTCTGGTTCTTGATTCAAAAGCTGACAATTCTTTTGAATGGAGTATTGAAGTTTTTTAAAATTTCTCAAACCACAAAAGGCACAAAAGAATTATTAAACTGGTTAAATCTGCTTATTGAAAGTTCAAAAAAGAGTTTTTAATTTTTATCGACCTAAATCTTTTGTGTCTTTTGTGGTTTGAGAAAATCAAAATCTTGATTTTCTTGGATTCAGGAAAGTTTGGAAAATCATTACATTTTCACCAAATTCTTTCTCCACTCTTTCTTGAATATTCACAAATTCATTTTCCAAAAATTGTTCTCTCAGTTCGTCGTCTGCAAATACTAACAGCAAATTGTAATTTTTCCCTTCATTAATCATGCGTGTTTGTACTTCGGAAAGAATATATTTATCAACCTCCATTAGATTTTCAGCTAAAAGAGTAAGAGTTTCTTCCACATATTTTTCCCATTTTTCAAGGTGGTTTTCAGGGCAGTGAAATGTCAGGCTTAGAACGCTCATATTTTGTATTTTTTTGTGATTAATTTTGATAAGTTTTCGGGCAAAATTCGGCAAAAATTTCATAAATTAGCCCGTTATTTAAAATTCAAATTAAATTTTTATCAGTATTCAACTTAATGTACTGGTTATCATTTACATAAAAATAAAATATGCATACAGAAGGAGAAAGGTTAATACCTATCAACATTGTTGATGAAATGAAATCCTCTTACATTGATTATTCCATGTCGGTAATTGTTTCCAGAGCGTTACCGGATGTAAGAGACGGACTAAAACCTGTTCATAGAAGGGTTCTTTATGGGATGTACGGACTGGGCGTTTTTTCAAACAGAAAATATTTAAAATCTGCAAGAATTGTAGGAGATGTGTTGGGTAAATATCATCCTCACGGAGATTCTTCTGTTTATGATGCAATGGTTCGTATGGCACAACCGTGGAGTTTGCGTTATCCTCAGGTTGACGGGCAAGGAAATTTTGGTTCAATGGATGGAGATCCGCCTGCTGCAATGCGTTATACTGAAGCCAGATTGAAAAAAATTTCAGACGAAGTTCTTTCTGATTTAGATAAGGAAACGGTAGATTTTCAAAACAACTTTGATGATAGCTTGCAAGAGCCAACCGTACTTCCAACAAAAATTCCAAATCTTTTGGTAAATGGAGCTTCCGGTATTGCGGTAGGAATGGCTACCAATATGGCTCCTCACAATTTATCGGAATCTGTAGATGCAATTTGTGCATATATTGATGATAAGGAAATCTCCATTGATGATCTGATGAAGCATATCATTGCTCCGGATTTTCCAACTGGTGGGATAATTTATGGATATGAAGGTGTTCGTGATGCATTTCACACAGGAAGAGGTAGAGTTGTTCTTCGTGCGAAAGTGAATTTTGAAGAAATCGGAAATAGAAATGCCATCATTGTTACCGAAGTTCCGTATCAGGTGAACAAAGCGGAGATGATTGCCCGAACAGCAGAGCTTGTTAAAGAAGAAAAAATTCCGGGAATTTATGAAATTCGTGATGAGTCTGACAGAAAAGGTCTTCGAGTTGTTTATGAATTAAAAAATGATGCAATTCCGAATGTAGTACTCAATCTGTTGTACAAATATACTGCATTGCAAACTTCATTTTCGGTGAATAATATCGCTCTTGTAAAAGGAAGACCACAACAGCTCAATCTGAAGGATATTATTAAACATTTTGTAGATCATCGCCATGAAGTGATTGTCCGCAGAACAGAATATGAACTGAAAAAAGCCAAAGAAAGAGCGCATATTTTAGAAGGATTTATGAAAGTAATTGCTACCCAAGATACTTTGGATAGAGCAATTGCTATTATCAGAAAAGCGGCAAATCCACAGGAAGCAAAAGAAGGCCTCATTGAAGAATTTGAACTTTCTGAAATTCAGGCTCAGGCAATTTTGGATTTAAGACTTGCACGTCTTACCGGAATGGAATTGGACAAAATCCGTGCTGAGTATGAAGAAATTATGGCATACATCAAAGATTTGGAAGATATTCTTTCCAACGAGCCAAGAAGATATCAAATCATTAAAGATGAATTAATTGAAGTAAAAGAAAAATACGGAGACGAAAGAAGAACCGAAATTGATTATTCCGGCGGAGAAATGTCTATTGAAGATTTTATTCCGAATGAAACAGTAGTTCTTACCATTTCTCATGCAGGTTATATCAAAAGAACTTCGCTTTCCGAATATAAGATCCAAAGTAGAGGTGGAGTAGGAAATAGAGCGGCAACAACAAGAGATGAAGATTTCCTTGAATATATTGTTTCTGCAACCAATCACCAATATATGTTGTTCTTTACAGAAAAAGGGAAATGTTATTGGCTAAGAGTTTTCGAAATTCCGGAAGGTTCCAAAACCGCAAAAGGAAGAGCAGTTCAGAATTTAATTAACATCGAACCTGATGATAAAATAAAAGCATATATCAGAACGAATGATCTTAAAGATTCCGAATATGTAAACCAAATGAGCGTTGTGATGATTACCAAAAACGGAACCATCAAGAAAACTTCTTTAGAAGCATATTCAAGACCGAGAACAAATGGTATCAACGCTATCGAAATTCGTGATAACGACCAGCTTTTAGGAGCATATCTTACTAATGGAAATTCTCAGATAATGATTGCTACTAAAAATGGAAAATGTATCCGTTTTCCTGAAGAGAAAGTAAGAGAAGTAGGAAGAGGATCTATCGGAGTTCGTGGTATTACTTTGGAAGATGGAGATGAAGTTATTGGTATGATTGTTGTGAACGATGTTCAGACAGAGACTGTTTTAGTAGTTTCTGAAAGAGGCTACGGAAAAAGAACAGCAGTAGAAGATTACCGAATTACCAATAGAGGTGGAAAAGGTGTAATTACGTTGAACATTACCGAAAAAACAGGAAATCTTATTGCTATTCAAACTGTAACGGATGAAGATGGTCTAATGATTATTAACAAATCCGGAGTTGCTATCAGAATGGGAATGGACGAAATGAGAGTAATGGGAAGAAATACGCAGGGAGTAAAAGTAATCAATCTTAAAAATAATGATGAAATTGCAGCTATTGCAAAAGTAGCAATGGATAAAGAAGTAGAAGAGGAAAATGAAAATTCTGAAAATTCTACTGAAAGCATTGATTCTTCTAATCCTGAATTCAAGAATACTCCACAAACCGGAGATAATTCTGTAAGCAATATGGGCGATGCAGAATATTTGAAAAAGATTGAGGAGGAAGAAGCTGATGAAAATAAAAAAGCGGAAGAAGATAACGAATCCGAAGAATAATTAATAAAAATAAAATAAATAGTATGAAAAGAATTTTTTTAACATTGGCTGTTGTAGCTACTACTTTTTCTTTTGCGCAGAAAAAAGAAATTTCCTCTGCATACAAAGCTGTTGAAGCAGGTGATGTTGCCACTGCAAATTCTCAGATATCAGCTGCTGAAGCTACAATGGGAGGAAAAACGTATCTTCTTGAACCCGAAGTTTTAGAGCAATATTACTATACAAAAGGTATGGCTCTTATCAAAGCCGGAAAAATTTCAGAAGGAGCTACTTACCTTGCTAAGATTTCTGACTTAGGAAAAAGCGATATTTATGTAGGTAAAGATTCTTCTAAAAATAAAGTCTATTATGTAGGAAAAGAAGCTGCTGATGCTTCCGGAATTCAAGGATTAAAAATGGAAAAGTATTCTCCTACAACTACGGCAAAATTGGGACAAGCTCTAAATCCTTCTATTGAAGCGGCGAGTAAAGCAGCTCTTGATGCCTACAATGCTAAAAATTATGCAGCTGCTGCTCCAAAATTTTTGGAAGTTTATAATTTGCTAAAAGCAGCTGGACAAGATAATAAACAATATTTGTACTATGCAGGTATTAACTATGCTCTTGCAGAGAAAAAAGAAGATGCTTTAAAAGTTTATACAGATCTTATCAATTCTGGATATACAGGTGTGGAAACTACTTATACTGCAAAAAATAAAGATGGTAAAGTTGAATCATTCGATAAAGGCAATTGGGAAAATTTCAAAAAATTGGGAGCAGCATCCGGATATACGGATTTTAAAACCGAGACCTCAAAAAGTGTTGAACAGGAGCTTTACGAAACAAATGCAGCATTATTGATCGAAACCGGAAAATATGATGCAGCTTTAGCTCTTATTGAGAAAGGAATTAAAAAATTCCCAAGCAATACAAAATTGGCTGAACTTCAAGGAAATGCATATCACAAGTCAGGGAAAACAGCTGAGTTTGTTGCGAGTTTGAAGGCACAATTAGCCAAAAATCCTAATGATAAAATCAATTGGTATAATCTTGGAGTTTTACTAAGCAGTGATCCTGCTACAAAAGATGAAGCAGTGGCTGCTTATGATAAAGTAATCCAATTGGATCCTGCTTATGTGAATGCATATAGTAATGCAACTTATCTTATAATGGGAGACGATTCCAAAGCGATCGACAGCTACAACAGCTTGAGAAAAGCAGGAAAAATGGATGAAGCCAACAAGGTAATGGAAGAAAGAAGAGGAAGATTTGCAAAAGCAATTCCTTATGCAGAAAAATGGTACAGCGTTGAGCCAAATAATATAGATGTTGTTTCTCTTTTGAAGGGACTTTATGTTTCTACAAAAAATGAAACAAAAGCAGCAGAATTCAAGGCGAAAGAAGAGGCTCTTAAAAAGAAGTAGAAATATTTTATTGTAAATACAAACCGGAATCAATCAGATTCCGGTTTTTTTATTTGGATACTAAAAGTTTTTCACAAACCATATTACTCAGAATCTCATTTTTTTTATTGATCTTGACTGTCATAGATTTATCAAATTTTTCAATTTTCTGAATAATGATCTGTGTTCCCAAAATCAATTTTTTTTCATTAAGATAACTTAAAAAATCATCATCTGAAGTAGTAACAGAACTGAAAATAACCTTTTCATTTTCTTTGCATTGGCTTAGTTTGCATAAATTTTGGGAAATGATATTTCCGTCCTTATCAGGAATAGGTTCACCATGAGGGTCAAATTTTGGATGATTCAGTAATTCATCCATTTTATCAAAAAAAACAGTGGAATGAATATGTTCCAGTTGTTCAGCAATTTCATGAACGTTTTCCCAGCCAAAATTCATTTTTTCTACCAAAAACATTTCTGTAAGGCGGTGTTTTCTTACTACTAAAGCCGCTTCTTTTTTTCCGCTTTCCGTAATTTTTAAAGGTTTGTAGCTTTCATATTTCACCCAGTTTTTTTCTGCGAATTTCTTCATCATATTGTTTACCGTAGGCATTTTTACTTTCAGAAATTTGCTGATTTCATTTACAGTTACAGTGTTTTCTTCATTGATGAGATGAAAAATTGCTTTTAGATAATTTTCTTCTGTAAGGGTCGTTTGCACGATTATGAGATTAAATACTCTGCAAATTTAAAATAAAAATCCCGAAGCGCCGAGCTTCGGGAATAATATGGTTATTAGTTTTTGCTATACCAAATTTACAATAATTTATTTTAAATAAAAAAGGGTGATTTCACCTAATTTTGATTGGGAGATATTTTATAAAATTATTGAATGATTCTTTCCAAAACCCATTCAATCATCATTTTTTCGGAAGAGTGATGGTCAGAAGCAAATTCTCCACGTCTTCTGTTGGCAATCACACAATTTACAGTTAGAGGTTTGTGTCCCAAAAGTTTGGAAAGTCCATAAATCGCTGAAGTTTCCATTTCAAAATTAGTCACTCCCAAATCATTCAGTGTTTCTAAAAATTGATCATCCAAAGCTTTCAGACGAAGCTGTCTTCCTTGCGGTGCATAAAATCCCGGAAATGTAGCAGTATTTCCATGATATTTGGCATCTTTATAATAATCGGAAATTTCTTCTGCCCAATCGGAAAAATAGAGCATTGGCTTTATGTTTTCGTAAGGAAATTTTTCAAGGAAGTTTTTAGAAAATTCGTTTTCAAAATGATAGTCCTGATAAAAATGCAGCAATCCGTCCAATCCCACAACATTTTGTGTTACCAACATATTATTGACTTCCACATCAGGATTCACGCTTCCACAAGTTCCCAATCTGAAAAGCTGAAGCGACTGTTTTTCATCTTTAAATTCTTTATTTTTTAGATCGATATTCACCAAAGCATCCAGCTCATTCATTACAATATCGATGTTTTCGGTTCCGATTCCGGTAGACATTACCGTGATTCTTTCACCACGCAAAGTTCCGGTGTGGGTGTAGAATTCTCTTTTATTTTTTTTGACCTCTACTTTATCAAAATATTTGGAAACTTTTGGAACACGATCCGGATCTCCTACCAAAATTATTTTTTCTGCAATATCTTCTGGTAAAAGATTTAAATGATATACACTTCCGTCTTCATTCAGTACAAGTTCGGAGGCTGCAAGTTTGTTCAGCATAATTTTTTAATTAAAAGGGAAGTTGGAAATTAAAGAGAATTTTTGAAATAAAAAAATTATCCACCAACTCTTTTCGTTTTATATCCCATTTCATGAAGGATTTTCATAATTTTATCACGATTATCTCCCTGAATAATAATAGTTCCATCTTTTTCTGAACCACCTATTCCAAGTGTAGTTTTTATTTTTTTTGAAATATTTTTCAGCTCTTCATCGCTGCCTTCAAAACCTTCGATCAGCGTAACAGGTTTCCCATTTCTGCCTTTTTTTTCGTACTTGCAGATCAGAGGCTCTTTTTGCTCGAATTTTTCTTCGGGCATTTCAAAATCCTGTTCTTCATGGTCAGGAAAAAGATTTTTCAATTGATCTCTTAAATCCATTTCAAATTTAATTTAGAATAAAATTAGCTAAATTTCTTTTTTCTCATCCAGAAAAATATTCCACCAATAATTCCGATAATTCCCATTGGAAGTAGTAGATTGAACCATTGCCAGTTTGTTTTTTCTTCTTCAATTCTTTGTCGGTCAAGCAATCTTGCTTCTATATTTCTGTTACGAAGCTGCATCAGATTGCTGTCATCCAAAAGAAAATCAAGTGCATTTTTCAAAAATTGTTCATTTCCGAATTGCTGATTGGTGAGCAAATCCGTGCCTAAAGGAAGCGGCTGTCCTTTGTGAATTCCGTTTCTTCCAACATCTCCGTCTGCAATTACGATCATTTTATTTTTATAACTTTCCGCCTTGAATCCTGGATAATTATTTCTTTCGCTTCGAGTAGCATAAGCGGATTTAAATTTTCCTTCCAATGCTACTGCAAATATCTTCGGAGTAGAAGGTTTTTCCATCATTCCGAGACTGTCTACACTTGCAATTTCTTTGAGTTCTACATAATTCGGAACCTGTTTTTGCAGCGTTTTTTCACTGGATTCATAGAGAACCTGAGTTTTAATTCCCGGTCTTGCCAAAGTATCAATAGAGGTTGGAAATTCAAATTTTACAGGATTTATATTTTTTGTGATAGGATTGTTGTTTTCCGAAATTCCCAATGGAAAGTACGGCCAAGGTAAACTCATATATTGCGGATTGCCACCTACTTCACCTGTTACCAAACGTAAAAGTGCAAATTTTTTCACATCTTTGGTAAGAGCCGGATTGATACGGATTCCGTAATTGAAAAAGAAATCCGTCATATTAATATCAACAGGATAAGCCATTATTTTTTTAGAACGGGTGAGTGTATCCATTTCGGCATTCACAGCATCAATCATCCAAAGTGTTTTTCCGCCATTCATAATGTATTGATCCAAAATCACTTTTTCACCATCAGTGAAAGCCTTTCTTGGTTTTGCAATAACTAATGCGTTTGTTCTTTTCAGATTCGGAACATCTTCCAGAGTGATTTCTTTTCCGTTCTTCGGAATAATAGGGAAGGCTTTATAATTTTCCAAAGCAAGATTCATAAATCTTTGAAATTCTTCCGGACGAAGCTCATCCTGATTGACAAGAACCCCAATGTTTTTGGTTTTATTTGTAATTATAGATTTGATGTTGGAAACAAGATTGTATTCCAGATTTTCTATTGATTTGCTGAGTTGATCGGTAGCAGAAACTCCTTGCTGATCGATAATCAAAGGTATGGATGTTCCCTGATTATCATATTTCAAAACTGCATAAGGAAACATGACAATCTCAGAAATTTTTCCATCTTTCATATCCGGAAGAACGGAAGGCTGCATTCCCATTGCCTGCAAAGTATCCTGAGACATTTTGGTTTTGATGGGATCTATAAATTTAAAATCAATTTTCGGATTTATTCTTCGGAATTCTTCCAGCATGAACTTGGTTTCGTTCTGCAATTGTTTAAAACTTGCCGGAAAATCCCCTTCCAGATAAACATCCACAGTTAAAGGTTTTCTTACAGATTCTAAAATTTTCACTGTGTTTTCAGAAAGTGTATATCTTTTTTCTTTGGTAAGATCAATCCGAAATTTGAAAATTCCGACAATTCCTAAAAAAAGAAGAAGCAAAAGAATAATTGCTATTATATTTTTTTTCATCATCATTATTTTTTCTTTTTCACAAAATAAATAGACAGATACAAACAAATCCCGATTACAAGCAGGAAATAAAAAACATCACGAGAATCAATCAAACCTCTTGTAAATCCAAGAAAATGCTGATAAAATCCAAAATTCTGAAGAATAAAATCTACACTTCCTAAAAGTTTATAGCTGGCCAATTGTTCAATTCCATAATATAAAATGAAGCATATAAAAACTCCTGAAAGATAAGCCATAATCTGATTGGATGAAATAGCCGAAGCAAGTATGCCAACTGCACCAAAAGAAGCAATAAGCAAAACCAAACCGAAATAACTTCCTAATGTAGCTCCAACATCAATGTTTCCTTCCGGAATTCCTAAAATATAAACCGTATAAAAATAAACCAATGAAGGAATCAAACATAAAATTCCAATCAGCCATACGGAAAAGAATTTTCCAAGCACAATTTCTGAAATTTTCAAAGGCTGGGAAAAAAGCCAGTTCAGTGTTCCGTTTTGTTGTTCTTCTGCCAATGTTTTCATGGAAAGGGCAGGAATGATGAACATCAAAATCCAAGGTACCAAAACGAAATAACTCTGAAGAGAAGCTGTTCCGATATCGAAAATATTAAAATTATTTTCAAAGAAAAACAGAAAAAGTGTTCCTACCAAACTAAAGGCGGCAATAATAATCCACGCGCTCCAGTTTCCAAAATAATTCCAAAGTTCTTTTTTTAGTATAGCTAACATAATTTTTTAAGAAAAAAATTTTTTAAGGTAATAAGTGTTTAAAAAACGAAAAAGTTTTGCATTCATTGTGAATAATCCTTAATTAAAAAGGCTATTTATGAATTTGAAAATTTCAGTGCAAATATAAAAGATATTCAACAAAAGTATTGATAAAAATTAGGTTTAAAATTAAATATACGATGGTTTTATGTTTTTTTAGTAAGTTTGTAATGTTTAACAAAAAAAGATTGAAAGCACATGAAAAAAATTCTATTGGTGTGTTTCAGCTTATTGTTGTTTTCGTTTTCTTCTGCACAACATTTGAAACCGATAGCACAGAAAGTTCAAAGCTACCAAAACGCAGGAAAAAATTTTGTAAAGTATAATCTCTTTACCGAAGATTTTTCAACACAGAAAAAAAGTTTGTACGAGAAAGCTGCAAGAGATATAAGCGTAATGCAGCTTAAAAAAGCTGAAATAGAAAAAGTCATTAGCGAAAGACCTGAAACCATGGAAATTACTTTTCCGTTTGAAGGAAAACAGATGACTGTAGAATTGGTAAAAAATAATATTTTCACAGATGATTTTGCTGTGAATACCGATAAAGGAAGAGTAAATTATACTCCGGGAGTTTATTATCAGGGAATCGTAAAAGGAGATGAAAAATCTGTAGTTGCTTTTAGCTTTTTCAATAATGATGTAGTTGGTATTACTTCCACTGATAACGGAAATATTGTATTAGGTAAAGTAAAAGATTCTGAAGATTTTGTTTCATATAATGATTTTAAATTGAATAGTTCAAATCCATTTTTATGTGGATTTGATGAAATTGAAGAAAATCAGAAGCAAAAAGTATCTTTTGATCCGGAAGCAAATAAAACAGATAACAAAACAAGCAATTGTGTAAGAATTTATTATGAGGTGGCATATAAACCTTATCAGCAAAACGGTTCTAATGTAACAACGACCGTAAACTGGATAACGGCCATTCACAATAATATTGCTACTTTATACAACAATGATAATGTTAAAACTGCACTTAGTGAGATATATGTTTGGACAACAGCAGATCCGTATACAGGAACTTACAGCCAGAATTTAGCATCTTTTCGTGTAAATAGACCTACTTTTAATGGAGATTTAGCTCATTTGGTAAATTATCCTTCCACAACTTCTGTTGCTTATTTGAATTCGCTTTGTGGCAGCTATAAATATGCATATTCCGGAATTAACATGACTTACGGTAATGTTCCTACCTATTCTTGGACTATTATGGCAATGACCCATGAAACAGGACATGGTTTAGGTTCTCCACATACTCATGCTTGTGCATGGAATGGAAATAGCACTCCTATTGATGGATGTGGTGCAGTTGCAGGTTATCCTGAAGATGGTTGTGATATTGTAGGGCCGATTCCATCAACTGGAGGTACTATTATGAGCTATTGCCATCTTACAAGTGCAGGAATCAATTTCAACAATGGTTTTGGACCACAACCTGCCGCATTAATCAGAAATACTGTTGATTCTAAAGGTTGTTTAGGTACCAATTGTACTACATCTTGTGCTACAACGGTAACCAATCTTGCATATTCTAACCTTACCAATAATTCTGTAACACTTACGATTACTGATGCTGTTTCCAGCAGCTGGAAATATAAAGTTATGACCTATGGCAGAACAGTTGTTGCAAGTGGAAATACAACTTCCACTACGTTTAATGTTACGGGTCTTTCAGAAGGAACTTATTACAGAGTTTTTGTAGGGACAAACTGTTCCGGACCAGATGCATTTCAAAAGGAAGTTCAAATTTTGACAAATGCTAACTGGTGTAGCGGTATTACATTTACAGATACAGGAGGAGCAAATGGTAATTATGAAAATAATCAAACAATTATAAAAACTTTTTATCCTAATTCTTCGGATCAAAAACTTAAAATGACATTTACGGAATTTGATTTAGAACCGAGAGATCCAAGTACGAATGAGCTATATGATTATATGATAGTATATAATGGGCCAAATATTGCGTCTCCAAGATTTCCAAACGGAGACCAGTTAAACGGAAACACCATTCCTGGACCTTTCCAATCTACTCATGCTACAGGTGCTATAACAGTGAGATTTGTTTCAGATGCTGGCTTGACATTATCAGGTTGGAAAGCAAATTTTGAATGTGTAAATGTTTTAGGAACGAAAGAAACGGATGCAAAAGATAGTGTAAAAATTACTCCGAATCCTACAAAAGGAATTATTACGATTACATCTTCGGATAAAATACTTTCTTACGAAATTCTTGATACTTCAGGAAGATTGGTTTCCCAATCAGCAAAAGAACTGAATACCAACAATCAGACTGTTGATTTGTCAAGAAACACTTCAGGAACTTATATTGTTACTGTAAAAACAGATAAAGAGACAGTATCTAAAAAAGTAATTAAACACTAAACAAAATAGTTAAAAATAAAAAAGCTGACTTTTTTTAAAGGTCAGCTTTTTTATTTATTGAAATTCAATATATATTTTCTCTCCCAGATTCATTCCATATAAAGTATGAGCTCCATTGGTTTTACTTCCTTTGTAGATGGCAAGTTCCATTAAATCTGCTTCATTAAAAATCACAACAGGTTTTCCATAAAATTCAGACTCATTTTCCCAATCTGTAACGATATCCGTATAAAATTTATATATTTTGTTGAACGAAATATTTCTGACACGGATTTTAAAATCATTGAAATTAGCCAGATTTTTTTCAAAAAAACTTTTCTTGATATTAGTAATAATGTTACCAAAATTATCTATATACATCACTTCGCCTACTATCATTTTTTCAGATTTGTTCATTGTAGGCTTCAAGAATTTTATTTGTTTCGGAGTCTTATATTTTCTTCCAATTACTTCAGGAAGTCCGCCATTCAGAAGATGTACTGCAGCCGGAACAAAAATATCAGTAGCAGGAAAATTTACAATATCATCAAACCGATTATTGAGAGTAATTTCGTAAACATCATCTGGCTTTTGATCAGAAAATATCAGACTAAGAACCCCATTATCTGCAGCTATAAAATATTGATCGTTTGCTTTATATAAAATGGCTTTTCTTTGTTTGGAGAAAAAACTGTCAATTGCAATAATGTGTACTGTTCCTTTTGGAAAATAAGGAAAAGCGTTTTTCACAATATAAGAAGTCTGGGAAAGATTGTATGCCTGAATTTCATGGGAAATATCAACAATGTTGATGTGCTCATTTAGACCAAGTATTTTACCTTTAATAGCGGCTATACGATAATCGGTAAGTCCATAATCAGAAGTAAGTGTAATAATTGGCATTTTTTTTCAGGATCTTGTCTCTCTGCAAAAATACTTTAAATATTACATTGTGGAAAAGTAAAATGAGTTTTATTAAATTTTTATTCTAAATTTATCCTATTAAACTAAAATTTTACGAATAGATAGATGTTTGAACTAAATTATGAGATTGCCGGCATTGATGCCAAAACATTTTACGGGGTAAATAATCAGTTTTTCAATGTAATAAAATCCAATTTCCCGACCCTGAAAATTACAGGAAGAGACCACTATATTTTTGCAATGGGTACTCAGGAAGCGCTTGATATCCTAAAACTGAAACTTGATGATATAGTAAATTTTATTTCAAAAAATAATTCAATTCAATTGAAAGATATTGAGAATATTCTTAATATTAAAAGTGAAGAAGAAAAACAGTTGGTTTTCGATCAAGATATTATTGTAAAAGGAGTAAATGGAAAAATAATAAAAGCAAAAACCACCAATCTGAAAAAATTGGTAAAAGAGGTGGAAAAAAAAGATATGGTTTTTGCTATCGGTCCGGCAGGTACAGGAAAAACGTATACAAGTGTAGCTTTAGCGGCAAAAGCGTTGAGAGATAAGGAAGTTAAACGCATTATTCTTACAAGACCTGCTGTTGAAGCCGGAGAAAGCCTCGGATTTTTGCCGGGAGATTTGAAGGAAAAATTAGATCCGTATTTACAGCCTTTATATGATGCGCTTCGTGATATGATTCCCCATGAAAAACTCGAAGGTTTTATGGAAAAGAAAGTGATAGAAGTGGCACCTCTTGCTTTTATGAGAGGGCGTACTTTGGATGAAGCCTTTGTAATTCTTGATGAAGCGCAAAATACTACTCATTCCCAAATGAAAATGTTTCTAACCAGAATGGGAATGAATGCCAAATTTATTATTACTGGTGATCCAAGTCAGGTGGATTTACCCTTAAAGCAAAGATCAGGACTGAAGGAAGCGATGCGTATTCTGAAAGATGTTTCAGAAATTGGTTTTGTGCACCTAACGGAAGAAGATGTAGTAAGACATCCGGTTGTAAGGAAAATTATCAATGCCTACGGAAGAGAAGAAAAAAGATTAAGGGAAGAATAATCCACTTTTCCACATTAAGCTATATTGTAATAATTTATGAAATCGTTAATGAAATTTAGATTGGATTATTGTTTTTTCAAAAAATAATAATTTTCTTTTAAGTAGGATTAATACTATTGTTTTTATTTTTTGTTATATAACATAATAATTTAGTTTCATCTTATTTTTATATTAAAATTGGACATGATTTTTTGCATATTGTGGAAAATTTGTGAATAAACAAAATATTTATATATTTGCACAGTAATTTTAATTTTAAATAATCATGAAGAAATTATTTTTAGTTGGTGCTTTGGCACTTTTCGGAGCGATGAATGCTCAAAAATCTGAATCTACTTCTGGAGCTACTGCAAAAGGAAAATGGGTAGTAGAAGCTAACACTGGTTCTTGGACTACAGGTGGAAATACATCTTTTAGTCTTACTTCTCAAGATGGTAATACTTCTTGGAATGTAGGTGCAGAAGGTGGATATTTTGTAATGGATAACTTGGCTATTAAAGCTGGTTTAGGTTATGGAGATACAGGTGTTAAAGGAGTTGATGGAAAGTTTTCTTATAAATTAGGAGCTCAGTATTACATCAATGGAAAACTTCCTGTAGGTGTTGATTTTACAGGTTGGAGCATGGGTGACTATAATGCAAGTTTTGTAGGTTTAGAAGGTGGTTATGCATGGTTTGTGGCACCAAATGTAGCATTAACTCCAAAAGTAAGATACAATTTGACATTGGATGATAAAAAAGCAGAAAGTGCTTTCCAAGGTTTAATAGGATTCTCTTTATTTTTCTAAGAGAACTTAAATTAGATTTAATAAAAAACGCATCTGTAAAGATGCGTTTTTTTCTTTTCTAGGTTAATGGTAATGATTGGAAAATGTAAAAATAGAAACCTCAAAATTAGTTCTCATATAAAGAATTTTTCTGAATTTTGGATAAGTAAAAAGCGAATTTATTATATGACCAAAATCATTTTTAGTCAAAATAATTACTTTTATCTTTGTACCTCTTAAAAATTAAACAAATTTTATGAAAAAATTATTTTTAGTAGGTGCATTAGCGCTTTTCGGAGTAATGAATGCTCAAAAGAATACTTTATTGGTTGGTGGTAATATATCTTATCAAAATTCAAAGACTACTTCTAATGTTTCTGTTTTAGGTACAAATGTAAGTCAAGAAGCTAAAGCAGATGAATTCTCCTTTAATCCAACAGTTGGATATCAATTTACGGATAATTTTACTGCGGGGGTTAGATTTGGAATCAATACTTTGAAAGGAACTGGAACGGTAACTTATTCCGGAACTACTTACAATGTAGAAACAAAAGAAGATAACTTCTCTTATGGAGTTTTTGGTAGATATACAATGCCATTAAATGAAACGTTTGCCGTTTACGGAGATTTAGATGTATATGCTACTAATGGAAAAACTAAAACTCCGGATTATTCAGGATCAACAATTACATATTCTGAGTCAAAAACAAATGGTTTTGGTGTAATGTTTACCCCAAATTTATTCATTAATTTCAAAAATTCTTTCGGATTGAACTTCAATATTGGAAGTTTAGGATATGAGCATAGTAAAGTAAAAGATTTGGATGTTAAAACAAACACTTTTGGGTTTGGGTTCGGAAAAGGAGTTACTGTAGGTATTTCTAAAAACTTTAAACTTTAATAGTTAGTTCTATTTTAAGTATACAAAAAATCCTGAGAAATTTCTCAGGATTTTTTTATTTCAATTTTTTAGAATTTTTTACTTTCCAAAAAGACTTCCGCCCATTCCCGGCATATTTGGCATTCCTTTGCTCATCATTTGCATAAGCTGTTTTCCTTGAGAACCTTGCATCATTTTCATCATTTTTCCCATTTGGTCAAATTGCTTCATCAATTGGTTTACATCTTCCAGTTTTCTTCCTGAGCCTTTTGCGATTCTTTTTTTACGGTTCATATCAATAATGGAAGGCCTTCTTCTTTCATCTGGTGTCATGGAATGGATGATGGCTTCAATATGTTTGAAAGCGTCATCATTAATATCCACATCTTTGATGGCTTTTCCGACTCCCGGAATCATTCCCATCAAATCTTTCATATTTCCCATTTTTTTGATTTGATTGATTTGTTTCAAGAAATCATCGAAACCAAATTCATTTTTTGCAATTTTTTTGTGAAGTTTTTTTGCTTCTTCTTCATCAAATTGTTCCTGAGCTCTTTCTACCAAGGAAACAACGTCTCCCATTCCAAGGATTCTGTCTGCCATTCTTTCGGGATAGAAAAGATCTAAGGCTTCCATTTTTTCTCCTGTGGAAATAAATTTGATTGGTTTTTCTACAACGGAACGAATGGTTAAAGCAGCACCACCTCTTGTATCACCATCTAATTTTGTAAGAACGACTCCATTGAAATTCAATGCATCATTGAAAGCCTTTGCAGTATTCACAGCATCTTGTCCGGTCATAGAATCCACTACAAAAAGTGTTTCATCCGGTTTTATGAAATAATGAACAGATTTTATTTCGTTCATCATTTGTTCATCTACAGCCAAACGTCCGGCTGTATCTACAATTACAACATCAAAACCATTTTGTTTTGCATGGTTTACTGCGTTTTCGGCAATTGCAGAAGGATTTGTGGCGCCTTCTTCAGTGTAAACAGGAACATTAATTTGTCCTCCTAAAACTTTCAACTGGTCAATAGCGGCAGGTCTGTAAACATCACAAGCAACCAAAAGTGGTTTTTTATTTCTTTTTACTTTTAGATAATTGGCTAATTTTCCTGAAAAAGTAGTTTTTCCTGAACCTTGAAGACCGGCAATCAAAATAACGGCAGGTTTTCCGGAAAGATTGATTCCTTCCTGTGTTCCTCCCATTAAATCTACCAATTCATCATGAACAATTTTTGTCATCAATTGTCCCGGAGTCAGGCTCGTAAGAACGTTTTGTCCTAATGCTTTATCCTGAACTCTTTTGGTAAGGTCTTTCGCAACTTTATAGTTCACGTCGGCATCTACCAATGCACGACGAATTTCCTTAACGGTTTCTGCTACGTTGATTTCCGTAATTTTTCCGCGCCCCGAAATATTATGAAGCGCTTTATCCAATTTATCCTGTAAACTGTTGAACATATCTTTAATTTATGGATTGCAAAAATAAGGAATTATTTACGGAATTAAAATTGAAATTGCAATCTGTTTATTTTGTTAATTTTGAATGATTCGTAGAGACGCGATTTATCGCGTGTCAAAAAACATAAAACAAATAAAGTGTAAAGATTCAGGACGCGATTTATCGCGTATCAGGATCATATATAAATTACAATCAATGCAAGATAAATTTCAAAATGAATTTAATCGAAATTCAGCAAGATTAGAATCATGGAACTATTCTTCAGGTGCATATTTTATTACGATCTGTACCCAGAATAAAGTAAATTATTTCGGAGAAATTATTGATGGAAAAATGCATTTGTCAGAAGAAGGTAAAATTGTTTTCACTGTTTGGAAATTAATTGTTGAAAATTTTGATTTTGTAGAATTAGGAGAATTTATAGTAATGCCTAATCATTTTCATGGAATTTTGTCGATGAAAGTAAAAGATAAAAAACGGAATTATAAAAATATAAATCAAAAAAGTGAAGGAAAAGGAGGTTTTTCAGGATACAAAAATCCTATGTTGAATGAAAATGTATCGAGAGTAATACGATGGTTTAAAGGTAGATGTACATTTGAAATAAGAAAAATTAATTCTGAATTTGCTTGGCAAAGCAGATTTCACAATCATTTGATTCGGAATACAGAATCTTTACGGAAGATTGAAAGCTATATTATTCATAATCCGGAAAATTGGGATCAAGATTCTTTAAAATAAATTCGTTTTCCTATTTCTTTCCGACACGCGATAAATCGCGTCTCTACATTACCAATATTAATTATTACTTTTGCAAAAAATCAAAAATATGTCGGAAGAAAATCCTAACGAGCAGGAATTCAGTAAAGAAGACAATGAAAAATTTGAAAAAAATAGTTTTCGCCAATATGGAATTTATTCGGCTGTCGTTTTTCAGATGCTTGCGACAATGGGACTTTCATTCTGGGGTGGAAAAAAACTAAATGATTACTTTGAAATTAAAAATAATCTTCTCACAGTGGGAGTTGGTTTGCTTGGAATGAGTCTCGCTTTTTACAATCTTTTAAGACAACTGAAAAATATTCAGAATAATGAAAAATAATTTTATTTATATCGTTTCGTATTTTTTAATGTTCATGATTCATTTTATCATCTGGCAAACGATGGTAAAAAAATTTGAAACCACCTTTGTAAAATATTATCTGTTTCTTACTCTTTTATTTATGATGGTAATTACCATAATGTCCATTTTCAAAAAAATATATCCGGATTATTTAGGTTTTGCATTTATGGGATTGGTTTTGTTTAAACTTACGTTGATGTTTATCATTATGAACAAACTGAAATTAAGTACCATTCCCAACTATAAAATTCATTTTATTTTGCCTTATCTTATTTCGTTATTTCTGGCAACTTTGTACTGTATAAATCTGATTAAAAAAGATGAAAAAAATCAGTAAACGGCTATTTTGTAATTGGTTTTTTTATTCTATTTTTGCAAAACTTAAAAAAGACATATATCAATGCTTAAAAGAGTAGTACTTTTAGTCGGTTTTTTATCTTTATTTTCAACATCTTTCGCACAACACGGAACGGCGCAAGTTCCTGAAAAGAAAGAAACTGAATTAGTTTCAGAAAACCTGTCTGAAGCAGACAAGGAAAAAGAAGAAAACCAAGAATATATCAAGCATCACCTTTTAGATGCTCATAGCTTTGATATAATGATGACGAAAGATAAAGAAGGTAAAGAGCATCATATTGGTTTTCCTCTTCCGGTTATTTTTTATGATAAAGAAAATGGAATTCAGACTTTTATGAGTTCTGAATTTCATCATAATGAAAATGGAGTAGTAGAAAAAAATGGTAAGTATTACAAACTTTTTCATGAGAAAATCTATAAAACAGATGCAGCTGGAACGATTAAGTTGAACGATCACGGTCATGCGGAAAATGAAAAAGTATTAGATCTTTCCATTACAAAAGGAGTTTTGATGATCTTGATTACTGCTTTATTGATGTTGTGGATTTTCGGATCAATGGCGAGAAATTACAAAAAATCTTTGGTTCCTTCTGGTGCAGGAAAATTATTTGAACCTCTTATTATTTTTGTTAGAGACGAAATTGCAAAACCGAATATCGGTCCAAAATATCAAAAATATATGGGTTATCTTTTAACCGTGTTTTTCTTTATTTTATTTTTGAATGTTTTCGGTTTACTTCCTTTCGGAATTAATGTTACGGGAAATCTTGCAATTACTGCTGCTTTAGCAATATTGACATTCATTATTACTCAATTCACAGCAAATGCAAATTATTGGAAACATATTTTCTGGATGCCGGGTCTTCCTGTTCCGATGAAAATTATTATGATGCCGATTGAACTTATAGGTTTGTTTATTAAACCTTTTGCATTGTTGATTCGTCTTTTTGCAAATATGTCAGCGGGACACATCGTGATGATGTCGTTAATCGCAATGATCTATGTATTTAAGAATATTGTTGCAGGTGTTGCATTTCCGCTTTTGACATTTGTAATCTATTTGTTAGAAGTTTTGGTTGCATTTTTACAGGCGTATATTTTTACGATGCTTTCTGCGGTGTATTTTGGAGCAGCAAATGAAGAGCATCATCATGAAGAAGCACATCATTAAAAATAAATGATAATCGATAAATAATAAATTAATCATCAATCATCATTTATCAAATTATAAAAAGAAACTAATTTTTTAAAATTATATATTATGGAAATGCCTAAAATCGTTGGTGCAGGTTTAGTAGTAATCGGAGCAGGTATCGGTATCGGAAAAATCGGTGCTGCTGCTTTGGAAGGTATGGCTCGTCAACCTGAACAATTTGGTAAATTACAAACAGCGATGCTTATTGCAGCTGCTCTTGTTGAAGGTCTTGCATTTGCAGCTTTATTTGCTGTAAACTAAGATTTTCGGTCAAAAAACAATTACTGATCGATAACGGTTGGTTACGATCAGTAATTTTTAAAAAATTAATAAGAAAATAATTTAATTATATAAAAGACATATTTCTATATGGAAAATTTATTAGAACAATTTTCATCAGGTTTATTTATCATCCAGACTGTTATTTTCCTTATTCTTCTTTTTGTTTTAGGAAAATTTGCATGGAAACCGATCCTGAATTCCATCAACGAAAGAGAAGTGACTATTGTAGATTCTCTTAATCAGGCTAAATTGGCAAGACAGGAAGTTGAAAATCTTAAAGCTGAAAACGAACACATCATCAGAGAAGCGAAAGTGGAACGTGATGCTATTCTGAAAGAAGCAAGAGAGATAAAGGATAAGATTGTTGGTGAGGCAAAAGATGTTGCTAAAGCTGAAGGTGATAAAATGATTGAACAAGCTAAGCAAACGATTCAGGCAGAAAAATCTGCGGCAATGGCAGATATCAAAAACCAAATTGGTTCTCTTTCTGTAAATATTGCAGAACAAATCTTAAAGCAAAAGCTTGATAATACGGAAGCTCAAAATGCTTTAGTTGAAAATATTCTTAATAAATCAACCTTAAACTAAGAAAATGCTTTCATCAAAAGTAGCAAAAAGATACGCACAAGGTTTACTTGAATTTTCTCTGGAAACCAACTCTGTAGATGTTATTTTCGGGGAAATGAAGGATATAATCAAAATAATGGATCAGAGTAGAGAACTGAATTCATTTTTTGCAACACCTTTTGTGGATGTGAAGAAAAAATTAGCAGCTTCTAATCAGATTTTTGCAAATTTTTCCCAGACTGCTAAAAATTTCATCGGGCTTATCATAAAGCAAGGCCGTGAAACACAGCTGAAGAACATTGCTCAGGAATATATCAATAAAGTAGAAGATTTGAAAGGTGTACAAAGAGTTATTCTTACTTCTGCTACACAGCTTTCTCAGCAAAATATTGAAAATATTCTGAAATCTACTCATCTTGTAGATCACAGTAAAAATTTTGATCTTAAAACCAATATCAATCCGGATATTCTTGGAGGATATATTTTGAGAGTAGGAGATCAGCAAATAGATGCTTCTGTAAAATCAAAATTAAGTCAGCTTAAAAAAGATTTTCAATTAAACTAAGATAAAAACAACCATATAATGGCAGAAATAAATCCGGCTGAAGTTTCAGCTATTTTAAAACAACAATTAGCCAACTTTGATACTCAATCAAACGTTGAGGAAGTTGGAACAGTGCTTACAATTGGAGACGGTATCGCTCTTGTATACGGATTGGAAAATGTTCAGTACGGGGAATTGGTAAAATTCCAAAGCGGTATTGAAGGAATCGTTCTTAACCTTGCAGAAGATAACGTTGGGGTGGCTCTTCTTGGAGAATCCAAAAACGTAAAAGAAGGAGATACGGTAAAAAGAACTAACACAATCTCCTCCATCAAAGTAGGAGAAGGTTTATTAGGAAGAGTAGTAGATACTCTTGGTAATCCTATTGATGGAAAAGGACCTGTTTCCGGAGAATTATACGAAATGCCTTTGGAAAGAAAAGCTCCGGGTGTAATTTACAGACAACCTGTAACTGAGCCTTTACAATCAGGTATCGTTGCAATCGATTCCATGATTCCTGTTGGAAGAGGGCAAAGAGAGCTTATCATTGGTGACAGACAAACAGGTAAAACTACTGTTGCTATTGACACCATTATTAATCAGAAAGAATTTTACGATGCAGGTCAGCCTGTATATTGTATATATGTTGCAATCGGGCAAAAAGCATCAACTGTTGCTCAAATTGTACAAACTTTAACAGACAAAGGAGCTTTAGCATATACTGTTGTAGTTGCAGCTAATGCTTCAGATCCGGTTCCAATGCAGGTATATTCTGCAATGGCAGGAGCAGCGATCGGAGAATATTTCCGTGATACAGGTAGACCGGCGTTAATTATTTATGATGATTTATCAAAACAAGCGGTGGCTTATCGTGAGCTTTCTCTTCTTTTGAGAAGACCACCAGGTCGTGAAGCATATCCTGGAGACGTTTTCTATCTTCATTCCAGATTATTGGAAAGAGCAGCAAAAGTAATTGCTGATGATGAAATCGCTAAGCAAATGAACGACCTTCCTGAATCTTTGAAACCAATCGTAAAAGGAGGTGGTTCTTTAACTGCACTTCCGATTATTGAAACTCAGGCAGGTGACGTTTCTGCATATATTCCGACTAACGTAATTTCTATTACTGACGGACAGATTTTCTTGGAATCTGATTTATTCAACTCCGGAGTTCGTCCTGCTATTAACGTAGGTATCTCTGTATCAAGAGTAGGAGGGAATGCTCAGATCAAGTCTATGAAAAAAGTATCCGGTACTTTGAAACTTGACCAAGCTCAATATAAAGAATTAGAAGCATTCGCTAAGTTCGGTTCTGATCTTGATGCAGCTACATTATCTGTAATCTCTAAAGGTGAGAAAAATGTGGAAATCCTTAAGCAGCCGGTAAATTCTCCACTTCGTGTAGAAGATCAGGTAGCAATGGTTTATGCAGGAACTGAAAATTTATTGAGAAATGTTCCAGTAAGAAAAGTAAAAGAATTCATGAAAGAATATGTGGATTTCTTGAGAACTAAGCATCCGGAAACAATGTCAGCAATCAAATCAGGAAAAATCGATAATGATATTACTGATGTATTGAAACAAGCTGCAAACGATATTGCTTCTAAATACAATTAATAAAATTAGTTGATGGTTTTTGGTTGATAGTTGATGGAATTTTCAGAAACTAGCAACCAACAACCGACAACCAACAACTAAATTCTATATGGCAAATTTAAAGGAAATACGAGGAAGGATTACTTCTATTAGTTCTACAATGCAGATTACCAGTGCAATGAAAATGGTTTCTGCTGCAAAACTGAAAAAAGCACAAGATGCTATTGTAATGCTTCGTCCTTATTCGGAAAAACTTCAGGAAATTATTCAGAATGTGAATGCCAATCCGGATCCTGATAATGTTTCTCCTTACGCTGCAAAAAGAGATGTAAAAAGAGTTCTTTTTATTGCAGTTACTTCCAACAGAGGTTTAGCTGGGGCTTTCAATTCTTCAGTTATTAAGGAATTGAACAACAAAATTTCTGAAAACGGAAATGCAGAAGTAGAAATTCTTACTATTGGTAAAAAAGCATATGATTCTTTGAGAAAATCAAGAAAAATATACGATAACCAAAGTGCCGTTTATGATGCCTTAAGCTTTGAAAACGTTTCCAATATCACAGCTTCTGTAATGAGCGAATTCAAAAAAGGGAATTTTGATAGAGTATATTTGGTTTATAACAAATTTATCAATGCTGCTACACAAGAAGTGGTAACAGAGCAGGTCCTTCCGATTGCAATGCCGGAAACTCAAAAAACGGGTGTAAATACGGATTATGTTTTTGAACCAAATGCTAAAGTAATTTTAGATAATTTGATTCCTAAATCCATCAAAACTCAGGTGTATAAAGCAGTGCTTGATTCTGTAGCTTCTGAACACGGAGCAAGGATGACAGCTATGCACAAAGCAACGGATAATGCACAAGCATTGAAAAATGATCTTGTTATTTTCTATAATAAAGCGCGTCAGGCAGCTATTACCAACGAAATTTTGGAGATTGTTTCCGGAGCAGAAGCTTTGAAGGGTTCTTAATCAGAATTTTAAAATATATAAAAAAACCGTTTCTGAAAAGAAATGGTTTTTTGTTTGGAATCATCAGAATTTTATATTTAAAAATTTATATATCTTTGCACAATATTATTCATAATAACTAAATGGACTCGGACGTCGTCAAGCTTTTATTAGCTATATTTCTTGTTTTACTTAATGGCTTTTTTGTAGCCGCAGAATTCTCCATCGTTAAAGTTCGTTATTCGCAGATCCAGCTAAAGGCAGCAGAAGGAAATGCAATGGCAAAACAAGCTGAACATATTATTAAGCAACTGGATTCTTATCTTTCTGCAACACAGCTTGGGATTACATTAGCTTCTTTAGCATTAGGTTGGGTAGGAGAAAGTGCGATGCATCATGTGGTAGAAAATTTTCTGAAATTATTTGGGCTTAGTCTTAGTGAAGCTACCATTACCACAATTTCTTTAGCGATAAGTTTTATATTGATTACGGTTCTGCATATTGTATTTGGTGAACTTATTCCTAAATCTATTGCCATCCGAAAAGCGGAGTCTACAACAATGTTTGTAGCTTATCCACTGCGTTGGTTCACTATGGTTTTCAAGCCATTTATTTGGTTGATGAACTCTATGTCGAACGGATTTTTAAGATTAATCAATATTCCTCCTGCCAGTGAAGCTGATATACATTCTACGGAAGAATTACAGCTTTTGGTAAAACAAAGTGCAGATTCTGGCGAGATAGAGGAAGAAAACTATGAAATTATCAAAAATGCTTTTGATTTTACCGATCATTCTGCAAAACAAATTATGGTTCCAAGGCAGAATATTCTTTCAATAGATATTGATGATGACAAATATGAAATCTTAAAAGAAATTTTAGAGTCGGGATATTCCAGAATTCCTGTGTATAAAGACTCAATCGACAATATTATCGGAATTTTTTATACGAAAGAATTCATAAGAGAATATATAAAGCATAAAGACGATTATGATAATTTTGATATTCGCTCTTTAATGCGTGAGCCTTTCTTTGTAGTCGGAAGTAAGAAAATTTCAGATTTGTTGAAAGTTTTCCAATTGAAAAAGCAGCATTTAGCTATTGTAATTGATGAATTTGGAGGAACAGAAGGAATTATCACCCTTGAAGATATTTTGGAAGAATTGGTAGGGGAGATTCAGGATGAAGAAGATGAAGAAGAAAATATTGTAGATAAAGTAGGAGATAATGTTTTTTGGGTGAAATCTACCAATCCTTTGGATGAAATAAATGATGAGCTTCCAAAAGCCCTTCAATTATCAGAAGATGGCGATTACAATACACTTTCAGGATATATTATGCACAAATTAGCAGATATTCCCGAAGAAAATCAGGAATTTAGAATTGACGATTATGAATTTAAAATTCTGAAAATGAATAATAAAAGTGTAGAACTGGTTGAGCTGATCTACGATCCGAAAGATATTATTGATGAAATCTCCGAAGAAATAGGAGAAATCTAAATCTCAAAAGATTCAAAATGTCGGAATTTTTTAATACAAAATTTTACGAAAATCCCAAAAGAGAATATGAAGAAGATGTTCTTGTTTTGGATGATACAGATGAAGTATATAAACTTGTACTTCATAATGATGATATACATACATTCGATTACGTGATAGATTCTCTTATTGAAATTTGCGGACATACTTTGGAACAGGCAGAGCAATGTACCATTCTTGTTCATTACAAAGGAAAATGCACGGTAAAAACCGGAAGTATGGATGTTCTAAAGCCCATGCATGAAAAATTGATATCAAGAGAGCTGACCAGTGAAATAGTATAAGCATTAAAAATTACTTTCTTTTCCGAATATAGTTTTCTTTTAGGAATATTTTTGTTTTTTTTCTGATCTTCAATCCAATCTTGGAAGACAATCTATTAAGGTTTTTAAAAAATAAATTTTCGTTTTTTTCAGTGAAAAGTTACATATAAATTAGGATAAAAAACTCTTGAAAAAGAGTTTTTTATTTTCATATTTTTGATTAAAGTTAAAAACATCAATATGAAAAGAATCTTAATCACTTTAAGTTTGGCTATTTCAGGCCTTATCTATTCACAAACTGCAAAATTTGTAGAAGGTGAAATTTTAATTAAAATTAAAGATAATCAAGTAAGTAAATTATTACTTAATCAGAATGATAAAACATTAGGTCTGAACTCATTAGATTTACTCAATCAAAAATATGGTCTGAAAAATATAGAATCAATTGGAAATTATAAAAATACAGGTACATTTTTGTTGAAATTGAATCCGGATAGTAACATTGAAAATATTTGTAGAATTTATTCTGCCAATCCTACAATAGAATTTGCCGAACCAAATTACATTGCGACAGGAGCTGGAGTAGAAGGGAAACCAGAAATGAGTACATTGCCTAATGATACTTATTTTTACAGACAATGGAGTATGTATAATGATGGAACATTCAATGTTTCTGGTATGATCACCACTAATGATGCAGATGTGGATATGGAATTAGCTTGGGACAAAGAAACTGGCAATCCGAATATGATTATTGCAGTTTCAGATTCCGGACTAAATATGACTCATGAAGATATCAGCTCCAGAATATGGAATAAAAGCACCGAAATTATTGATGGGATTGACAACGATGGAAATGGTTTAATAGATGATTACAGAGGTTGGGATTGGGTAAATAATGATAATAATCCTACAGATGATCTTGGACATGGTACAAACTGTACCGGAATTTTGGGAGCAATTAGTAATAATGGAAAAGGATATGCTGGTGCAAACTGGAACAGCAAAATAATGCCTCTTAAAGTTTTAAATAGCAGCAATTCCGGAACCTATGCAAATATGGCAAATAGTCTATATTATGCTGCCGATAATGGTGCAAAAATAGTTTCGATGTCTATTGGAGGATCTTCACCATCTACAGTTATTGCAAATGCTATTCAGTATTTGAAAAATAAAAATGTACTTTTTGTGGTCTGCATGATGAATTTCAATAATAACACACCTTATTATCCTGCTGCTTATTCCCTAAATTATGACAATGTAATTGCTGTTGGTTCTACAGATGCAAATGATAAAAGGACAAGTCCATTTTTCTGGGATCCGAATTCCGGAAGCAATTATGGTTCACATATTAATGTAGTTGCACCAGGAAATTATATTTATGGATTAGGAATCAATTCCAATACTTCATACAATAGTTATTGGGGTGGAACTTCTCAAGCAACCCCATTAGTCGCAGGAATTGCATCTTTAATTTTATCAATAAATTCCAATCTCACTCCTGTACAAGTGAGAAATATACTCCAAAATACAGCAGAAGATATGAAAGGATTACCAACAGAAGATGTTTCAGGTTTTGATGTATATCATGGATGGGGAAGAGTGAATGCGTATGCAGCCGTTTTACTTACTCAGCAAATGTTTTCTGTAAATGATATTCAGAAAAATTCCGTTTCTTTAAAAATAATAAATCCCGTAAGAAATAACCAAGTTGAAATTGTAAGCAATGCTGTTATGAATGATGCTGAGATTACATTGATTACATTTGATGGAAAACAAATTTTGAATAAAAAAATAGCAATAAAAGATGGAATTACTATAGTTGATATCCCAGATTTACCAATAGGAAATTATATTATGAACTTATTATCAGATAAATACAGAAAGGTTTTTAAGATCTCTATTCAATAAAAAATGCTCCGAAAATCACGTGGAGCATTTTATTTTTTTAGGTGCCATTTCTAAAACTTCACCTCCATTGTCATTTCTTTTCCGTTTCGGAGAATAGTAACAGGGTGAGTTTCTCCAGAATTTACTTTAGAAAGACAATCCATATAGCTGTAAATTTCTTTTACTTCACATTTTCCAATTTTGGTAAGAATATCTCCTGCTTCTATACCGGCTTGTGCAGCAGGTCGGTTTTCAGAAACACCATCTATATGGAGACCATCTTTTGTATCTGCATAACTGGGCATGATTCCCAATGTTACTTTATATTTTGGAACTGCTTTGCTTTGCTGGATTTTTGTTTTTGTAAACGGAACTGAATCTTCATCAGCTAAAGCATTTGCAAGATTGAATACATAATTGATAATCAAATTCTCACCTTTATAGTTGATTTTATCTTCATCATCACTTGGTTTATGATAATCGGTATGAGTTCCTGTAAACATAAATAGCACCGGAATATCTTTCAAATAAAAAGAAGTGTGATCTGAAGGTCCAACTCCGGAACTATCAATAGCGATATTCACACCTGCTGGTTTGTGTTTTTTAATGAGTTCAGGGAAAATGGGTGAAGTTCCGACTCCACCTACAGTAAGATCTTTATCTTTATTCATTCTTCCTACCATATCCATATTGATCATTGCCATTACATTTGGATATTTTTCTTTTACATTTTCTGCAAATTTTTTAGAGCCCATCAAACCGTCTTCTTCTCCGGAAAATAATGCAAAAACATAATTGGCTTTTTCTTTTGTTTTATTTTTAGAAAACATTCTGGCTAATTCCATTACGGCGGCAGTTCCTGAAGCATTATCATCGGCACCGTTGTGAATTTGTCCTTCGGAATTCATCAAAGCGGAAGAATGGTGTTCGTTAAGACCTAAATGATCGTAATGCGCACCAATAATTATAGTTTTTTTGGCTTTATTATCTAAATATCCGATTACGTTTTTTCCTTTCACAGGAGCAGAAGAATTTTCATCATGCGGATTTAGTTTCACTGAATAATCAAAAGGCTGAACTTCAACTTTTACTCCTGCATTTTTCAAATTTTTTGAAATGAAATCGGCGGCTTTGGTTTCACCGTCACTTCCTGTAAGTCTTCCTTTCAATTCATCCGATGCTAAATAAGAAATAGTTTTTTTAAGGCTGGTTTCGTTTACATTTTCTGCTTCGTCCGAGTCTACCCAATCTGCTATAAAAACATTTGTTTCGTGGGGTTTTTCTGCATTTCTGTTGCTGGAAAATACCAATTTTTTACCATCTGGCGAAAACATCGGAAAAGCATTGAATTCGCTTTCGTAAGTAATTTGTTTTAAATTTTTTCCATCTATATCAATAGAGTAAATGTGAAAATCATATCCTCTGGTGGAATGATGATTGGAAGAAAAAAGAATTTTTTTATCTGATGGATGAAAGTATGGAGACCAGTTTGCTTTTCCAAGATTTGTAATTTGCTTCATCTCAGTTCCATCAATATTCATGGTATAGATTTCCATTTGGGTGGGAGCTACCAGATTTTCAGCAAAAAGATTTTTGTATTCTTTAATTTCTTCGGTCGTTTTTGGTCTTGAAGAACGGAAAACCAATTTTTTGGAATCATGGGAGAAAAACGCACCACCATCATATCCTAATCCGGAAGTCAATTGTTTCAGATTTTTTCCATCAATATCCATTCTCCAAAGCTCAAGATCTCCGCTTCTTGTGGATGTAAAAACGATATATTTTCCATCTGGAGAAACTACGGCTTCTGCGTCATAACCGGGACTATCAGTAAGTTGTTTTACAATTTTTCCGTTGAGATCGGCTACATATATATCAAAATCAGGATATATTGGCCAAAGATATTTTCCATCTTTTCTTGGAGCGGGTTTTGGTGGGCAATCAGGATTTCCTTTATGTGTGGAAGCATACAAAATATGTTTTCCATCCGGCAAGAAGAAGGAACAAGTGGTTCTTCCTTTTCCTGTGGAAAGCAATTTCAGATCGGAAGTTGAAAATTTTTCTTTGCCAAGTTCCAAAAGATAAATTTGGTCGCAATGTGCACCAATTGATGGATTGGTAACTTGCAGAGTAAGTTTTTTTCCATCCGGTGAAAAATACGCTTCTGCATTATCTCCTCCAAAAGTAAGTTTGGTGATATTTTTAAGATTTTTTTCCTGAGCAGTTGTCAGAATAGTTCCTAACAAGCTGAATATTAAAAATTTATTAAAACCCATTATTCTGAAATTTTTATTTTAAAGATAATCCAATAGATTTTTTGATAAATCCATTTATAGAAAACAGAAAGTTCTTAAAAACAGAATTTTCAATTTTGTTGAAAATGAACACATTTTTCTATTGATATCTGGAATGCTCCTTATTTTTATTTTTTGATAATTTTGAAATAATTGGCTTTAGTAATGCTCTATATTTTTCAATATCAAAAAGTTGCGAATCAGCAAGAGCTTTGGAAGTAAGCCAAATTCCGAACGGCAAAAGTACCATATTTGGAAACCAGGCAGCAAGATAAGGATTCATTTTTCCTGCCCATGCAATATTTTCTACGGATAATGTCATTACATAAAAAACGATAAAAATGACAATAGCAATGATAACAGGAACGCCCATTCCTCCTTTTCGGATGATAGATCCCAAACTTGCTCCGATTAGAAAAAATATGATACAACTAATGGAAGATGCAATAATCCTTTGCTGATAAATAATAATTCTGCTGTAATAGCTATTGATTCCTCTTATTTCATCGCCTTTGTTTTCCAAAGATTGTTTCAGATTTTCTATTTTATTGTATGCAGAGTTCAGAATTTCCAGCTTTTTGTTTTCCTTAAGAGTATCCATTTTCACTGTTTCCTTTGGTTGTATTTTTATCTTGCTATTTGCAAGGATACTCACAAAACTACTTGTTTGGTTCACCATATCATTATTAATAAACTCAAACGATTCACTATTTGATTTGCGGGATTTTACAATAGTGTTATTTAGCTGTCCATAGGTTTGAAAAGTATAATCGTCTGTGATTTTTTCCTGTTCAATTGCTTTATCAATAATTTCTGAAATATTAAAATGAAGCGTAAGAGTATCAAATTTTATTGCCTGATCTGGTTGCTTTTGTCTATCAGAATAGTTTTGACTGTAATTGTCCTCAAAAACATATCCGTTGTAAAGAGTCAGCTTTAAAAAATTTCTATTGGATGCCGGAACGAATTTACCTTTTTTGGATAAAATAGATTGTTGATTTTCAAAAGAATTGGACATTTTATGTATAAAAACACCTTCAAGATTTTCCCCGTTTTCTCCGGTAATCTTATCAAATTTTACACTGTATCCGGGAATTTGCGAAATAAACTGTCCGGGTGTGAAATTGAGCGCAGGTTTGGTTGCGGTAATATTATACAACATATTCTTTGCTTTTCGCTGAAAATCAGGAATAATATTATTGGAAAAAAAGAAAAGCATGACTCCAAACATTATAGAAATAGTGAAAAGCGGGGTCATAATTCTAGTAAGGGAAATTCCTGCAGCTTTCATTGCAGCAAGTTCATATCGTTCTCCGAATTCTCCGAAAGTCATAATGGATGAAAGAAGAATTGTTAATGGTAAAACCAAGGTTACTACACTTACACCAAGATAGGAGAGTAGTTTTAGAATTTCCCAGTAGCTAAGTCCTTTTCCTGTAAACTGGGCAAGACGAATCCATATAATATTCACAATGAATATAAAAAACAGGACGCTAAAAATAAAAAGGAACGGCCCGAAAAATGTTTTTATAATATACCGGTCAAGGATTTTCATACACGCAAAAATAAGGAAAATGCCATAAAGTTTAAGTGCTTTTTCATAATCAGCTTTTATTGTTTTGATTTTTAAAATATTCTAATAAATTTTACTTTTTTGGTGGATTATTGACATTATAAAACTAAATTTTATATATATTTGCCAAAAATTCAAAATTTATATGAAAAAACTCTTATCTACTGTTCTTGTGTCGGCATATCTTTGCGGTTTTGCACAAGAATCAAAAGAATTATCCAAACTGAAAAAAGAAACTAATGCGGAGGTTACAATAAGTAAAAGTACTTCAAATCCAAATTTTATCCGATTCGGTAATTTGGACGCCCTTCAACTGAAATCAGCAACTGCAAAAGCTAAAGCAGATGAATTTTTAATTAGCAATTTTAGAGCTTTCAATCTTAATTCTGCTGACGAATTGGTTTTTGCCAATGAACAAACGGATAGTTATGGTTTTAAAAATGTAGTTTACAAACAATATTATAAGGGAGTTCCTGTTTATGACGGAATTTTGAAATTTCATTTTAATGCAAAAGGGCAGCTTACTTCCATAAATGGAAATACGGTTTCAGGTATAAAAGTAAATCCAGATCCATTAATTTCAAAAAATGGAGCAGAAGATATTGCTAAAAAAATAATTGAAAAGCAAAATTTAAATAAATCAAATGCAACTTTAGAAATAGGTAAAAATAATCTATTCATTTTCCCTAAAGGTTTAGCTCAGGGAGATTTTGTGACTCCTTATTTAGCCTACGAAATAGAGGTAACCAATAAAAAAGATGTAAGAGAATTTCTTTATATCAATGCTCATACAGGAGAATTGGTAGAGCAATTCACAGGAATTCATCCTATTGACAGAAAATTGTACGAAACCAATACCAATTCAACTAATTTGAAGTGGAAAGAAGGGGATGCATTTCCGGGTTCCTTAAATCAATGGCAGCAAAATGAGGTTGTAGCATCTGAACATATGTACAATTTCTTCAAAAATGCATTTGGATATATTTCTTATGACAATGCAGATCACACCATGATTACGGTAAATAATGATCCCACAATTAGTTGTCCTAATGCAAGATGGAACGGAACATATGCCGGTTATTGTGACGGAACGGCTGCAGATGATGTAATAGCTCACGAATGGGGACATGCATTTACAGAATATACAAGTGGATTGATCTATCAGTATCAGTCTGGAGCTTTGAATGAATCTTATTCTGATGTTTGGGGAGAGACAATTGACTTATTAAATAATTATCAGGATACAGGAGAAAATCTGAGTATTAGAACAACAACAAGCTGTTCATCATCATTGATGAGATGGAAAATGGGTGAAGATGCCACTTCTTTTGGTGGTGCTATTCGTGATATGTGGAATCCTAATTGTTTTGGGGATCCGGCAAAAGCTTTGGATGCTTTATATTATTACTGCGGAACAGCAGATAGTGGAGGTGTACATTCCAATTCAGGAGTTCCTAATCATTTGTATGCTTTATTGGTAGACGGAGGAACTTATAATGGATATACTATTTCTGGAATTGGATTTGTAAAAGCTGCACATCTATGGTGGAGAGCACAATCGGTTTATTTAACAAATACCAGTGATTTTGCAAATTTCGCAGATGCTTTGGAAGCTGCTTGTACGGATTTGGTTGGAGTAAATTTAAAAGGTTTATCCACTACGTCTACACCTGCCGGATTAAGCGGACAATCCTTTACTTCTGGTGATTTACAAAATATTAAGAATGCTATTTTAGCTGTGCAGCTGAGACAATCTGTGGCTTCTCAATGCGGTTATACTCCTATTCTTGCTCCAACTCCTGCTTTGTGTACAGGTGCGACAACAGGTGCTTTATTTACAGAAACTTGGGAAAATGGTTTAGGTAGCTGGACAATTACCAATGCTCCATCTAATCCTTCAACTTGGGAAAACAGAAACTGGGCTATTAAAAATAATTTACCAAAAAACAGAACAGGAAATGCAATTTTTGCGGTAGATCCTATAAATGGAGATTGTAATACAGACTTGCAGAATGGTCTTTTACGTTTAGAAAGTCCACAAATTACTTTCCCTACTTTTTCAGCAGGTAAATATGAAATGGCATTCAATCATTACATTGCTACGGAATCAACTTGGGATGGAGGAAATATAAAATATAGCTTGAATGGAGGAGCATGGACTTTAGTTCCTTCTACTGCATTTAGTCAAAATGCATACAACAATACTTTGGATAATACTTCAAACAATGACAATCCATTAAAAGGACAAAATGCTTTTACAGGAACTGACGGTGGTTCGCTTAGTGGAAGTTGGGGACAAAGCGTAATTGATTTATCAAAATTAGGAGTAACTTCCGGTTCAAAAATTAAATTCAGATTTGAGTTGGGAACTGATGGATGTAATGGTGTTGAAGGTTGGTATATTGATGAAATTTATGTTTACAACTGTAATAATCTTAGTTTTGCCGTTGAAGACATTAGTAAAGAAAATGGAATACAGGTTTTCCCAAATCCGACTTCCGGTATTGTTACTATTCAAAATAATAAAAATTTGAATCTGAAAAATGCAGAAATTTATAGTGCAACTGGTCAGTTACTTCAGACTTTTGAATTGAATAAAACTGCTAAAAATACGTCTTTAGATATAACCAGATTTGTAAAAGGAACTTATATTCTAAAAGTAAACTCTGCCACAGACAGCAGTACTGTAAAAATTATTAAAAAGTAATTATAAATTGCATAAAAAGAATCGCCGTGAAAAATTCACGGCGATTCTTTTATTTTAACCTAAAAAATAGTCAGGTTATAATTCAGTAACAATATAATTTTTGTAATTATTTTTATCGAAAGTAAATGTATCAGAACTCAAATTCTGGTTTTCCTTGTATTCTTTAATAGCAATTACGGCAACACTGCTATCAGCAGAATATTGTTCAATTTTTACGATTTGATTTTTCGGTTGATTCACGAAAATGTAAACAGACTTCATTCCGTTATTTTTTACAGGAGTAAGTTTTATCATATCAGCATTCACACCATTTACAGATTTTTTTCCTGCGTATGTTGTGTTGTACTCTTTTTTATACGAATCAAGATAATTGGTAGGAGAGAACATTTTTTCAGAACCATCGGCTTTTGCAATCGTTACTTCCTGATCTTCATCACTGATATTGTACACTTTATTTCCATCAAAAATTTGCTCAATTCCCATTATTTTTAATTTGTATTGGGAAGGAGTAGAGTAGAAAATTCCTGTTTCCGTTTTTGTTACCTTTCCATTATCTCCGGTTCCGTAGGAGAATTTGAAATAAGAATTTTTCTTTGATTTATAGTTTTTAGCAACAGCATCCAAAATCTGTTTGGATTTTGCATCAGCTTTTTGAGCATGCACAAAAGCTACATTTCCTACTACTAAAATTCCGGCTGCCAGTTTATACAATATGTTTTTCATTTTAAGTTTATTATAGAGGTTTTAATTTTATTATGATTGAATTACATCTTGATCCGCTCAAAGATCTCAAAAATTGTTCCAAGAATTGTTCTAATATTTTTTAATTTTTACGTTGGTTACGTTTTTAATTTTAATTTTCTTTCCTACTTTTTTCAGTAAACCGGTTTGGATATTCCGGCGAAATACAACCGCATTTCCACTGATAACATTGGTCACGATTAAGAAATTCCCCGTTTCGTCTATTGCAAAAGTTCTTGGATGTTTGCCTAAAGTAGATTGATAATCAATAAATTTCAGCATTCCGTTTTCCAGAATTGAAAAAATGGCAATATTGTTTTGATCACCACGATTCGAAGCATATAAAAACTTTCCATCCGGTGAAATATGAATGTCCGAACTTTCAATATTTCGCGTATAATCATCAGGATGCGTATTTAATCTTTGAATACTTTCTAAATTTAAATTTTCATATTTATAAGCATCTATGGTTCCGGATAATTCGTCGATG
The DNA here is from genome assembly GCF_057180505.1 of Chryseobacterium sp. HNCC26DJ241. Lineage (NCBI taxonomy): Bacteria > Pseudomonadati > Bacteroidota > Flavobacteriia > Flavobacteriales > Weeksellaceae > Chryseobacterium > Chryseobacterium sp. HNCC26DJ241. The sequence goes on along the minus strand of NZ_JBXUGL010000021.1, from coordinate 17,666 downwards.
CAATATGCAAATTTTCCATTAGGATGAAAGGTGAAATGTCTCGGTCCGCTTCCTGATTCAGATTTTATAAAAGATATTTTTGCTGCTTGAAGAGGTTCTTTTTGATTATCATTAAATACATAAGTTCGTATTTTATCCGCTCCTAAATCAGTTAAAAATAAAGCGTCATAATTCGGCGAAAATACCGCTGAATGAATGTGCGAACGATCTTGTCTTTCTTTATTGATGCTTCCTTCAGAAAATTGAAAATTTTGTACCATCGGACTTATTTTTCCGCCTTCCGAAATTGGATAGACTGAAACGCTGCCTTCAGTGTAATTGGCATTTATCAGCCATTTTCCGTTTTTATGAACAGTTACATAAACCGGATTTTCACCACCACTTTTTTGACTGTTGATGAATGATAATGTTTCATTTTTGGGATTGAATTCAAAACTACTTACACTTCCCGAATTTGGAGTTTTACTTTCTGTACAAGCGAAAAGATATTTACCATTTGGTGATAAAGTGAGAAATGATGGGTTTAAAATTTCTTTCGCAGAAGTTACTTTTGTCAATTTTCCGGTATTCGGATTGAGTTGATAAACATAAATTCCTTCGGTAGTTTTATCCCAATTAAATGATCCAAAAAAAACGTAAGTATTTTGTGAAAATAAATTAATACATGCAGAGAACAAGAGGATGAAACCTAATGTTTTTTTGATGAATAGAGTGGGCTTATTTGTCTTCAATACTGAATTAAGGCTAAAAAACGCTCAGATATTTCGTTTAAAATTTTCGGAAATTATTTCCTTAAATCCTCCAAAAAATTTTCCAAAGAGTTCAGATCCGTTATCAGAACATCTCTTGCTTTTGCACCGTTAAATCCACCTACAATTCCCGAAGCTTCCAACTGATCCATAATTCTTCCGGCTCTGTTATATCCTAATTTAAGCTGGCGCTGTAGCATGGAAGTAGAACCTTGCTGTGTAGAAACTACAATTCTTGCAGCATCTTCAAATAAAGCATCTTTTTCGTTCGGATCAAAAGTTCCGGCAGAACTTGAGGATTCTTCGGAAGTATATTCAGGAAGTAAAAATGCAGAAGGATATCCTTTTTGTTCTCCAATATAATCAGCAATTCTTTCCACTTCCGGAGTATCCACAAAAGCACATTGCAACCTCAAAATTTCATTTCCGTTGAAGTATAGCATATCTCCTTTTCCAATCAATTGATCTGCACCTGGAGAATCCAAGATCGTTCTGGAATCCACACTGGAAATTACACGAAAAGCCGCTCTTGCAGGGAAATTTGCTTTGATCATACCCGTGATTACATTTACGGAAGGTCTTTGCGTTGCAACAATTAAGTGAATTCCAACTGCTCTTGCTAATTGTGCTAATCTTGCAATCGGATGTTCCACTTCTTTTCCTGCGGTCATAATGAGATCTGCAAATTCATCGACAACCAAAACAATATAAGGAAGATAGCGATGTCCGTTTTCGGGATTTAGTTTTCGTTCCTGAAATTTTTTATTGTATTCTTTTATAGTTCGGCAAAATGCACTTTTCAAAAGCTCATAACGGGTGTCCATTTCCACACAAAGAGAATTCAAGGTATTGATTACTTTGTTGGTATCGGTAATAATAGCGTCATCAGCATCAGGAAGTTTTGCGAGATAATGTCTTTCAATTTTTGAATAAAGGGTAAGTTCCACTTTTTTCGGATCTACCATTACAAATTTCAGTTCGCTTGGATGTTTTTTGTAAAGCAGAGAAGTAAGAATAGCATTGATTCCCACCGATTTTCCCTGACCTGTTGCTCCCGCCATTAAAAGGTGAGGCATTTTTGCCAAATCTGCCATGAAAATTTCGTTGGAAATGGTTTTTCCGAAAACAACAGGCAGATCCATATCAGAATTCTGGAATTTATGCGAGGCAAGAACACTACGCATAGAAACCATGGAAGGATTTTTTCTCGGAACTTCAATTCCGATGGTTCCTTTTCCCGGCATTGGTGCAATAATACGGATTCCTAATGCGGAAAGATTCAGTGCAATATCATCCTGAAGTTTTTTAATCGCTGCAACACGAATTCCTGCTTCCGGAACAATTTCGTATAGCGTTACCGTTGGACCAATCGTAGCTTTAATTTCAGAAATTCCCACATTGAAATTTTTCAGAAGCCCTACAATTTTATTTTTGTTCTCTTCTAATTCATCTTTATTTACAGAAATTTCTTCGTTGCCATAATCTTTTAATAGATCAATAGATGGCATTTTAAAATTTGCCAAATCCAGTTTATGATCATAAAGTCCATGTTTTTGTACAAGCTCCTGAGATTTTGTTTCTGTATCATCAAGAATGTCTTTCACTTCGGCTACTTCTACTTTAAAGTCAAAATTTTCATTTTTTGCTGGTGCAGATGAAGTGGTTTTAGTATCGAGATTCAGGCTTAAAGATTTTGGTTCAGAACCCAATTCTTCGTCTTCAAAAGAAGTTTTATTGGGAGTTTTGATCGTTTCCAAGCTGTTAGTAACAACAACTTCCGGAAAATCTTTCGGAACTTCGGTTTCCTGAACTCTGCTTTTAAAGGGAGATTCCGTTACTTTTACTTTTTCGGGTTCAGCTTCTTTTGTTTCTGTCGTACCGAATGTAGTCGAAGTATCTTCCAGTTCTTCATCTGCTTCAAAATTTTCTTCAGAATTCGGAAGCATGGATCTTACTTTCCCGATTGTATTTTCATTGATTTCATTCAGTTTACTTTTAATAGCACTTGGACGAAGATTGAATTCCAGAACAAAATACAAAACAATACTTGCTAAAATAACCAACCAAAGCCCGACAGTTCCAATCACAGAATTTAAAAAATCCATAATCTGATAGCCGTAAACTCCACTTAAAGCACCCTGTCCTTTTGTAATTGCTCCCATAAAAATAGGAAGCCAACAAATGAAAAATAGAGAATGCCCGAGATTTTTCCATGGTTTGAACCACATTTTTTTTAGAATCAATGTTCCAAAAACAAAAAATAAAAAAGCAACTATAAAAGCAGCAACACCAATACTTTCAAATATAAAAATGTTTCCGAGCCAATCACCGATTTTTCCAAAAACATTGGAGGATTTCACCGTTTTATCCAGCATAGTTCCGGCTTGGCTTTGGTCTGCCCTCCAATTCATTAGATAGGAGATAAAAGAAACTGTCATCACAAATGAAACAATGATGAAAAGTACTCCGAAAAATATGCGCGGTTTAGATAAGATTTTTCCTGTTTTCGGTGCTTCCGTCTGAGGATTTTTTGCGTTTTTGTCCATAATACTAAAGGGCAAATTTAGTAAAAAAATACGCAAAATCTGAAGGTAATTTTTGCGAATATTTTCATAATTACAAAAGATTTTTCCAAAGCCTAAATTCCTGATTTTTATCAATGTAATTTGTGATGATTCTTCCTTTAAAATAAAATATCTTCCGTATTTTTGCACACACTGATTTTGAGGTAACTCAGATAAATAGCGATCGAATGAAAAAAATCCTAGACATTCTTATTTCTACCAGAACAATGGCTGTTTTACTGTTGGTTTATGCAGCTTCTATGGCTTATGCTACTTTCTTGGAAAATGATTACGGAACACCTGCTGCAAAAGCATTGATTTATGAAGCCAAATGGTTTGAATTAATCATGCTTTTACTGATCTTAAATTTTATAGGAAATATTAAAAGATACCGTCTTTGGAGAAAGGAAAAATGGCCGGTTTTGGTTTTTCACCTTTCGTTTGTTCTGATTTTTATTGGTGGTGCCATTACAAGATATATCAGTTATGAGGGACAAATGCATATTCGTGAAGGAGCTACTTCCAATGAAATAGTGACGGATAAAAATTTCTTTAAAATCCAGATTGAAGAAAAAGGGGACGTTTTGAACTATAAGGAAATTCCGTATCTGATGTCTCCGATTCATAAAGATTTTGAAGCTAAATATGAATATCACGAAAAAAAAGTTGAAGTAAAAGCTCTTAATTATATTCAAAGAAAAAAAGACAGTCTTGTTGCGGATAATAATGGAGCAGAATATTTACATTTCGTAATTGCAGGAGATGCAGGAAGAGAAAATTATTACCTGAAACAAGGAGAAACACAAAGCATCAAAGGAACATTGGTTTCTTATAATCGTCCAATTGAAGGAGCGATAGAATTCCGAAATGAAAACGGTAAAATTTTGATAAAAACTCCTGTTGATGCCAATTATATGACGATGGCAACACAAGCAACAGGAGCTACAAAAAAAGATGAATATCAACCTTTGGCTTACAGAAGTTTATACACTATTAATGAGATACGATTGGTAGTTCCCGAAGGTTTGAGAAAAGGGAAATTGATGGCTTTTGAAGGGGATAAAAACAAGGATAAAAATCTTCCCGATCAATTGACTGTTGAAGTAAAAGGTCCAAAAAATAAATTGAACGTAGATCTTTCCGTAGAAAAAGGAAACCCAAATGCTTATAAACAAATTGCTCTCGACGGAATGAATATTATTTTAGGATTTGGTCCGAAAATCTACAATACGCCTTTTGCTTTGAAGTTGGATGATTTTGTAATGGAAACTTATCCCGGAAGTTCTTCTCCGAGTGCTTATGAAAGTCATGTAAAAATTGTAGATGAAGGAAAAGAAGTTCCTTATAAAATTTATATGAACCATGTCTTAAATTACAAAGGATATCGTTTTTTTCAGGCGAGTTTTGATCCTGATAGAAAAGGAACCGTTCTTTCTGTAAACCACGATTTTTGGGGAACATTGGTGAGTTATATCGGTTATGCATTTTTATTTTTAGGATTGTTTGTTACCCTTTTCTGGAAAGGCTCTCATTTTTGGAAACTTAATGAAATGCTAAAACAGACGAATAAAAAGAAAGTAATTTCAGTTTTATTAATTTTTATGAGTTTTGGCTTCAATGCACAGAAAATTGATATGCACGGAACAGATGGAAGTAAAAAAGTACTACCGGAAACTGAACACGCTCATTCTGAAAACGATGGACACAATCATTCCGCACAAAATTCGGATACTGCAAATCTTCAGCAAAATCAACAAAGTAAGCAAAATTCCGCTGCTCGTTCCATGAATAGAATGAGTGAAATTTCTGCTGATGAAATCATTGGAAGAAACAAAATTTCCAAAGAACACGCTGAAAAATTTGCTTATCTTCTGGTTCAGAATTTTGAGGGAAGAATCGTTCCTATGAATACTCAGGCTTTGGATGTTTTGAGGAAACTGTATAAGCATGACGAATTCAAAGGGAGTGATGGTAAATCTTTAGATGCAAACCAATGGTTTCTTTCCATTAATACCGATACGGAAAGCTGGACAATGGTTCCGCTCATCAGAATCGGAACAAGTGGAGGTGATCTATTGAAGAAAAAAACCAAAGCCAATGATGAAGGCTATACTTCATTGCTCAATCTTTTCCCTATAGATCCGAAAACAGGAATGCTGCATTACGTTTTAGAAGAAGATTACAATGAGGCTTTTAGAAAAAAACCTGCGGAACAAACCAGTTACGATAAAGAGGTAATTTCTGTAAATGAAAGAGTTCAGATTTTTAATGAATTTTTCAGCGGTCAATTTTTGAGAATCGTTCCCGTAAAAAATGATCCGAATCACAGATGGAATTCTTGGTTGGATGCCAATTTTCAACCGGACGAAGAATCACAAAAAATAATGGGACCTTATTTCTACAGTGTTTTGGAAGCAAAGCAAACCGGAAATTGGGCAAAAGCAGATTCTGAATTAAAAAAACTGATCGATTACCAGAAAAAATGGGGAAAAAACGTAATTCCTTCCGAGGATAAAATTAATCTTGAAGTTTTGATGAATACAGTGAATATCAACTTCAAACTTTTGATTTTTTATACCATTATCGGAAGTCTTATTTTAATTTTAGGTTTTGCAGAGTTATTTAAGCCAAACAAAACGGTAAATAAAATAATTAAAGGATTGATCTATGTTGGAGCGATCGGATATTTTTTCCATTTTCTTGGACTGATAGCGCGTTGGTATATTTCCGGACATGCACCTTGGAGCAATGGTTATGAAGCAATTATCTTTATCTCGTGGGTAGGAATTACAGCAGGATTTTTGCTTTACAGAAATTCAAACGCACTAATTCCTGCAGCCGGATTTATGGTAGCTGTTATTATGATGGGATTTGCACATGGAGGTTCGGCTCTTGATCCGCAGATTACGCCATTAGTTCCGGTTTTAAAATCCTATTGGCTGATTGTGCATGTTGCGATTATTACTTCGAGCTACGGATTTTTTGCTTTATCTATGATTATTGCTGTAATTACCTTGTTTTTCTATATCGTTTCTGATAAAAATTTATACAAATTTCATCATGATAGTACAATAAAAGAATTAACCATTGTTTCAGAAATGTCTTTAACAATAGGACTTTTCGCTTTAACGGTTGGAAATTTTCTTGGCGGAATTTGGGCAAATGAAAGCTGGGGAAGATATTGGAGTTGGGATCCAAAAGAAACTTGGGCTTTTATTTCCATTATGGTTTATGCGTTTGTTTTGCATATGCGTTTGGTTCCTGGTTTAAGAAGCAGATGGGCGTTTCATGTTGCGGCAATGTTTGCATTTTGTTCGATGGTGATGACGTATTTTGGAGTAAATTATTATTTAACGGGGCTTCACTCTTATGCAAAAGGAGATCCGGTTCCTGTTCCGCTTTGGGTATATCTTGGATTGGCATTCATGTTTTTGCTTTCGTTGATATCCTTTTTTAAATTTAGGAAGCTAAAAAAATCTCTGAAAATCCCAGTATAATCTGAATCCCGGTTTTAAAATTTCGGGCGAAGCCAAAGGCTTCGCCCGAAATTTTAAAACTCTACACCCATATCTTTCAATTCATTTTCCAAATTAGTATTTTCAGTAATGTGAACCGTAATGAAGCCTAATTTTTTTGCCACTTCAATATTCTTAGGATTATCATCGATGAAAACGGATTCCTCGGCTTTTATATCATAGCGTTTTAGTAAAACATTCCAAATTTGCGGGTCAGGCTTAATAAGTTTTTCATCGCCAGAAACCACAATTTTTCCATCAAAAATTTTGAAAAAATCATAATTTTCCAGAGCATATGGAAATGTTTCTGCCGACCAGTTTGTCAATCCGAAAAGCTGATATTTGGAATGCTCCAGTTTTCGCAAAACTTCCACATTTTCAGGAATATCACTTTTCAACATGGTTGTCCAGTTGTCATAATACGCACGGATTTCTTTTTCCCAGTCCGGAAATTTCCGCACCTGAATTTCTGTTCCTTCTGCCAAACTTCTTCCGCGATCCTGTTCTGCATTCCATTCGTCTTCGGCAATGTGTTTCAGGAAATATTCCATTTTTTCATCATTATTGAAATATTTTTTGAAAAAATATCGTGGATTCCAATCCATTACCACACCGCCAAAATCGAAAATTATATTTTTTATTGCCATTTTTTATTTTCTTGATTGATTAATTCATCAATTTTTTTATTGTAATTCTTTTTAGTAATTCCCGTTATTTTTTCCAATGCCGAAAAATAATTGCTACTATCTTTTTCATTGTATTTTCCGCACTTTAGAAATTCCATTACTGCATCAAAACCTTTTTCTTTTTCAATTTTCTCAACTAACAAAGCATTGATCACATATTCCGGATACAGATGTTTTTCCTTCGATTCTCCAAAATCTTCAAATTTTCCATACAAAGTAAACCAATCTGTATTTTTACTTTTAATCACTTTTTCAGAAAAACGTCTGAAAATTTCTTCCCATGTATATCCCCAACTTCCACCATAAAGATAAGCACAGGCTTCATCCAAAGGTTTATATGTACTATCTCTTGGTACGGAAACGTGCAATCTGTCATGCCATAAATCATGCGAATTAAAATCTCCAAAATTTCCTTTTTCACTAGAGAAAATTCCGATAGATTGGTTTTCATCGGTAGAAGTGAGAGTAAGACTAGAAGAACCGTTATAATTTGCTTTATAATCTACTCCTGCAATTTGCAACGTTTGTATTGCATCTTTTGTACAATAAATTTTGGTATTGAGTTTTGGATTCTTTACTTTCTGGTCAAATTCGTTGCTCAATCTTACGAATGTTTTTGCGTTTTCGGAATTTAGTTCATCTTCATAGATAAAAGTATAGTTATCTATAGTTGTTGTTTTCCAGAGCTTGGTTTCTTCCTTTAATGGAGAGGATACAGAAAAATTGCCGTTTTCTTTGTTCAATAGAAATCTGAAACTTCCGATAATGTAAGGTGTATTTTCATTAATTCCTATATATGAAAGTTGAATTTTGTAGAGATTGTCGTTTACTTTAGTAAGATTGGTAAGATAAGGTTTGTAAAAATAATCATCTTTGAATCTTCCGCTTTTTTCTATTCCTTTTAGCTCGTCTGTTTCAAGGAAAGTTTCAATTGCATTCGTTTTATTTATTACCGAAATTTCTTTATTAGATCTATCTTTTTCGCTTAAAAAAGAATTAATAGTAGAAATAATGGATTCGGTTTCCTTAGCATCTTTTGGCAAAATGATATTAGGATTTACAATGATTTTTGTTTGTGAAAAACCAAGACTTCCCATACAAAGAAGTAGAGTAGTGAGTTTACTTTTCATAGAATGTGTTTTTTAAATTGTGTATTGTTCAAAAATATAATTTCCATCTGTATAATTTGCAAAAATATGTTGATTTCCGTTGCTCAAAATAATTTTTTCTGCACCAATTACAAAATTATATCTGGCGGTTTGTTCAAAAACTTTTTCGGTGAGTTTTATTTTCGGAGCTTTGCATTCCACTAAAATTTCGGGCTTTGTTTTTTTGGTAACTAGCAGATCTATTCTTTTCGTAAGTCCGTTCAGTTCTATTTTTTTTTCGGTAATAAGTGCAGAGGTAGAATATCCTTTCACAATAAGAAAATACTGAATCCAGTGTTGCCGAACCCATTCTTCCGGAGTAAGCAAAAGCCATGATTTCCGAACCGAATCATAAATAAAAAACTTATCTTTGTCTTTCCTGAATGTAAAATCAAAAATCTCGGAAAAATTCAGTTTGGGAAGTTGCATTGCGTATGAAAGAATTAGATTCAATCCTCAAAAATATTAAAAATAAAGAACTTTTGCCTCTTTATTTTTTTCATGGAGAAGAACCATATTATATTGATGTCGCTGTAAAATCTTTTGAAAACAATGTTCTGGAAGAAGATGAAAAAGCTTTCGGGCAAACAGTAGTTTACGGAAAAGATACTAATTATGCTGAGATTCTTTCGCTGGCAAAACAGTTTCCGATGTTTGGAAATCTCAATCTGATTATCGTAAAAGAAGCTCAGGATTTGAAATTGGGAGATGATGAGACCAATGCTTTGCTGAATTATGTTGAAAATCCTGTACAAACTACGGTTCTGGTTTTTGCCCATAAAAATAAAAAATTGGACGGAAAAAAGCGTAAACTGAATGATCTGCTTAAAAAGAAGAATTTCATCTATCTAAGCGAAAAAATGCGGGATTATGAGGTTCCGAAATTTATTCAGCAGGAGCTGAACAATCAGAGTATCAAAACCGCACCCAATATTTCATTTTTGCTTGCAGAATACTTGGGAACGGATCTTTCCAGAATTACTAATGAAATTAATAAGCTGAAACTCGTCCTGAAAAACAATGAAATTTTAGATGAAAAGTTGGTAGAAAGACACATCGGAATCAGCAAAGAATTCAACGTTTTTGAACTTCAGAAAGCACTTGGACAGAAAGATTCCTCAAAAGCAATGAAAATTGTGTATTACATGGGAAAAAATCCGAAATCCAATCCGATTGTCATGACCATTTCTTCGCTGTACAATTTTTTTTCAAATATCATTATTTATCAAACCATGATTGGTCAACCGCAACAGAGCATCGCTTCGGAAATGGGTGTTAATCCGTTTTTCCTGAAAGATTATGCAGAAGCAGCAAGATTTTATCCATTGAAACACGCAACACGAGTTATTTCGATTCTTCGTGAAATTGATTTGAAAAGCAAAGGTCTTGGAGCGAATCAAACTGATGACAGTGAACTTTTGAAAGAAATGGTCTACAAAATTTTGAATGTAGATAAAACCAAGGTAAAAGTTTAAAATTATTTGGGCGTCTTTTTCCGTCTTCCGTTCCCGCTTTTTTGCTCCATTTCATTTCGCAAAAAGAGCTCCACTCAAGCCGGGACGCAACAGCAAGCCGCAAAATAACGAGCATTGACAAAATTCATTACTAAAGATTATAAAAAATTAAATTAAATCCCGATTTTTGTACCACTTTGAATATTAAACCCTAAACTTTGAACTTTATATAATGGAACAAAATATTTTAGATTGTGTGATTGTAGGTTCCGGACCTGCAGGTTTTACAGCGGCTATTTATGCAGCAAGAGCAGATTTGAAACCCGAACTTTATACAGGTTTGGAACCGGGTGGTCAATTGACGACTACAACAGAAGTAGATAATTTTCCGGGATATCCAAACGGAGTTACAGGTCCGGAAATGATGATGGATCTGCAAAAGCAAGCCGAACGTTTTGATACCAAAGTACATTACGAATTGATTACAAAAGTGGAATTTTCCAAAGAAGTGGGTGGTATTCACAAACTTTGGGCTGGAAATAAAGAAATTTTTGCAAAATCTGTTATTATTTCTACCGGAGCTACTGCAAAATACCTTGGCTTGGACGATGAAAAAAAATATTCAGGAGGCGGAGTTTCTGCATGTGCTACTTGTGATGGATTTTTCTATAAAGGAAAAGAAGTAGTGGTAGTTGGTGGTGGAGATACAGCAGCAGAAGAAGCGACTTATCTTGCAAAACTTTGTACAAAAGTTACATTATTAGTAAGAAAAGGGGAGTTTCGTGCATCGAAAGCTATGATTCACAGAGTAGAAAATACTCCAAATATTGAAGTGAAATTTTTCCATGAATTAATTGGAATTGAAGGTGAAAATAATCTCGTAGAAAGAGCAGTGGTTATCAATAATCAAACTCAGGAAATTTCTAAAATTGATGTTCACGGAATTTTCATTGCAATTGGGCACCAACCAAACACAGCACTTTTTAAAGATCAATTAACACTTGACGAAAACGGATATATCATAACTGAAAAAGGCTCTTCAAGAACAAATCTACCTGGAGTTTTTGCAGCTGGTGATGTTCAGGATCATATTTACAGACAAGCGATTACAGCAGCCGGAAGTGGATGTATGTCTGCAATGGACGCTGAAAAATATTTATCTGAATTAATATAATATTGTAGGAACGCGCCAAGAGGCGCGTTCAAAATATAGAAATGAAATATGTATGAATGCATCTCTCAAAATATACCAATTGATGTGTTCAAAAAAGTAAAATGAAGAATCTGATCTACATTTTTTTGGGTGGAGGTTTTGGAAGTGTTGCACGTTTCCTGATTTCCAATTATACCCAAAAATTATGGAATATTAATAGTTTTCCAATGGGTACTTTTTTGGTGAATATTACCGGATGTTTTCTGATTGGGATTCTTTCTTCATATTTTATGAAAGTGGATAATAGTTTGAAATTTCTTCTGATTTCAGGTTTTTGCGGTGGCTATACTACTTTTTCTACTTTTTCGGCAGAGAATTATTCTTTATGGCAAAATTCCAACTATGGAATTCTGATTTTGTATATAGCTTTGAGTATAATTATTGGGCTAATTGCGGTTTTTTTAGGGTTTCAATTTACTAAGAATTAAAAATTTTCCTTTGATAATTAGGCTTTTGGAAGAAATTTGCAAAAATAATTTGTACAGTATGTAAAAGCATGTTATATTTGCACCACTGAAAATGAAAATTTCATTTTTGGAGAGATGGCAGAGTGGTCGATTGCGGCAGTCTTGAAAACTGTTGACTGTAACAGGTCCGGGGGTTCGAATCCCTCTCTCTCCGCCAAAAACCTTGCAAATATTTGATTTGCAAGGTTTTATTTTTTCGGGTGTTATTATAGGTGCTAATTAAATTGGATCTTCTCAGTAGTAAATTCTTCTATGGCAATTACATTATCATTTCCAAACCATTTTTTAATAGGCTATAGACTAACAAACCCTTCAAATTATTAAAATTTTGTTGTTGTTTGTTGTTGTAAAAATAAAAAAATGTGGGTAACCTTTAGAAGAAGTCGTTAAAAAAGTTATCCCTATTTTTTTATAATTTCCATAACTCTTTTTCCATTTCGTTAGACTCTTTTCTCCATCTCCATTCACATTCTTTTAAGTGTGATATAAAAGTGGATTTTTTTAGCTAATCTTTTCTTGGTAAAGCTCCAAAAACTTTCTATTCCATGAATGTGAACCTCATTCTGGTTAGAAAAACTTTTGCTTTTATCTATCCTAAAATGTTTTTTTTCTCCCGTTTTTGTAGCATCAATATCACTACAAAAGTACCTTACTATTTTTTTTGAATTTACTAATTTTTCTTCTGTTCATAGGACTTGGGAACAAATTTATAAATTGTTTCCTAGTCTAAAGCCATTTAAATTCTCAGAAGAAGATTAAACTTATAATACCTTAAAAAATGTTTAAAAATAGATTTTTTTGATACTATCGAAAAAATCAAAAAATAGATGAATGACATAATAAATAAAATGAAAACTGAGACCATTTAAATTGATTAAAGTGAATAATAAAATATTTAATTTTTTTATCATTAATGAATTTAAAAAAATACTTAATAATCAATTTTATTTTAAAAAGGTAAATTATTTTAGTTGATGTGTATAAATTAATAGTGAAACTAAATTGGATGAATTGTAATTTTTTTTTAATAAAAATATCGGTGATACAAAAATTATGATAATTTTGCCCTCCATTTACAATTTTAAAAAAATATAAGATTTAACATTATCAATTAGGAAATAAAATTGCTTAAAAATATGGCAAAACAACTATTATCATTGAAGAAAAAAAAGTTTTTTTCTTTTACTTTCATGCTTTTATTTGTCCTTGGATGGACACAAAATTCACTTAATTCAGGAGATTTTTCAGGGGGATCTTGGGGATCTGGGCAATCGATGTCTCTTTCTGCAGGTAGCAGTTTGATCATTACCAAATCGGTAACATCTTCTGGAGACAAATATTTTAGATTTTATGGAGATGGTTCTCCTTGCGGTGAATATCAGGCCAACAGTAATGGTGATTTTTTCACGCATAGTACAGTGGTAACTTCACCAAACAGTAATTGCGGATCAAGCAATGCATGGAGAATCAATGTGCCAACAGCATCTTCTAATGTTGTTTTCAAAACAGACGGAGGAAATGATGGTATTGATTCATCGGTGGCATTCGTGGTTCAAGGAGCAATACGTTCTGTATCTTCTGTTGCTAGAACTAATCCTATTCCAAACACCAATGTTACAGTTACAGCTACTTTGGATGGTGCGTTAAGCACGGGTCAGGCTGTCTATTTACGTTATACCACAAATTCTTACTCTACTTCTACAGTTGTGCAAATGAGTGGTTCGGGAACTACATATACCGCTACTATTCCTGCAGCAACCAACACAGCAGGTGCAAACGTGAGCTATTATGTATTTACATCCGGTGATGCCAATGTTGCGGCAAATGGGTCTAATGCGGATTTATTCACCATCAATTTAAATAATAATGGTGGTTCTAACTATTCTTATACCGTATCTTCGAATCCTGTAACGGTTGTTTCAACTGGAGGTACTTCCACATTTGCAAGCTACCCTACATTAGCAAATGCTATTACAGCTATTGAAGGACTTACAATACATACTGGAACAATAACGTGTTATGTAAACGCTGGACATACAGAAACTGCGCCAGCTGGTGGATATGTTATTACAAATGCAACGGGAACTTCTGCCAATCCGATAACGTTTATTAAAAACGGAACGGGAACTAATCCAACTTTTACTGCACCAACACAAAGTACAACTGGAAATACGTATGCAGATGCAATATTTAAAATTATTGGTAGTGATTATATTACTATAGATGGATTTACGATGCAAGAGAGAGCTACAGGAACGCTTACTTATACAGGAACATCAAATAACGTAACAGAATTTGGAGTTGCTTTATTGTATGCTACGACTACCAATGGGGCACAAAATTGCACCATTAAAAACTGTACTATAGATATGGATATTAATAATCCAAACGGTTTTGGTATTTATTCCAATAATTCTCACAGTTCTACGATACCAACAACAACAGCCAACTCTACTACCGCAGCAGGTGCAAATAGTAATCTTACTATTACAAGCAATACCATTACCGATGTAAACTTCCCAATAGGTGTTATTGGTAGTACTAATGCGGCTGCAGATCAAAATGATGGTTTGATTATTGGTGGTAGCTTAGCAAATGCTAATACAATAACAAATTTTGGTAGAACTACACCAACTAATAGTTTTGTTAATGCTTCAGGAACAATAAATGGTATTTTGATAAGAAATACAAAAAATTATACAGTATCATACAATACGATTAATAATACCACTATTTCTTCGCCGGCATCATCGAGTACGTTACGAGCGGTTTTTGTAGATTCTTATTCTAATGCACCAACAGGAACTAATAATATAATGGTTTCTAATAATAAAGTATCTTTGAAAGCAAATGGAGCAACTTTATTTGGAATTCATGTCTCTTCAAATTCTGGAACGGCAACAAGTTTGGCAATTAGCAATAATGAATTTTCTAATTTTACAGTTCCAAGTGCTGCAACAACTTTTATTTCAAATTCGCAAACAGCTACAGATAGCAGCATCAATGCCAATGAGTTTCAGAATCTCAGTATTGCTTCTACGGGTAACGTAACTTTTATTTCTAATGGTACGTCCGCTCCTTCCGGTGGTAGCAAAACAGTAAACAATAACAAGATTGTTACAGGTTTTACAAAATCCGGAGCTGGAGGTACCGTTACCATTTACAATGATGCTGGAGGATCTGTTTCTGGATCAACAGTTACCAACACAGGTAATGATTTTTCTAATCTTACCCTGCCATCTGCTTCCACTACTATGTTAGGTTGGGTAAATACGGATAATTTTGGTTCGTCTTCTATGCCTACTAAAACTATCGATAACAATAAGTTTGAAAATTGGAGTGTTACTGCCGTAGCTGCTTGTGTAGTAATGGATCTGAACGGGTTTGGTGGTACTACATCATCCATATCAAACAACTCTATTAAAAATATTTCAAAATCCAGCACGTTTGCGCTTACAGGTATCAGTATTGGTAACAGAGGAATTGCTACTACTTTAAACGTTTCTAATAATACGATTGAAGCTTTAACATCTGGAACAGGAAGTTTAATTGGGATTCAAGATGTTAATCCATCTACTACTACAAACATTACATTTAATACCATTAAGAACTTAAACTCTGCTACTACTAATACCTTAACAGCAGTTAATCATCAAACTTCTGGAAACATATTGAATATTTTAAATAATACTGTTTCTGATATTAATGCAACAGGTACAACAGCTAGAGGTATAAGTAATTCAGCAGCTGCAACTATTAATATTGAGAATAATACAATTGATGATATTAATGTTAATAACTCGTTGTCTAATACAACAATAACAGGTATTAGTTGTTCTAATGCATCTGGAACTTCTCCTTCTATTAAGAATAATATTCTAACCAATTTTGTAAGCAACTCAACTCCTACATCTTCTCAAATTGTGGGAATTAGTCTTGGAGGATCACAAAGTTTTGATGTGAGCAACAATCAGATTAATACATTTACAGGAGTGTCACAAAGCACAAGTACAGGTTCATCGGCTTCTGTCATTGGTATTTTTACAGGATCTAGTGGTACGGCTCAAAAAATTAACAAAAATGTTATTCATAGTCTTAAAAATAATACAACTTCTGCAAGTAACACAACCGTAATGGCTATTGGTACTTCTTCTACTTCTGCAGGAGGGGAGGTTATTGGTAATAGAATTTACGGTTTCGAGAATAAAGCAACCGGAACCAATCCTTTTATCACAGCTTTTATCCCAACTGGAGGAAATTGGACATTTGCTAATAATATGATTAGTTTAACCAATGGTTCCAATACCAACGGAATGCAATGTACAGGTGTATTCGATAGTGGTTCTACCGGTACAAGAAATTATTTTTATAATACTATTCATATTGGCGGTAGTTCTACAAGTACACAAAATAGCGTTGCATTGCAGTTTAATTCTGCAACAGGAGCAACAGCAAATATTAGAAATAACATCTTGAACATGACCAGAACAGGTGGTGGTAAAAACTATGCAATTGCTAATTTAGGAACTACTATTTCTGGGTTTACGTCTACAAATAATGTTTTAAACGCATCTAATGCTTCAACAGTAGCTGCAACAACTGGTATCACGGACAGAACTTTTGCGGCTTGGCAAGCACTTGGTTATGACGCCAATAGTTTCAATGGTGTTTCATTTAGTTTTACCGATGTTGCAACAGCGGATTTACATTTACCATCAACTTCTTGTTCCGACATAGAATCAGGTGGAACACCAGTTGCGATAACTACCGATTATGACACCGAAACTAGAAATGCAACAGCACCGGATATTGGTGCGGATGAAATTAATGGAACAAAGCCGGCAAATATTTCTTTAACTCTGTCTTCACCGTCTGTTTGTGCAGGTAGTCCGGTAGATATTACGGCTTCTAGCACCGAAAGTTATACATATACTTGGGACGCAGACCCAACTCTGAACACAACGAGTGGTTCGGTAGTTACCGCTACACCAACAACTACCACTACTTACACAGTTACCGGAGTTTCGGCAGGGGGCTGTGCCAAAAAATCTACTATTACCGTTACAGTAAATCCTGCTCCAACGAATATTACATCTATCACAGAAACTCAAAAATCAGCTACTACAATTTCTTCATCTTGTGATGTGGATTATGTGGAACTGACTGCAGTGGGAGGAAACGTTGCTGGTTTAACAAAAGTGGTAAATTCGGGTACTGTAAATCTTGCTATTCCGGATGGTGATTTGACAACAGGAGTTTCACAAACTTTAGTAGTAAGTGGAATAGATGCTAGTTCCATTGTTTCAAAAATAGAGGTAAAACTTAATATTACTCATACTTGGGATAACGATCTCAGAATTAATCTGGAAGCTCCAAACGGAAAAATTGTCAATTTGGTTAATCAAGCAGGTAGTTCAAATGATAATTTTACTAATACAATTGTCACATCCGATACATCGGCTGCAACTTTTGCTTCCGGATCAGCTCCATTTACAGGAACTTTTACTGCAGATCTTGGAGATGTTGGTGTCATCGGTACAACTCCTAATGTCAATACCACAACTTTTTCAGATTTGTTTACAACACTAAATGGTAATTGGAAAGTGAGAGTGTATGATGATTCTTCGACAGATACTGGAACACTGTTAGATTGCTCTATTACAATTTATTATTCTTCACCGCAAATTACTTGGTCTCCAACAACTGGTTTATATACAGATACAGCACTTACAATTCCATATAATGGTACAGATTATTTGTCTACCATTTATGCTGCACCTGCAACAGCTACAGTCTACACAGCTAAAGCTACTACTGGAACTTGTGAAAAAACCAAAAGTACATCTTCTATAGTAAGAACTAGAAACAAT
>NZ_JBXUGL010000020.1:0-64152 GCF_057180505.1 Chryseobacterium sp. HNCC26DJ241 | reverse complement strand
TGATATCTCTTTTCAAAATCTAGTATTTCTTCTGGTTTTTTCATGGTGGTTTTTTAGGGTAAAAAAGAGGTTCTAAAAGTCCTATCAATAGAGGGGTTGCAAAACGTACGTACGTTTTTGCAAAAAGATACGGACGTTTTTACTAAAACGTACGCACGTTTCTAATAAAACATCCGTATGTTTTCGGATAATGGTAAGTAGATTTTTATATCGAGTTTTATTTTTTCTATACAATTGGTACATATTTTGAAGCGCTTCTGTATATATATAATTTTATAACTTCAGTGCATCTTTGGTTATAAAAATAATAAAAAATAGAACATAACCTTTAAAAAATTTTGAATTATGCCTATTGTCTTTAATGCAATTGCCAAAAAAAATCCACAAAAACCTACTGATCCGCCTAAGTATTATGCCAATATCATAGGCGAAGGCAAAACTACTCTTAATGATCTTGCTAAGCACGCTGCTGCTACTTCCACTGTATCCAAAGCCGATATTTTAGCGGTATTGGAAAGTACTTTTACCAAAATAGCCGATGATGTAGCCGATGGAAAAATAGTATACGTAGGAGAATATTTTACCCTACAAGCCGGCGGCTCCAGCGAAGGCAAAGATACTCCGGAAGAAGTAACCGCTGCTTCTATTAAAAGTGTACGTACTATTTTCCGTCCCGGTAAGATGATAAAAGATGCCTTGAAACTGGCAACTTTTCAGAAGAAAGCATAACTTCATTAGTTGTTAGTTATCCATTTTTCGTTTTTAGGTAGCAGAAAAACCGACAACTATTATCTGCTACCTAATTTATTTCCCTACATTTGAGACATGGAATTTTTTGGAAAAGATCTGCTTAAAAGAATTAAAAATGCCGAACTTCATGGAGAAAACGCACATGGAATGTATTCTCCTCCCTATCGTCCATTGTACAGCTATGGCGAAATCTTGGAAAGGAATCCAAAATTTGCTGCCGTTAATATCCTTCTTTATCTGAAAGATAATGAATGGTATTTTCCGCTCATGGTACGAAGCCAAAACGAACACGACCGACATAGCGGACAAATCTCTCTTCCCGGTGGAAAATATGAGGAAAACGATGCCACCTTTGAAGAAACTGCCATCCGTGAAACCCACGAAGAAATGGGAATTGAAAAATATTATATCCGAATTATTCGTGAGCTATCTCCTATTTATATTCCGCCGAGTAATTTTTATGTTCATGCATTTGTATCGTACACCAAAAAAAATCCGGCGTTTTATTTGCAGGAAGCAGAAGCAGTGGAATTGATAGAGTTTCCGGTATCTTCCATCCTTGCACTTCCTAAAGAACCGGAAATGATGGTTCTTCCTTCTACAAAAGATGTTGAAGTTCCCGTTATCAATTTTAACAATTACAAAATTTGGGGTGCGACTTCTATGATTTTAAGTGAATTCAGCCACTTACTGAAAAATTTGTAAATTTGCTTACTATGTAATCTGATAATGGCGAAGAAAAATATTTTCACCGATGCTTTCGGAACTCCTTATTTTTTAAAAAGACTTATAATCTTTATTTTAGGAATTGTTTCCTACAGAAGATTCAACGGTTTTAATAAATTGAAAATCAGCGGTTCAGAAAATCTTGTAAATCTTCCGGACACGAATGTGCTTTTTGTTTCCAATCACCAGACTTATTTTGCTGACGTTGCAGCAATGTACCATGCTTTCTGTTCGGTGAATAACGGATATTTAAACACCATAAAAAATCCAATCTATCTTTTGAATCCGAAAATAGATTTTTATTATGTAGCCGCAGAAGAAACCATGAATAAAGGTTTTCTCACCAAAATTTTTAAAATTGCAGGTGCCGTTACCGTAAAAAGAACATGGAGAGCTGAAGGAAAAAATGTGAACAGAATGGTAGACATGGGCGAGGTGGACAATATTATGAAAGCATTGGATAATGGCTGGGTCATTACCTTTCCGCAAGGTACTACTACCGCTTTTGCGCAAGGAAGGAAAGGAACTGCAAAATTGGTAAAACAGCAAAGACCAATTGTAGTTCCGATCAAGATAAACGGTTTCCGAAGAGCATTCGACAAAAAAGGACTGAAAGTAAAAGTGACCGGCGTAAAACCGACTCTGGAATTCAAAAAACCTTTGGATATAAACTATGATGATGAATCTGCACAGGAAATCCTAAATAAAATAATGATTGCTATTGAACAAAGCCAGGAATTTAATGTTTTACATGAATATGAACTGGAACAACAAAGCAAGAAAGCAGAAAAATTTTAAAAAACAAATGCCATGTATAAAATAATCATCATTTTTTTGGCAACGATCCTTTTTTCCTGCAATTCCCAGAAAAAATATTCGGATTTTGATATTAGCTATTCACGAAGCGGAGGTCTCTCTCCTATTTATGAAAACTTCCTTGTGAATGGAAACAAAGCATATTACTCCTTTGAAGGAAATGGTAAAAAAGTTGAAAAATCACTCAGTATTTCTGATGATGAAATCAAACGGATCCACGATATACTTACTGCAAATAATTTCAAATTCATACAGGAAGATCGCAAAAAAGTATACGATAATATTTCCACTTCTATAGTTGTAAAAGTAGGTAAAAATGCTGCCAGCAAATCTGATGCAAGCATGATTATGCCTTCTGATATTGCAAAATGGGAAAATATTTTAAAAACATTCAGAGAGATTATTGATACTAAAGTAAATTTTGCCCAAAATTGAAAACAAATTTTTACGAAACATTCCTAAACAAAACAAGAGTTGCCATTTCCGGAAGTGAGCAAAAAACTTCAGCCACAAAATTGTTGCTTCATATCATCCATTTTTTAGGAAAAGAAATTGATCAGGTAACTTCTTTTTCAGAAAATTTAAAAGGAAATGATTTTGTTCTTTTCGAAACAGAAGATTCTGAACTATTAAATTATTATCCTAATATACTTTTGATTTCAGGAATTAGCAACAAGGATCTTTACGAAAATTTCTTAAAAACCGTTGTAGCCGGCGGAATTGTGATCTATAATGAAGAAGATGAAGCTCTTGTTCAGCTAATAGAAAATTCTGAAAATTATTTCCGGAAAATTCCTTATAAAACTCCGGAATTTTATACAAACAATACTACGATTTTCCTAAATACCGATATTGGTGAAATCCCTCTGAATACTTCCAATGAAAACATTTCTCACATAGAAGGAATAAAACATTTGGCTCAACAATTGGGGATCATGGAAGAAGAATTTTATGAGGCATTGATGGAATTCAGGGAATAATTCTATCTAAAAATCATCTGAAGGAGTCTCTCATTTTTACCAATCAAAATAAAATGGCTAACTTTAAACAAATCAAAAAAGTAAAAAAATGAGATACATCCATAGCGGAAAAATTCCACAAAAACGACATGTAATTTTTAAATCCGAAGATGATAAGTTCTATTATGAGCAACTCTTCGGAACAGAAGGTTTTCATGGGATTTCTTCTCTGCTTTATCACATTCACCGTCCTACACAAATCAAAAAAATCGGAAACACAAAAGATGTCTCTCCGAAAGTTGCTGTCGAAAAAAATATTACTCCGAGAAGATTTCAGGGAAAAGATATAACACCAGAAAATGATTTTCTGGATAGCCGAAAAATCCTGATGTTCAATAATGATTTGAAGATGGGATTGGCAAAACCTCTTCAATCCATGGATTATTTTTATAAAAACGGAGAATGCGATGAGCTTTTCTTTGTACATGAAGGTGAGGGAACTTTGAAAACCATGCTCGGAAATCTGGATTTTGAAAAAGGAGATTATCTCATTATTCCGAGAGGAACGATCTATCAGATGGAATTAAAATCTGAAAATCCGGTACTTTTTTTTCTTGAAAGCCACTCTCCTATTTATACCCCAAAACGCTACCGAAACGAATTTGGGCAACTTCTGGAACATTCCCCATTTTGTGAAAGAGACATTCACGCTCCAGAATTTGTAGAACCGAAAAACGAAAAAGGCAATTTTCTGATTAAAGTAAAAAAAGAAAATCAGATTACAGATTTTATTTATGCTACACATCCGTTTGATGTAGTGGGTTGGGACGGATATTTTTATCCTTTCAAGTTCAACATTAAAAATTTTGAACCGATTACCGGAAGAGTTCACCAACCGCCACCTGTTCACCAAAATTTTGAAGGACACAATTTTGTAGTCTGTTCATTTTGTGCAAGAATGTACGATTATCATCCGCAAGCAATTCCTGCTCCATACAATCATTCCAATATAGACTCTGATGAAGTTTTATTTTATACTGAAGGAGATTTTATGAGCAGAAATCATATCGATCTCATGGATTTTACACTTCATCCAGGTGGAATTGTTCATGGGCCTCATCCTGGTGCAATGGAACGAAGCATCGGCAAAAAATTTACGGAAGAATATGCTGTAATGGTAGATCCTTTCCGCCCACTAAAATTGACGGAAGAAGCTATGAAAATTGAAGATACTACCTACAAAACTTCTTGGCTGGAAAACGAAGATCATGACTTGAATGATAGACTTATGGAATAAAAAAAGTATCGAGTGGTGTCGTCCTGAAGCAGAAGAAAATCTGATAAAATTTTTAGAATCAAAGGCTTTTTTGCTAAAATTTATTATAAGTTTTGGCTAAAGCCAACCCAGCATGACTTCCTAAAGAATTAGGCTGATCTATAAATCCTAATGATAACACTCATTTTTTATATCTGGATTTATACCTAATTTTGAAAAAAAAATTGGAAAGATGATTAATTACGTAACTGTAGAAGAAGCCGTTTCTATTATCAAAAGCGGCGATCGTATTTTCGGACATGGAAGTGCATGTACACCCAATCTTTTCTATGACGAATTGGCAAGGCAATCTTCCAGATTGAAAAACGTGGAAATGATATCCATAACCCAACAAGGAAATGTAGAAATTGCAAAACCAGAATATAAAGACAGTTTCTATATCAACTCCCTTTTTACATCAACACCGGTTCGTGCAGCCGTCAATTCCGATCATGGAGATTTTGTTCCTATTTTTCTAAGCGAGATTCCTATTCTTTTCAAAAATGGGCATTTACCGATTGATGTCGCTTTAATTACTGTTTCTCCGCCCGATTCTCACGGATATTGTACATTGGGTACATCTGTAGACGTTGCCAGAAGTGCAATTGATACTGCAAAAAAAATCATTGCCATTGTAAATCCGAAAATGCCAAGAACACACGGAGACGGAATGATCCACATCAAAAGAATTGAAAAACTGGTTTGGAATGAAGATGATCTTTTGACTATAGATTATGCAGCAAAAGTAGAAAAAGAAGAAATGTTGATCGGAAAAAATGTTGCCGAATTAATTGACGACGAAGCCACCCTACAAATGGGAATCGGAACCATTCCAGATGCAGTTCTGAAATGCCTCGGAAATCACAAAAATCTGGGAATCCATACCGAAATGCTAAGTGACGGAGTAATTGACTTGATCTTGAAAGATGTGGTAAACAACAAATTCAAAGGAACGCACCTTAACAGAACCATTACCAGTTTCTGCTTCGGAACACGAAAATTATATGATTTTGTGGATGACAATCCGTCGATTGCATTTATGGATGTTCAACACGTGAATTTCCCTATCAATATTATGAAAAATAAAAAAATGCACGCCATCAATTCCGCCATCGAAATAGATTTAACCGGTCAGGTTTGTGCAGATTCTATAGGAACGTATCAATTTAGCGGAATCGGCGGACAAATGGATTTCATGAGAGGTGCTGCATTGAGTGAAGGCGGAAAACCAATTTTGGCCATTTCTTCCAGAACCAAAAAAGGAGTTCCGAGAATTGTCCCATTTTTGAAACAAGGAGCCGGAGTTGTTACCACAAGAGGACACATCCACTACGTTTGTACAGAATACGGAACGGCATATCTTTACGGAAAAAACCTTCGACAGCGTGCAAAAGCCTTAATCGAAATTGCTCATCCTGATGATCGGGAAATGTTAGAAAAAGCTGCTTTTGAAAGGTTTAGAAACTAGGAAAATAAATTCTCTTTAGTACTCAAATTTTCGTAAATTGGCGTTCATAATCTAAAACTCAGAAAGTAAAATGTCAACTCTCACTTTTGCCGAAAAAATAGCTCAGGCAGAAAATTTTCTACCTATTAACGGCACTGATTATATAGAATTTTATGTAGGAAATGCAAAACAAGCAGCCCATTTTTACAAAACTGCTTTTGGTTTTAAAAGTGTTGCTTATGCAGGTCCGGAAACCGGACTTCGAGATAGAGCTTCTTATGTTCTGCAACAGGGAAAAATTCGTTTGGTTCTTACATCAGGATTAAAATCAGATTCTCCCATCTGTGAACATCAAAAAAAACACGGAGACGGAGTAAAAGTTCTTGCACTTTGGGTAGATGATGCCTTCAAAGCTTTCGAAGAAACTACAAAAAGAGGCGCAAAACCTTATATGAAACCTACAACTTTGGAAGACGAATTCGGAGTAGTGAAAATGTCCGGAATTCATACTTACGGAGAAACCGTTCATGTATTTGTAGAAAGAAAAAACTATACAGGAATTTTTATGCCGGGTTATGAAAAATGGGAAAGCAACTATAATCCGACTGATGTAGGTTTACTATACGTCGATCATTGCGTCGGAAATGTAGGCTGGGACAGAATGGTTCCTGTAGTAGAATGGTATGAAAGAGTAATGGGTTTTGTAAATATTCTGAGTTTTGATGACAAACAAATCAACACCGAATATTCTGCATTGATGTCGAAAGTAATGTCCAACGGAAACGGATATGCAAAATTCCCGATCAATGAACCTGCAGAAGGAAAGAAAAAATCCCAAGTGGAAGAATATCTGGATTTTTATGAAGGAGAAGGCGTTCAGCATATTGCGGTTGCTACAAGTGATATTATTTTTACCGTTTCAGAATTAAAAAAACGTGGAGTAGAATTTTTGTCACCACCACCGGAAGCCTATTATGAAATGGTACCTGAAAGAGTCGGACACATTGATGAAGATCTTAAAAAACTTGAAGAATTAGGAATACTCATTGATTGCGACGAAGAAGGTTACTTGCTTCAAATTTTCACAAAACCTGTAGAAGACCGCCCTACTCTTTTCTTTGAAATTATCGAAAGACATGGAGCGCAAAGTTTTGGTGCAGGAAATTTTAAAGCTTTGTTCGAAGCATTGGAAAGAGAACAAGCTAAAAGAGGAAATCTATAATTTTGGATTGGATTTTGCAATTCGGTTCAGAAAATTAAAATAAATGAATAAACTATTTTTTGCTTTAATGCTGTTGGTTGCATCTTGTGGACTAAAAGCGCAATACTCTTATCTGGACGCAATACTTGATCGTCTGGAAGAACGTAAAGGAATCAATCAAAATCTGAAAGATGTACATATTGATGATAAAAAATTTGTTCTCGTAAAAGATTTTGAAGATCATACAGAACGTAATTTTATTGTAATCAAAGGAAATAAAGCTACTTATGTAGAAGTTTTTGATGACAAAAAATCGGGAGAAAGCACCTCTAATGTTTTCAGTGGTGATGTAGTAAGAAGCAATAAAAATATAATTTCTGTAAGATGCGACCAACTGGAAGGTAAAAAGCTGCCACTTCCTATTACTAAAACTCTTTTACTCACAAAACAGAAAAGTATTATTTATCTCGTAGACATCAATTCTAAAGAAAGATGGATAGACGAAAAATCATTCGGAAAAAATAAATAAACACCCATTTTCAAGGTTCAAAGAAAAAAATTTTTGAACCTTTTTTATAAAATTAAATAATTATGAAATCTTTTGTAAACTATAACCAAGACTCGGATTTTTCCATTTATAACATTCCATTCGGAGTAGCCGTTTTTAATAAAGAATATATTGCCTGTGCAACCAGAATCGGGGATCAGGTCGTTGATTTGGCTACACTTTATGATTTTGGATATTTTGAAGAAATAGACGGACTCAAAGAAAATGTTTTTGAAGCTTATACTTTGAATGAATTCATTGAATTAGGAAAACCCGTAACTAATGCTGTTCGATTAAAATTACAAGAACTATTTCAGGAAAATTCTTCATTGGGAAAAGATGAAAAAACGATTCAGGAGTGCTTTTATGATTTGGATAAAGTAGAAATGATGATGCCTGTTCATGTTCAAAATTACACCGATTTCTATAGCAGTATCGAACACGCTGCCAATGTCGGAAAAATGTTCCGCGATCCTGAAAATGCACTTCTTCCGAATTGGAAACATCTTCCTGTCGGATATCACGGTCGTGCTTCTTCCATTGTCGTTTCGGGAATTAATTTTCATCGTCCGAAAGGTCAGATGAAACCTTTAGATTCTGATAAACCCATTTTTGGCGCTACAAAACAATTGGATTTTGAATTGGAAATGGCATTTATTGTTAATAAAAATACGGAATTGGGCGAAAGTATCTCCACATCAGAAGCAGAAGATACCATTTTCGGAATGGTTCTTTTCAATGATTGGTCAGCAAGAGACATCCAAAGTTGGGAATATGTTCCGCTTGGTCCGTTTTTGGGGAAAAATTTCTGTAGTTCTGTTTCTCCTTGGGTTGTAACTCTTGAAGCTCTGGACTTATTCAGAGTACCAACTCCAAACCAAGAACCGGAAGTTTTAGATTATCTGAAATTTGAAGGAAATAAAAATTTTGATATTAACCTTGAAGTCTATCTTCAACCTGAAAATTCTGGTGAAAACCTTATCTGCAAAAGCAATTTCAAATATATGTACTGGAATATGGCTCAACAACTGGCTCATCACACAATAAATGGCTGTAATGTGGAAGTTGGTGATTTGTATGCTTCAGGAACTATTTCCGGAAAGGAACAAAATTCTTTCGGTTCGATGCTTGAACTGACATGGAGAGGACAAAATCCACTAAAACTTTCCAACGGAGAAGAACGTAAATTTTTGGAAGATGGAGATACTGTGATTATGAAAGGCTTTGCTGAAAAAGATGGAATCAGAGTTGGTTTTGGGGAAGTGAGGGGAAAAGTATTGTCTAGTTTATAAACTTAAATAATGTTATAAAAACACCTAAGTCACATAAGAATAGAGTATAAAAGATAAAAAAGTTCACTCAAGTTGAAAATCAAAGATTTTCAAAACTAAAGTGTTCTCAACTGAACTTCTCTTCACTGTGAAAAAATTAAACTCAAGTGTTTTTTGATTTAAAAAATAGTAAAATGATGGCGAAAAAAAAGACCTAAGTCACATAATAATAGAGCGTTAAAATAAAAAAGTTCACTCAAGTTGAAAATCAAAGATTTTCAAAACTAAAGTGTTCTCAAATGAACTTCTTTTCACTGTGAAAAAATTAAACTTAAGTGTTTTTTTAATTTAAAAAATAGTAAAATGATTATTCAAAAAAAAAACCTAAGTCACATAAAAATAGAGTATTAAAAGATAAAAAAGTTTACTCAAGTTGAAAATCAAAGATTTTTAAAACTAAAGTGTTCTCAAGTGAACTCCTTTTCACTGTGAAAAAATTAAACTTAAGTGTTTTTTGATTTAAAAATAGTAAAATGATTATTCAAAAAAAAACACCTAAGTCACATAAAAATAGAGTATTAAAAGATAAAAAGTTCACTAAAGTTGAAAATCAAAGTTTTTTAAAACTAAGGTGTTCTCAAATGAACTTCTTTTCACTTTGCAAAAATTAAACTTAAGTGTTTTTTTGATTTAAAAAATAGTAAAATGGTTACTCAAAAATATTTAAATGATCTATCTTATAAAATTGTTGGTGCTTGTATCGAAGTACATAAATTTGCTGGTCCCGGTTTATATGAAGATGTATACCATCAATGTTTGAAAAAAGAATTTTCACTATTAGGATTGAATTACAAAAGTGAACTTGAAATTCCATTTTATTATAAAGGAGAAAATATAAACTGTAAATTAAAATGTGATTTTTTAATTGAAGATCTAATTGTTTTGGAATTGAAATCTGTTGCTGAAATTCATCCTATTCATAAGGCACAAACAATGAATTATATGAATCTTTTAAAATCACCACGTTCCATTTTAATAAATTTTAATGTAAACAACATTTATCATGAAGGATATGAAACCTTTGTTTCAAAATTTTTCCAAAATTTACCAAAAGATTAAAAAAAATTTAATCTTAAATATCCTTAATCCATAAAATCAGTAACTTTTGTGTTTAACAAAAAAATGAAAACAATAATCCCATCCGAAATTTCTCCCATTCAATTGCAAGCTGTGATGCAAACAGCAATTGCTCCAAGACCGATTGCATTAGCTTCTACTATTGATAAAAATGGAAATAGCAATTTATCTCCGTTCAGTTTTTTCAATATGTTCAGTACAGTTCCGCCGATTGTAATTTTTTCTCCGGCAAGACGGGTTCGGGATAATACTACAAAACATACTTTGGAAAATATTCTGGAAGTTCCGGAAGTAGTTATCGGAACAGTTAATTTCCCGATTGTACAGCAAACTTCTTTAGCTTCTACAGAATACGAAGAAGGTGTCAATGAATTTGTTAAAGCCGGATTGACGATGAAAGATGCTGATTTGGTTCAGCCAAAACTGATTGAAGAATGTCCCGTAAATTTTGAATGTAAAGTTCAAGAAGTAAAACCTTTGGGAAATGAAGGAGGAGCCGGAAATTTGGTAATTTGTGAAGTAGTAAAAATTCATATTCGTGAAGAATATCTGAATGAAAAAGGAAATCTCGATCAAAAAAAATTGGATCTGGTAGCACGATTGGGTGAAAACTGGTATTCCAGAAATACGGAACAAAATCTTTTTGAAGTTCCAAAACCATTGGTTACGAAAGGAATTGGCTTTGATCTTTTGCCAAATGAAATTAAATATTCAAAAATTTTTACCGGAAATGATTTAGGAATGCTTGCCAATATAGAACAACTACCGGAAGGAAATTTTCATGAAGATGAAGTTGTTCATAAAAAAGCTCAAAATTATTTAATAGAAAGTAAAATTACCGAAGCCTGGAATATTTTAATCAAATAATCTTATTCTTTTAGGAAAGAAATAGATTTCTGAATTGCCGTTTCTAAATCTATCGGCAATTCGGTTTCTGTCCAAGGTTCTTTAGCTCCGAAAGTATGATTGCCTTTTTCAATCAAAAATTTTTCTGAATTCGGATTCCACATGTGAAGCATTTCCGCAGAATTTGCATCTACCGATTCATCTTCTGTTCCGTGAATAATAAGAATTCTGGCTTTTATTTGCTCCATTGCAGATTCTACATCGAAGCGTTTTCTGCTTTTGTCAAAATCTTCAAAAAACTGAAAATGATGGGGCATATTTTGTTTCGTTCTTCCATTTAAACTATAAAATACACCTTCATTTTTCCAATTTTCAAAATTCTCATTTTTGGGAAAACGATCCAAAGTATCCACACTTGCCAAAGTAATAAGATTTCGAACTCTTTCATCTTCAAAAGTTTTAATAATTGAAATTCCGCCACCTCTACTATGTCCGATCAATGTAACATTATCTTTTTCCACTTCTTCTTTTTGATTGTAATAATTGACAACGACACTCAAATCTGAAAGTTCTTTGGAATAATTATTTTCTGCAAATGCATTCAGATCCATAAATTCTTTCGGACTTCCTAAAGTAGTTCCGTTATGCGAAAAATTAAATTTTACAAAATAAAAACCTGCTTCGGCAAATTTTTGTGCCATCAAATTCCAGGCTCCCCAATCTTTATATCCTTTATAACCATGAACAAAAATCATCAATGGTAACTTTTCTTTTGTTTCAGGATAAAAAGCATCCGCTAAAAAAGGACGAGTTTCCGGATTGTTGAGAATAGCATTGATTTCTTTGATGACTTTCATAAATTTTGGCTTTTTCAAATTTACTCATTTTTATGCTACTAAACAGATATTGCTCCTACGGAGCAAACTATCTTTAGAGTATTTTCAAAGATTATTTGGTTATTAGTTTTTTTTTGCGGCGGCTTCGCCGCCGCAAAAAAACGTCTCAAAATTTTGAGACGAATTTTATTTATATTATTTCAAAAATTACCAGATTTTTATTCTGTTTTCAGGAGAAACATACAATTTATCTCCCGATTTAATATCAAAAGCCTTCTGAAAAGAATCCTGATTTACCAATGGACCAAAACTTCTGAAATATCCTGGTGAATGTGGATCTGTTTTCACTTGGTTCGTCATAAACTGATCTGTAGATTTTGTTCTCCAAACAGTTGCCCAACTCAAAAAGAATCTCTGATCCTGAGTATAACCACTGATTAATCCGGGATTTCCATTGTCTTTCAGATACATTTGCAAAGCATCATACGCAACAGCAACACCTCCTAAATCGCCAATATTTTCACCACTTGTAAATTTTCCGTTTACAAAACTTCCTTTTACAGGTTCGTATTTGTCGTATTGAGCGGCAAGTTGAGCTACTTTTGCATCAAAATTTTTGCGATCAGAGTCTGTCCACCAATTATTCAGATTTCCATCTCCGTCGAATCTAGAACCGCTATCATCAAATCCGTG
This sequence comes from Chryseobacterium sp. HNCC26DJ241, assembly GCF_057180505.1. Lineage (NCBI taxonomy): Bacteria > Pseudomonadati > Bacteroidota > Flavobacteriia > Flavobacteriales > Weeksellaceae > Chryseobacterium > Chryseobacterium sp. HNCC26DJ241. The sequence goes on along the minus strand of NZ_JBXUGL010000020.1, from coordinate 51,608 downwards.
AGAAATTTCGTGACCAATTACAGCTCCGATTCCACCAAAATTTACGGCAGGATCAGCTTTGAAGTTAAAGAAAGGCGGTTGCAAAATAGCAGCAGGAAAAACAATTTCGTTGTTGGACGAACTGTAATATGCGTTTACGGTTTGTGGAGACATTCCCCATTCAGCTTTATCTACGGGTTTTCCAATTTTATCTAAATTTTTCTGATATTGCCAAGCCGAAATTTTTTCAAGATTTCCAAAATAAGAACCTCCTTCGGAAGGCAATTGCAACTGAAGTTTGGAATAATCCTTCCATTTATCCGGATATGCAATTTTCACCCCAAATTTGGAAAGTTTTTCCAAGGCTTTTTCTTTTGTAGCAGGAGACATCCAATCCACATTTTCGATGTGGGTTTTGAACGATTTTTTCAAATAACCAATATAGGTTTCCATTTTTTGTTTAGCTTCTGCCGAAAAATATTTATCTACATATAGTTTCCCGAATGCTTCACCTAAAACCGAATTCACAACTCCAAGACCACGTTTGTCCATAGATCGCTGCTCTTTTTGTCCCTGCAAATATTTAGAATAAAAATCAAAACGCATATTGTCCAGATTTTGATCCAGATTTGCAGCGTTGTTATTCAGCAAGTCATATTTCATATATGCTTTAATTAATGGAAGATTTTTCTCAGTCATCCAAGAATCCATATTCTGATAATACTTCAGTTCTCCAATAATCACCTTATCTGTATTTACACCTACTGTTTTCAAATATTGTGGAAGATCTACATTTTTCACCAAAGTAGTAAGTTCGGCATTCGTTTTTGGATTATACCGAAGATTGGCATCTCTATTCTGCTCCAGTGTCAATAAATCTCCTGCTAATTTCTTTTCAAAATCTACGATTTGCTGTGCTGTTTGATCTGCATTTTTAGTTCCTAAAAGATTCAGAAGTTTGGAAACATAATTTTTATATTCAGCTAAAGTTTTGGTATTAGCATCATTTACTTTCTGGTAATAGTCTCTTCCCAAACCAAGACTTGGGCTTCCAATATAGACCGCATTCATCACAGAATTTTTCATATCCGGAGAGACTCTCCAATCATAAAACGGATTATCTCCTGTACGCGTAATTTCAATAAGATATTTTTGTAAATCTTTTATTGATTGCAGAGCATCAATTTTTGCAAACTGAGATTTCAATGGATTGATTCCTTCAGCATTTCTTTTATTCCAGTCTATAAAAGTTCCGTACAATGCCTGAATTTTTTCGCCTTCGGAATTAGCCGGATATTTTTCTGATAAAATTTTGTTTAAAATTTCTAACGAAGCTACATCCACATCTTCACGAAGTTTATTGAAAGAACCCCAACTTGCCTTATCAGAAGGAATTTGTGTGGTTTTCATCCAATTTCCGTTCACATAATTAAAAAAATCATCCTGTGGACGAACGGAAGTATCCATATAACTGAGATTTAATCCTTCTTCAGAAATTTGAGGCTGCTGCGATTGTTCGGCTGCTTTTGCTTCCGTTGCGGTTTCGGTCTCTGTATTTGCTGTAGTTTTTGTAGTTCCACAAGAATTAAGATAAATCAATCCCGAGAATGCCAAAATACTTATTGTTATCTTTTTCATCAGTAAAAAATTAAGATTTTAAATTTAATAAATTTAGTTTTAAGAATAAAACAAAATCACCCCAAGAAATGAGGTGACTTCGTAGTATTTTACCAGATTTTTATTCTGTCTTCGGGTTTTTTGTATAGTTTATCTCCTTCTTTTACATCAAATGCTTTATAGAAAGTTTCCGTGTTCACCAACGGACCAAACGATCTATACAAACCTGGTGAATGTTCATCTGTTTTCAGCCTGTTAATCAATGCTTTTTCTGTATGTAAAGTTCTCCAAACTGTTGCCCAGCTTAGGAAAAAACGCTGATCTTGTGTATAACCGCTGATTGCTCCAGAGTTTCCTTTATCTTTCAAATACATCTGAAGAGCGTCATAGGAAATATTTACTCCGCCTAAATCTGCAATATTTTCACCATTTGTAAATTTTCCATTTACAAAATTTCCTTTTATAGGTTCGTACTTATCGTATTGTGCAGCAAGTGCTTGTGTAGATTTTTCAAAATTGGCTTTATCTTCCGGAGTCCACCAATCTACAAGATTTCCGTCTGCATCAAATTGAGATCCTGAATCATCAAAACCATGAGTCATTTCGTGCCCAATTACCGCTCCAATTCCGCCAAAATTGACCGCAGCATCAGCTTGAGGATTAAAAAATGGTGGCTGTAGAATAGCAGCAGGGAAAACAATTTCGTTATTCATCGGATTGTAATATGCGTTTACAGTTTGAGGTGTCATTCCCCATTCTGTTTTATCAACCGGTTTTCCTATTTTATCCAAATCTTGTTGATATTGCCATTGAGTAACGTTTTGAAGGTTTTTGTACAACGTTCCTCCTTGTTTTTCGGATAAGATATTGAGTTTAGAATAATCTTTCCATTTGTCCGGATAAGCAACTTTTACGGTAAATTTATTTAGTTTATTTAGTGCTTTCTCTTTCGTTGTAGAAGACATCCAATTTAGATTTTGAATGTGCTGAGCAAAACTTTTCTTTAAATAATCTATAAGTTCTACCATCTGAGCCTTAGCTTCAGCCGGGAAATATTTTTCAACATATAATTTTCCAAAGGCTTCACCAATTACACCGTTTATCAATTCATAACCTCTTTTATTCAATGCTCTTTGCTCTTGTTGTCCTCTTAAATATTTTCCATAAAAGCCAAACTGCATTTCATCTAAACTTTTGCTTAAATATGGAGCACTTCCGCTTAATAAATGAAATTTCATGTAATCTTTAATTACCGGAAGATTTTTAGCATTAATAAATTTATCTAAATTTTTATAATAATTGATTTCTCCTATAATTACTTTGTCTGTATTTACCCCTACTTGTTTCAGATATGTCGGTAGATCTATATTTTTAACTGTAGAAGTAAGTTCTGCCATTGTTCTTGGATTGTACTGCAAAGTAGCATCACGGATCTGTTCATTGGTCAAATAAGTCTGAGCAATGCTTTTCTCAAAATTAACGATAGATTTTGCAGCAACAGCAGTATTTTTATATCCTAAAACTTGAAGCATGGAAGCTATGTACTTTTCATATTCAGCTAAGGCTTCTGTATTTTTAGGATTTACTTTTTGATAATAATCTCTTCCCAAACCTAATGCAGCTTCTCCCAAATAAACCGCATTCATTTTAGAATCTTTCATATCTGCACCTATTCCCCAACTGTAGAAAACGTTTTCACCATCTTTGGTAGCAGAAATCAGAAATTTTTGCAAATCTGCAAGGTTTTTAATAGCATCTATTTTGGCAAGATTAGCCTTGATAGGTGCAATTCCGTCCGCATTTCTTTTATCCATATTCATATATGTAGCATATAGATTCTGGATTTTTTTCCCTTCGCTTCCTTCTGCAAATTCATCTTTCAGAAGAGAGTTAAGAATTGTCATACAATTATTATCGGTGTCTTCTGCAAGTTTGTTAAAACTTCCCCAAGTAGATTTATCCGATGGAATTTTGGCGGTTTTCATCCATGTTCCATTTACATAATTGTAAAAATCATCTTGCGGACGAACAGATTTATCCATCAAACTAAGGTCTAAACCTTTATCTGCATTCTGTGCTTTCATCATCACAGATCCGAAGAAGTTTAATGATAAAATTCCTGCTAATGCAAGGACACTTGTATTTAGTTTCTTCATAAAATTATAATTTATAGTAATGAGTATTACTATTTTAGAAAATGTTACCAGTAGAAATAAAAAATAATCTCCGAAGAAATATTCTCAAAAAATTCTATTTGAAAATTACTTTTCCTCCAGCTATTTTGCTGCTGTTTCTATTGGCAGGATCTCCGTAAACTTCAATAGTTCCGCCAGCTCGAGTGGTAGTTTCTACAGTATCATCTGCAAAAACCTGAGCGTAACCACCCGCATTTACCGTAACAGAAGCATTTCTTGAATCCAAATCCTTACCATGAAACTGCGCTCCGGAATTCATTACAATATCTTGACTATCTGCATTTCCTGTTAAAGAAATTTCACCCCCGGAATTTCCTTTTGCATTTAGTTTTTCAGAATCAATTTTAAGATTAATTTTTGAACCTTCATTAGAAGTAAGATTCAGCATACTGCTTTCCAACGTTTCTGAAGATGTAATTACAGCGCCTTGACTTCCCTGAATATCTGTCAAACTTTCATAATATACTTTCACTTTGGTAGATTCTCCCTGCAATACTTTTGTGGCTGCCATTCGGATTTTCAGTTCACCATTTTTATTAATGGTTTGTACATTTGAGTCATTCTTCCCAAGAATTTCCACTTTATTCTTGTTAGAAGGAATAAGTTCTACATTTATCCTATCATATACTTTCAAAAGGGAGAAATCTCCAACATTTCTGGTAGTTTGTGCAAAAGAAAATGCTGAAGCCGAAACAAGAAAACTTAATACTATTTTTTTCATTTTTAAAACTTTTATTATAAATATAAACAACTGAAAAAGGAATTTATTACATCAAATAATTAAACGCTTTTTAGTTTCTAAATTTTTATTTCTGATGAACCAAAATCTCCACCACTTCCTGCAAAACTTTCTGAGAAACAAAATTCATAAAATCCTGTCTTTCCAAATGTGGAAGGAATAGCTTCGTCGTTTTTTCAAAATCCTTATACCTTACAGAATAATACACTAATCCTACTTCATTGCTGAATTCATCCGTTTTCGGACCGGCCACTCCTGTTGTAGAAACCGCAATATCTGTTTTAAATAAATTCTTGCAAGCGAGACTCATTGCTTTTGCTACTTCTTCTGAAACCACTGTGTTTTCTTCAATTATTTTTGAAGAAATATTCAATATTTCAGATTTGGTTTCTGTTTTATATGTACAAATTCCACCTGCAAAATAATTTGAACTTCCAGAGACTGAGGTTATTAATTTTGAAACACCACCTCCTGTACAACTTTCAGCGGAAGAAATCGTTAATTTTTTTTCATTTAAAATTTCGCCTAAAATTTTTTCTATTCCATCTTCTGATGTCGCAATAATATGCCCTTCAATTAAAGGAAATAGTTTCTGAATCTCATTTTCCAGCTGCTGTTCTAAAAATTTTTCATTATCTCCAGTTGCTGTTAATCTAAGTTTTACTCTTGTTCCGACAGGCAAATAGGATAAAGAAATATTGGATGGCAACGAAAGTTCCCAGTCTTCAATAGTATCCGAAAGCGTACTTTCCGGAAAATTGACCACCGATACAATTCTTGTGGAAATATAATTTAATTTAAATTTATCTTTCAGAAAAGGAATAATCTGACCTTTGATCAAAGGTTTTACTTCATAAGGAACTCCCGGTAAATTGAAAACCAATTTCCCATTTTCCTCCATCATCATGCAAGGCGCTGTTCCGTAAAAATTTTGAAAAACTTTAGATTTAGAAGGTACAAAAGCCTGTTCTTTGTTTCTTTCCAAAATATCCAGTCTCCCTCTTTTTTCGATATACGCTCTGAGATGTTCAAAGGTTTTTTCATCCAAAACCAATTCATCATTAAAAAACTCAGTAATAACTTTCTTCGTCATATCATCACGAGTTGGACCAAGACCACCAGTTGTAATTACAAGATCGGAAATTTCAAGAGCAGATCTCAACGTTTTTTTAATGATCTCTGTTTCATCGGAAATCGTAAAAATTTGTATTACTTTGATTCCTACACTTTTAAGTTCTGTTGCTATAAAATTGGAATTGGTATCTACTGTATTTCCAGAGAGAATTTCATCACCAATGGTAATAAGAACTGCATTCATTCAAAAAAATTTATTCGAATTTCGGAATTTAATCTAAAATACAGAATTTATTTAAAAAAAAAATTAATCATGATGCACCCAAATCAGGTTTGAAGTATTGTATCCCAATTCATTTGCTTTCAGAAGAAAACGCTCTTTTATATTTTCAGGAATTGTTTTTTCGCGAGAAAGAATCCACAAATATTCAAGGCTGTTTCCAGCGATCAAAGCGTATTTGTAATCGGAATCAATATCGATAACATTATATCCTGCCCAAAAAGGTTTGAAAAAAGAAACTTTCAACCGAGCTTCATTTTCGGAATGTACAAATTTTGCCTGTCCAACACTTTGTTTCCATTTGTTTTTTACATAATCAAAACCTCTGTTGTCCACTTTAATAGTTCCGTCTGCATTTTTGGAATAAGTTGCCGTAACATTATTAAGATTCTTTTCAAAACGATAATCGAAACGGGCAATTTCATACCATTTTCCAAGATATTTTTCCGAATCAAAAGGCTGAACTGCAGCTGCATTTTTGGGAATTCCTACAGAACAGGAATTGTAAAGCAAAATACCCAAAAACCCTAAAGAAACAGGAATCGCTATTTTTAAAAATATAGATTTCATTTTTTTGAATTTTTGATTTAAATTAAAAAAAAAATTCGACAAACACAGAATAAAATCTCTAATACTAAACTCTTTTGACGCTCGCTTCGCTCGCGCCTTTCAAACTTCAAAAATAAAATTTTTGTGAATGACAATTTTTACAAAATTTTCATTGAGGGTTTTGCAATCCAAGCCTGTAAATTTTGAAAATGCCGGCAAAATAAGTTGTCTTTCCGAGTAGGCAAAACATGGAAGTTTCAGGCGCTGGATTTTTTTTTGCTCTAAAACAATTCCGGGATGAATGTGTCCTGAAATTACAAATTTTCCTTCAGAATATTGTGGTTCGTGAATGAAAGTGAATGGAGAAATTTTCAGTTCGTTTTCTATTACATCAATGCAGATCTCTTTCAGAAATTCATTTGAAAAACGGTCGTGATTGCCTTTAATTAAAATGATTTTCAAATCCGGAAAATTCTCTAGCCATTTGCAGAAAATTTCAACATCAGAATTATTTCCTGCATGAAGAAAGTCGCCGACAATAATCAGTTTTTCAGCATGGAAATGGTGAATAAGATTTTCCAAAATTTTTAAATCATCATTCAAAATTTGTGAAGAAATTGGAATTCCGTTTTTCCGAAAATGCGCTGCTTTTCCAATATGAATATCACTGATAATCAATGCTTTTTCACGATCCCAAAATATCGCTTTTTGATTCGTGAAAATCAAGGCTTCATTTTGAATATTTTTGGATAATGTTTTTATCATTTCAACCACAAAAGTCACAAAAGTTTTTGAAAAACAAAAATTTACAATTTATTCTTCCTTTTAGTTTTTATCTGATTTTTAGCTTTTCTTTTCATGGCTTCTTCCTGCATTTTCCGGATTCTGGTTTCCAGATCTTCGCTGGTTAAAGTGGCTCGCAAACTATCCACTTTTATAGGAAAACTCAAAGGCGTGAAAGCAGTGGCAAATTTCAGGATAATTTTAGAATTTTCGATTCGCTTAAAGGCTTCCATCAATCGGGCTTCTTCAATCTGTTGGTTGAAAACTTCGGAATATGCTTGCTTCAACAATAAATTTTCGGGATCATAATCTTCCAAAACATTGAAAATCAAACCGGAACTTGCTTGCAAATTTTTATTGGATTTTTGCTGTCCCGGAAAAGCCTGGACTACCAATCCAGAAATTACCGCTACATCACGAAATTTCCGTCTTGCCATTTCTGTTGCGTTGATGCTTTCCATCACATCACGAATCAGGTTTTCTTTCGATAAAATTACTTTCAGATTTTCTTCATTGATCGGAATTTCCTGATTCGCCAAAAGTTCAAAACCGTAATCATTCATCGCCATTGAAAACGAAACAGGAGAAATTTTTGAAATACGATGCGCAATAAGAGCAGCCATTACTTCGTGAACCAAACGTCCTTCAAAAGGATACATAAAAAGGTGAAAACCGTCTCTTGTATTAATCATTTCCACCAGAAATTCGTCTTCTTTCGGAATGTGGGAGTTTTCTTCCTGATTAGCTAATAACGGATGTAGAAATTTCAGTTCTTTTTCCGAAGATTTTGGTTGTAGACTTTCCGATAATTTTTGTCTTAAAAACTGTGACAAGTACGAAGTAAGCGGCAATCTTCCTCCTAAATAACTGGGAACCATCGCTTTTCCTTTTGAATTGCGAACGTAAACCGTCATTTCCTTAATATATGAAACTTCCAGAACTCTTCCTGCCAAAATAAAACGGTCTTCTTTTTTCAATTTTGAAATAAAATATTCCTCGATCATTCCGACATAACCACCACCTACCAATTTCACTTTCATCATGGCATCGCTCACAATTGCGCCGATATTCATTCGGTGGAGCATAGCAATTCTTCGGCTGGTTACTTTGTAAATTCCGTCTTCCACTACAACTTTATGAAATTCTTCATAGCTTTTCAATGAACCTCCAGTCGTTATAAATTTTAAAAACCATTGCCATTCTTCGTTTGTTAAATCTTTGAAAGCATGAGTATTTTTAATTTGCTTAAAAGTTTCCTTTTCCTCAAAACCATCGCCAACAGCCAACGTAACAAGATACTGAACCAAAACATCAAATGTTAAAATCATCGGTTCTCTTGGCTCGATTATTTTCTGTTTGATGGCTTCTTTAAGAGCTGCAACCTCTATCAATTCCAGAGAATGAGTGGGAACAAAATAAATTTTAGAAATTTCAAAAGGCGAATGTCCGCTTCTTCCTGCTCTTTGTAAAAATCTGGCAACTCCTTTACTGGAACCAATCTGAATCACTGTATCTACAGGTTTAAAATCCACACCTAAATCCAAAGATGAAGTAGAAACTACTGCTTTTAAATACCCTGAACTCAGATTTTCTTCGATCCAGATTCTTAACTCTTTATCAATAGAACTGTGATGAATGGCAATTTGTCCCGCAAAATCCGGATATTGCTGAAGAAGCAATTGATACCACATTTCTGCCTGACTTCTGGTATTGGTGAAAATCAAAGTGGTTTTGCTTTCCAAAATAATAGGAACTACTTTGTCTGCGAGTTTTGCTCCGAGATGTCCAGCCCAAGGTAAAACTTCCACCTCATCAGGAAAAATAGGAATAATTTCCAGATTCTTTTTTTCTTTCGCAATGATTTTTGTTTTCTTGATTTTGTAAGGAATCAGAACTTCCATTGCTTCATCCAGATTTCCGATGGTTGCAGTAATTCCCCAAATTTTTATGTTTTGCTGATAACTGAAAATCCGTGAAATGGCCAATTCCGTAAGAATTCCTCTTTTTGTTCCTAAAAGTTCGTGCCATTCATCCACGGCAATGCATTTCAAATTTTTGAAAAATTTCTGATGCTGTTTCTGAGCTAATAGTAAATGTAAACTTTCCGGAGTAATAATGAAAATATCCGGCATTTTTTTGGTCTGCTTTGCTCGTTCTTCTTTTGGAGTATCTCCATTTCGTACCGCAACTTCCCAATCCAAACCGATTTCTTCCAAAACTTCACTCATCGCTTTCGCAATATCTTTAGCAAGCGCACGAAGCGGTGTGATCCAAAGCAATTTCATTCCGTCTCCATAATTTTCAGGATCGTTCATAAAATCCGAAACCACAGCCAGAAATACAGAAAAGGTTTTCCCAAAACCAGTTGGCGCAATCACCATTCCGCTATAATTTTTTGAAAATTTTTCCCAAGTTTCCAACTGAAATCCGAAAGGAGAAATGCCTTTTCTGTTCATCCAGTTTTGGATGATTTGAAAGCCTTGTGAAGATTGGAAATTTTTCAAAATTCAGGATTTTAAGTATTGGTTTGTCATTCCGTAGGAATCTATGGTTATTAATAGTTTAAGTTTTTCTTTATACAGATTCCTACGGAATGACAAACTATCTGTTTATAAATTTTTAAAATAATTCTGTTACTTTATTAATTTTTTTACCTCTTCAAGATGATCTATTTCATCTACAATTTTATCGCGACGCCAACGTACAATCCTTGGAAAACGTAATGCTACTCCACTTTTATGCCGATTGCTGAAACCAATTCCTTCAAAAGCGATTTCAAAAACGAGTTCAGGTTTTACAGTACGAACTGGTCCGAATTTTTCCAGAGAATTTTTGGTAACAAATCGGCTGACTTCCATAATTTCTTTATCTGTTAAACCGGAATATGCTTTTGCAATGGTTACCAATTTTTCGCCGTCTTTCACAGCAAAAGTATAATCGGTGTAATAGCTGCTTCTTCGTCCGCTTCCTTTCTGAGCGTAAATTAAAACCGCATCTATCGTTAAAGGATCCACTTTCCATTTCCACCAATCGCCTTTTTTTCTTCCGGAATGATATTCGGAATCTTTGTGTTTCAGCATCAAACCTTCGGAATTGATTTCTCTGGATTTTTCCCGAATTTCAGGTAATTCTTCCCAATTTTCAGATTCAATGATTTGTGATAAAAAAATATTTTCATTCGGATTTTTCTGAATCAGATTTTCAAGAATTTTCCGTCTTTCGTGCAAAGGTTTTCCTCGCAAATCTTCATTTTCAAATTCCAAAATATCATAAACAAAAACGTGAATCGGAATTTCTTCCATCATTTTTTTGGTGATGTTTTTTCGGTTTAGTCGTTTTTGTAATTCATTGAAATTGAGAACTTCATTATTTTTCACGGCTAAAATTTCACCATCAACCACAAAATTTTCACTGAATTTTTCCAGAACATTTTCAATTTCCGGAAATTGTGGAGTTACTAATTCTTCGCCTCTCGACCAAACGAAAATTTCGTCATTTCTTTTAATCAATTGTCCACGAATTCCGTCCCATTTGTATTCAATTTGCCAATCTTTTTTTTCTCCCAAATCCTGAATTTCTTTTTCCAACGGATACGCCAGACAAAATGGATATGGTTTGGAATTGTCCGGATTGATATTGGTTCCTGCAATAAGTTCTGTAAAATCTATATTTTCTACTTCCCATTTTCCCATAATGGAATGCATCAACTGGCTTTGTTCCTGCTCGGAAAATTTCGCCAAAGCATTAATCAGCAATTTTTTTGAAACACCGATCCGAAAACTTCCACCAATCAATTTATTGAAAATGAAACGTTCGGTATAATCCAGTCCGTTCCAGCTTTCCAAAACATAGTTTTTCTTTTCATCGTCGGATTTTTCTCTTAATTCAATTAATTCCTTCATCCATTGCGAAAGAGATTTTTCAATCTGATGTTTCGGAGGCGGAAGTAGCAATGACAAAGTTTCTCCCAAATCTCCAACTGAAGAATAACTTTCCAGAAAAAGCCATTCCGGAAGATTGGTAATTTCCAAAGCCCATTGTTTTAGAAAATTAGTATTAACGGGACGTTTCGGACGCTTTCCTGTAAATAAAGCCAGAAACCACAGCTTATCGTTATCCGGAGCTATTTCCAAATATTGAATTATAGCATCCAGTTTCGCATTGGTTTTATTGGTGCTTTCCAGAGATGAGATAAGCCGGGAAAAAAATTTCATTACTATGTAAAAATATGGTTTTACTGCTAAAAATTTAAGTCAAAATTTTAGATTTATGTTTTGTATAAATTAATTACTTTTACATAATTCAAATTATTAAAAATTTTCCAGATATGAAATTAAAACTATTTTCAATAATTTCCGTAGTTCTGTTATCGGCTCAAATTTATGCACAGCAAAAGCAAATTTATGCTACTACTGATGCAGAAAATGCAAAAGAACTAAAAAATATCTTTCCTGAGGAAGTTCAGATTCTTGATATTAAAAATAATCAGGCAGCAGTATATATTACCGAAAAAGCAGCTCATCATCTTCATAAAAATGTAATTACACATGGACCGGGTTACGTGTACAAATCTTCGAAAGAAGATGCACTCTCTTCCATTAGCAAAGCTAAAAAAGTAAACAAAGTTTTAGATTTTACCATTTCACAAGATGCTTTGGTGAATACAGCCATCAATCAGGTGAATGCCACAAATATTAAAAATCATATTCAGACTCTTGAAAATTACGGAACACGAAGACATACTACTGCACAAGCAAAAACTGCAGTTCAGGATCTGAAAACGAAATGGCAAAATATGATAACTGCTGCCGGAAGAACGGATATTTCCGTACGAACAGTCAATCATTCCGGAACGACGATGCCTTCTTTAGTTTTAACGATTAACGGAAATACTGCACCCAATGAATATGTAATTGTAGGTGCACACATGGATTCTATTTCCAATACTTCTCAAGCTCCCGGTGCAGATGATGATGCTTCCGGAATTGCTACAATTACGGAAATGATCCGCATTCTTATTAATATGAATTATAAACCTGAAAAAACGGTAGAATTCATGGCTTTTGCTGCGGAAGAAATAGGATTGGTAGGTTCATACGAAATTGCTTCCGAATATGCTTCGCAAAATAAAAACGTGGTTTCATTTGTTCAGTTTGACATGACAAACTATAAAGGTTCACCCAATGATATTTATCTGACAACCGATGATTACAACAGTAATAATTTGAATTTATTTTTAATTGAATTGATGGAACATTACAATGCTTCCGGAACGCATAAAGTAACATACGGAAATACGATCTGTAATTATGGATGTTCCGATCATTACAGTTGGGCAGAAAATGGATATGAATCTGCATTTCCTTTCGAAGCCGATTTTTCGCAGTACAATCCGTACATCCATTCCAGCCAGGATAAATTAGCAAATATGGGAAACAGTAGTACTCATGCTGCAAAATTTGCAAAACTCGGTCTGGAATTCATTATTGAAACGGCAAAATCCGTTACGCTTGCTACCAATGAAATTGCAATAAATGATTTTACCATATTTGTAGAAAACAAAACGCTGAACTACAAATCTACCTACGGATTAATACAACAAATCCAGATTGTAGATACCAGTGGAAGAAAAATTTTAGAAAAAAACAATCTTCTCTCTGTAGGAAAAGTAGATTTGGGAGGCTTGCAAAAAGGATTTTACCTTGCTGTTTTCAAAAATAAAGATGGGAAAACGTTTACTAAGAAATTTATTTTAGAGTAATAAATATCGATATTTATTTTACACCATTAAGGAATTAAGAGGCTGTTTTGTATCATTCAGAACATTACAGTTTTCTGGAATGGCTTTCTGAAGTTCTTCATCACCCATGTTTTTAATTTGAGTAATAATGCTTTTACAAATATCATTCAGTTTTTCTTTAAAATCTTTTGTCATAAAAACCGGACTTTCAGAAACACGGAAAAGATATCTTATTCCGCCTTTTTCTTTAAGTTTGTCAAGATTTTTCTTGAGTAAACTCACTGTTGAATTGTTCTCTGTATTTTGGATTTATAGTCAGTAATTGGTTTCAATAAAGATTTAAAATTGACAAAAATAAGACCACAAAAGGTGCAAAATTTTTAAACATTTAAGTTAAATTTAAAACTGTTAAAAAGCTCATTAAAGAACATTTAAGTTTTGAAAATCAAAGATTTTCTTATGCGAACTTTTATCTTCAACGTTTTTAAACTTAACAAAACCTTTGTGTTTTTGTGGTTTTAAATAATGATTATATAATTCAAACAGCTTCTAAGTTGATGAAGTATTAACGCAATGTCTTAATGGTTTTTTATTCTTCGTCATTCTGAAGGATTTCCTTTTCCTCAATTTCTTCATCCCCAAAAATAGTAGACACCGGTTCTGCATTCAGTTCGATTTCATTGAGATATTTTGCAAAAACTTCGGTTTGTCCGTGTGTTACATAGATTTTTTCGGCTTCGGTTGCTTTCACGGTTTCAAGCAAACCTTTCCAATCCGCATGATCCGAAATAGCAAATCCCGCATCCGCAGATCGCCATCTTCTGGAACCACGAACCTGCATCCAACCGCTACAAATAGCAGTTGCACGTTCCGGAATTTTTTTGATAACGTTACTATCCAACAAAGCTGGCGGAACAATTACAATTTCGCCTTGAGTTTCTTTTATATTTCCATAAAAATCAATGGTTTCATATTCCGGAAGATTGATTCTGACACTTTCAATGGCTTCATTTAGTTTTGCGATGGAAGAGTGAACAAATAATTTCCCAGAACCTTCCAAAGATTTCATAATTCGCTGAGCTTTTCCCAAAGAATATCCTACAAAAACGGAAGTTTTTCCATGATCACGATTTTTTTCCGCCCAAGTCTTCATTTTTTCGGAATAATCTTGTGGTTCGAGCCAGTTATAAATGGGTAATCCAAATGTACTTTCGGTAATGAACTCGTGGCATTTCACCAATTCGAAAGGTGTGGAAATTTCATCATCCTGAACTTTATAATCTCCGGAAAAAACAACAATTTTCCCTTTATATTCCATCCTGATCTGGGAAGAACCTACAATATGACCAGCCGGAAAAAAAGTAACTTTTACATCATTTATTTTCAATTCTTCTCCATATTCAACACTTTGGACATTAATATCGTCACCAATTCTGAGCTTCAAAATCGGTTTTGTAAAATGATGACACAAATATTTTTTCATTCCCCATCTTGCATGATCGCCGTGTCCGTGAGTAATCAAAGCTAAATCTACCGGTCTCCACGGATCAAGATAAAATTTTCCGGGAACACAGTATATTCCTTTTGATGTAAATTGAATAAAAGAATTTTTAATCATGAATATCAAATTTAAAATATTCTGAAAAAGAATGTGATTATTTTTTCAAAAAAAAGAAATCTTTTTCGCAATTAGTTATGTAACTGTTTTAACCAAAATCATGCACGCTTTTTCTTTCTACAGTTTGCAAAAGAAATCATATAAATTATCCCTCAAAATGTGTAAAGCATTAAAAAACATGAATATCTACCTTTATCACCCTAATGAAAAGCAAATTATGATTACTCTACTTTCTGATGCTCCTGATAATGTTGCTGCATTTCATGCACAAGGAGAAGTTACGAAAGAAGATTTTGAAAATCTGGTAATTCCTTATGTAAAGGTGAAAGTAAATATTTATGATGAACTAAATTATTTGTTATATTTGGATACTGATCTGGAAAATTTTACTTGGGGAGCATGGCTGCAAGATGCTTTGTTAGGAATTAAAAATCTGATACGATGGAATCGATGTGCCATCGTTACCGATAAAAAAGGAGTGCAAAATTTCACAGAAATTTTTAGCGTTTTGATGCCGGGAGAATTCAAGGCTTTTCCCAAAAAAAATCTCGCTAATGCATTATTTTGGTGTGCCAATGGAGATGAAAAAAATTGATTAAAAAAATCGCTTTTTCCAAGCGATTTTTTTATTTGAAAATTTCTTTCAAAAATTTCTGGAGTTCAGCCCAAGATTTTTCATCGGCTTCTTTATTATACGCAATTTTCAGTTTAAATTTTTTCCCCATTTCCGTAGCAGCAGGATTTGTAAATGCATGCAAAGCTCCCGGATAATTGATGAAATTATAACTGATCTTTGCAGAATCCATTTCTTTTTTGAAGGCATCAATTTCTTTTTGAGGAATGAAAGTATCGGCTGCTCCGTTCAATACAAGAACTTTTACTTTATTATTGTTGGGTTTTACACCTGTCATCAGATTTCCATGAAAAACGACAGCTCCTTTCAAATCTTGTTCCTGTCTTGCCATATTTAACGCTTGTGCTCCTCCAAAACAATATCCAATTACAGCTATTTTTGATTGATCGGCATTTGCAAATTTTTTGAGTTCAGCTTTTCCGGCATCGAAAGCGTTTTTTCCTATTGAGGCATCTTTATAAAAAGGTTCTGAAAGTTTCCCTGCATCATCCGGATTTTCAACCGTTTTTCCGTCTCCGTAAAAATCAAGAGCCATTGCAAAATATCCCAATTCTGCTAACTGTTTTGCGCGGGATTTTGCATAATCATTCAATCCCCACCATTCAGGAATTACAAAAACTACAGGTTTCAATTGCTTAGAATCTTCTTTGTATGCGACAAAAGATTTGTAGTTTTTACCTTTTGAAGAATAAGTGATCTCTTTTTCTGTTACTTTTGGTGTCTGTGTCTCTACTTTTGTTTTTTCATTTGATTTTTGTTCATTCTTTTTACATGAAAATAATATGATAAAACAAAAAATCAGGATTGGCATAGATCTTATTGAAAGTTTCATATTCTGTATTTTTAATCATATAAATTTAAACAATAAAATTCTGTTTCCCAGTATATAAAAATGCATAATATCAATAATACATTTCATAATTTTGTTCCGGAATCATAATTTTATTTTCTCCCGGTAAAAAATCATCCATCAAAGGAAGAGGAATTTTCTTTTTGAATTTTTTTTGCCAGTCTTTATTTTCACGCTTATCAGAATCTTCTTCGTCACAAATTTCCTGTGAGTAATCGGCGACTACATTTCCTGTAGAAAGATTATAATCCAAACCTGAAAAATAATCGCAAGGTGCACCAAAATTTACTGTAGCTCCAATAAGATACCAATCATTATTCTGAAAACGATAACGATGGGTATAGTTCCATTTTTGCCGACTTCCACCAAAATGATTAATTATGATCGTTCTATTAGAAATCGAAATTCCATCGAAAGGATTGCCCATCATTCCGCCACATTCCGTACATAAAACAGGTGCAAAAGACTGATGCCAAAGTTTCCAACCATTACCTGTTTTTTTGAAAATTGCCAAAGCCTGTCCAAAGCCAAATTCCAGTGAAACCGGAGTTTCAAAAACTGCAACCGCTTCTTCTTCCGGGTCACTATCCAGATTTCCATAGGCTTCTTTTTTTAGCTTCCAGAATTTTGGGGCAAAATCTGCAATTCTTTTGGCTTCGGATTTGGTGATTTTCGTTTCATAATTTCCTTCTTGTACAGCGGTATTGAATTCGTCTATATTTTTCTGTTTCTGTGCTGCTATTCTTGAAATCTCGTTTCTTACTTCTTTTATTTTTTCGGAAATTTTCGGAAAATCAAAATCTCGGATCTTATCTTCTGCGTCAAAATATCTTATTTCACGAATTTCATGTTCCATTAGTTCTTTTGCATTTCCCTTATCTGCTGAAATGTAAAATGTTTTTCTTTCTATCCAATTTCCGAAATCATCGTAATTATATTCGTAAACCGTCGGATTCAATTTATTTCCTGTATATTCTGTAGTTTGCATGAAAATAATATCGCCCTGCTTATTGTATTTTTTAACAATTTTTGAAGATTTTTCGGTTCCAAGCATATGATAATCTTGTTCAATTCTTTCGGAATAATCGCTGTTGTATTCATATTCCGTTTTATTTTCGAGACTTCCGGATTTCATCCATATTTCAGATTTTATAAATCCGTTTTTGTCATAATCATATTTTACATTTCTTCCTTCAATTATATAATCTTCAATTTCTACAGGTAAATACTTTCCTGAAATCCAACTGAACTTCTCTTTTTTAGACTGATACAAAGGTTTAATTTTCACCAATCCGGATTCTCCAAATGTGTAGACTTTTGTGGGAGAAGGAATACTGTCATAGCCAATTTCATTGACTTTAATTTTTAAGCCGCTTTCATCATTCTCTTTTGAATATTTTGTGTAACCCTCATAATCAAAATCTTCATTTTTATACGTACGATATTGAAATTCTTCATCTAAAATTTTCTGAGAATCATAATATAACAAGAAATAATTTTCCACAAACGTATCGCTTCCTTTTTCCGAATAATATTGCAATGTAAGATTCTGAAAATCTTTATCATAGAAAAATTTTTCTTCTCTTTTTATATGATCGTATATGTATTCTTTATAGCGTTTTCGGCCATCTTCTAAATATTCTGTGTACGATTGCAAATAGAAATCTTTGTCATTACTTTTTTTCACTTTTTTGAAATTATCTCTTTCATTTTCAGCTTTGTAGAGACTTATGGAATATACCGCTTTATTTGTACGGAAGTTTGCTTTGTCTTCATTTGCATTCGATATACAATCATTATCCAGATTTGCATTAATTTTTTGAAAGTCAATTTTTTGCGAATAAAAAAAGCTAAAAAACAAAGAAAGAATTAAAGAAAATACATGTTTCATCAATTTTGATTTTTTATATAAAAGTAAAGAAAATTAACAAAAAAAAGAACGCTACTAAAAAAGTGCGCTCTTAAAAAATATAATTTATTCTTAATGAATATGTTTTTCCGCATGATAAGAACTTCTTACAAGTGGTGAACTTTCCACATGGCGGAAACCAAGATTTCTTGCAAACTCTCCAAATTCTTCAAATTCTTCCGGAGTGATGAATCTTTTTACAGGAAGATGTTTTTTGGTAGGCTGCAAATATTGTCCTAACGTAATGATGTCCACATCTGCATTTCGGATATCTTCAATGGTTCTAAAAACTTCATGCTTTTCTTCGCCCAAACCAAGCATTACTCCGGTTTTGGTTCTACGTTGTCCTGCTTCTTTCAGGTATTTCAAAACACCTAAACTTCTTTCGTATTTTGCCTGAATCCGAACTTCGCGAGTCAATCGTTCCACCGTTTCCATGTTGTGCGAAATTACTTCCGGAGCTACTTCTATCATTCTGTCCAGATGTTTATGAATTCCTTGAAAATCAGGAATCAACGTTTCCATTGTTGTTCCCGGAGAAATTCTGCGAACTGCATTCACGGTTTCTGCCCAAAGAATGGAACCCATATCTTTCAGATCATCCCGATCCACAGAAGTAAGAACCGCATGTTTAATTTTCATTAATTTGATGGAACGTGCTACTTTTTCCGGTTCGTCCCAATTGACATCCAAAGGTTTTCCCGTTTTCACACCACAAAATCCGCAACTTCTGGTGCAGATATTTCCCAAAATCATAAAAGTTGCCGTACCTTCTCCCCAACATTCGCCCATATTCGGGCAACTTCCGGACTGGCAAATGGTATTGAGCTTATATTTATCTACCAAACTTCTGAGTTCGCGATAGCTTTTTCCTGTCGGAAGTTTTACGCGAATCCATTTTGGTTTGTTAGTAATGGTGTCTTGTCCCAATGTTTCTTTTACTGAACCTTCCATCTTCAAAAATAAAATTCAAAATTACGGAATATTTTATTAGGTGTATAAAGACTATAAAAATCGGATTGATTTGTTTTTTCTATTACTGAAAAAAACTGTAAATGCATTATTTTAACATAAACTCGGCGGAAAATAGGCAATATCATTTAACGCAAAGTATTAATTTTATTTCAAAATAAGTCTTTATCTATTTTTTCAAAACAACATATTCCAACAGCTCATTTTCAATAAAATGCTATCGAGTTCACGTTATTCTATTTCAAAATCATTGTCTTTCAGAAGCTGAGCCAGTACTTTCTTTGCACGCATAATTCTGATTTTGGTATTGGCTACCGAAATTCCCAATTCTTCTGCAATTTCTTTGATGCTTTTCTCTTCAAAAAAACGCAAACGAATAATATCCTGATAATTAGCATCCATAGATTCTACAATGTTTTGCAGTTTTTGCTGGTCTTCTTCGGAGATCAATAATTCTTCTGGAGATTTAGCAAACTGATTCTTTACATCTTCAAAATCTTCCTGAGCATCTTCATTGTCCCTGCTTTTTTTTCGCCAATAATCAATAATGGTATTTTGAGCAATTGTAAGAATCCAGGTTTTAAACTGAAAATCGGAATCGTATAATTCCAATTTAGATAAAACCTTTGAAAATACATTTACGGTAATTTCATCAGCTACATTCTGGTCATGAACTTTCTTGATAACAAAGGAAAAAACATCTACCCAAAATTCATTGATGAGTCTGGTTTGCGCCTTCTGATCTCTGTTTTTAGCAGAAATGATGGTATTATGAAGTTCATGCTTTTTCATTAATTAACAAAGGTTTATTTTTTGAAAAATTCCATTAAATCCATATAATTTTTCTGATTGACTGCATGGCCGCTCATATATTCTCGGAAAGTAAAATAGCATCCCAAATCATACAACAAATCCGCCGCTTTTCTTGACCAATCCAGAGGAATTACAGCATCATCCGTTCCATGAGAAACAAAAAACCTCAAACGTTCTAATTTCTTTTTCTCTTTCACAATATTTGTCAAAAGTTTTTCCTCAGGATAACAACTTAAACAGGCTACTTTTGAGAACAACTGAGGCTGAGACAAAGCCAATGCATAACTCAGAATTCCACCCTGGCTAAAACCACAAAGATGAGTTTCATTCTCCGTGAGTCCGTATTTATTAGAAATTTCTAAAATATTTTTCAGCAATGCATTTAACGATTTATTGGCTTGCGGAACATCTACCACTTTTTCAATATCCATAAAATCAATATCATACCAAGAATAGCCTTCAAAGTCGGTATTTTGTGGAGCTCTAAAACTTACAACAATCCAATCTTCGGGAAGTGTGGGAACAAAAGAAAAGAGATCCTGCTCATTGCTTCCATATCCGTGAAGCATAAATAAAATGGGAGTTTTAGGTGTGATTGTCGCAGGTTCGCGAACGAGATATTGTAATTCCATTAGACAAAGATAATTGAAAAATTAGAAAATGTTACCAGCTTTGATTAGATCATCTTATTCTGAACTGAAATACGAATGAGCTCTGCTGTATTTTTTGCCCCGAATTTTTGCATCAGGTTTTTGCGATGTGTATCTATTGTTAAAGGACTTAGAAATAATTCTTCTGCAATTGTATTACTGGTTTTACCTTCCATTACAAGTTTCAGAATTTCCTTCTCACGCTTGGTAAGTCTTGGTATAGGATGAAGCTCACTGGGTGAAGGTTTGCTAATAATTTTTTTGACTCCATTACAAAAAACAATATTTCCTGAAAGAGCATCTTTTATACAATTTGTAAGTTCTTCCACAGTGGCATTTTTCAGAAGATAACCATTAGCTCCATTCTGAATGCATTGGATAATAATGCTTCTTTCTGAATGATTACTCAAGATAATAATGGAAGTTTCCGGAGATTTTTTTTTGATTTCAAGACAGAGATCAATACCACTGATATCCGGTAATGTAATATCAAGCAAAATTATGTCTACAAAATTATTTTCGATAAATGATAATATTCCTCTTCCGTCTAAAAAAGTTCCCAATACTCTGAAGTATTTTTCATGCATCAGCATTAATTTTAAACCTTCAATTACAATAGGATGATCATCTACTATAGCTATACTGATATTCATTTAAGCTGCATTGATATTAAGTTCTATATTTATAGCAGTTCCTTCGTTTTCTTCGGAAATTATTTCCATTTTTCCTTTAAGGAAATGTACACGATTTCGGAGATTGCTCATTCCCATTCCGTGTGTATTTTCCGATTTTTTTATTCCTTTTCCATTGTCTTCTATTGCAATAATAAATTGATTATCAGATTGTGAACATTGCAACAAAATATTGTTGGCATCAGAATGTTTCACCGCATTGGAAAGTAACTCCTGAATAATTCTATATACATTGGTCTGAAAATACATAGGGAGATCCTTTTGAATATTAATAGCCTGAAAATCGATAACAAGATTATCTTTTGTATAAAAATCACAAAGATCCTGTAATGCTGCTTCCAGACCAAAATTGAGCAAACTTTCCGGCATCATATTTCTTGCTATTCTTCTTAATTCTGAGACTGAATTATCCAACTGAGTTAATACTTTTTTAAAACCTGGAGATTGATTTTCAGCGAGGTTATTAGAAGACCAACTGGATAAATTAATTTTTAAGCCGGCAAGCATCCCACCCAAACCATCATGTAAATCTTTTGCGACACGTTCTCTCTCCCTTTCTTCGCCATCTAAAATCGCTTTTGCCATTTTCAATTCTTCTGCCTGCTGTATTTCTTTTAGTTTCTGTTGAAGATTAATTTCTCTTTGCTCTGAAAATTTTTTATTCTTTTTATAATTCAGAAAGATCAAAAACACAAGACATAAAAATAGAATAGATGTAAGCCCTAAAATCCATATATATTTATTCTTTTTATTGATCTCTAATTGGTTTTTTACCAATTCCCTTTCTCTTTCAGCTTTTTTATATTTCGCTTCAAGAGTAGCTATATTCTTATGAATTGAAATGGTATTAAGACTATCAACAGATTTTAAATATTGTTCTGCATATAAATTAGCTTTTGCTGTGTCTTTCAAAGCGGTATAATTGGAGGAAATCTCTCTCAACGCTTCTTGCTTATTTTTTTGAAAGAAAGTGCTTTTGTAAACGTCCTTAAATAATTCATTAGACTTTTTATATTCTTTCATTCTTTTATTGAGATCTGCTTCAAACAATTTTATTCTTTCTGCAATAACAGTATTTTTGTATTTTTCAGCATTAGCCTTTCCTTTGTCAAAAAAAAGTATAGCTTCAGGATAGTTTTCCAATTTCATATTATAATATCCTAAAGTGCTATAATATAGAGAATAAAAATTGGATTCGGGATAATCTTTAATCATAGAATAGGTTTTATCCAATTCTGCTTTTGCATCATTCATTCTATTTTGTCTAATCAAAGCATCTGCCTTTACTAAAAGGGTTTCTCCCATTATTCCTTTGGACTGTGGCGTCTGATTTTTCAGTTTATTTATAGATTTTTCAGCCAGATTCATATACTCAATGGTCTTACTATAATCTTTAGAATTATAAAATAAAATCCCAACACCTTTATACAAACTACCTGTAAGCTCATGATCTCCAATAGATTCTGCTATTGGCAAAGCCTTTTTAATGAGAATATTCATGGATTCTACTTCCTTATTCTGCATAATCCTCAATATTGAAAGGTTTTGAAACATGATGATTCTTATTTTTTTTGCCTCATTACTTTTATATTTTTTCAAAGCAGATTCAATTTTTACAAAATCATTTTCAAGAATACTTAATCCATCCGGTTTTGTAAAATTTATAAGAGTCTGATAATAAAGTCCTATGTCTTTGTATACTGGGTTACCTTCGGAAAATTTTAGCCCTTGTTTCAGGTATTTTTGGTAATTTTCCAAATCCTGTCTCATAATATAGGTAGCGGCAATCTGATAGGATTTAATAGCTTTCAATGTATCTACCGTTTCTTTATTTGTAGCGATCACCAAGCTGTCAAAATTTTTGTTGTTTTTTTTCTCAAGATAATAAAAATACTGAGACCTGACTTTTTGTATACCAAAAAATACTATTATAAGTAATAATATGATTTTTTTTATCATGTCGAAATAATGGATTGCTTTAATCAAAAATAAAAAATACTGTTTGAAGAAAAAAATACTACAAAAACTTTTTTTTATGTTACAGTATACTAAAATTAATAAATTATAAAAAAATACCTAAAAATAGGTAGAAAAAAACACTGGGTTTTAAGGATTGTTTATTGAGGTATGCCAAGATAGTTTTGTGGATATAAACTGTGAATGTTTATATGCTAAAGAATACTAAAAAAACACCTATGAAAATAATATGCTCCTACATCTTACTATTCAATTCTATATTTATTTTTGCACAACCTGTAATCTCTGCAAGTCATGGAGATCAATTGGGAATATTACTATACAATCATGCAGATGCTAGTACTCTCAACAGTTTGGATCCGGGAGCTTCCGGAGCAAATGTAACATGGGATTTTTCCCAATATACATCTGCAGGTACCACTTCACAAATTACAAGTGATTGCTTAGGTAATGCAAATTGCTCAGATTTTCCAATGGCAAATAGAGTCGTTGGATTTACCGAAGAAGATTATTATACCTATACACTTTCTTTAAATAATGAAATTTCAACTATTGGAAGCAAAAGTATTGATATTAATAATAATGTAGTCAAACAGATTTTTGATGACTACAGAATTGATATGAAATATCCCATTACTTATCAGCAAACATTTGCAGATTCTTGGAACTCACATTCTGATCCAATAGGAAATATAGAATCTGGAAGCCAAACAGTTAAAGCTGACGCATATGGAACATTAATAACTCCTTTGGGAACTTTCCCCAATACATTAAGAATTAAACGAATCCAAAATTTTACAATAAATATAGTAGGTTCTCCAACAATGATTGTTAATAGTGAATCTTACATGTGGATATCTCCTAATTATAAAGGTGCTTTGCTATTGATCTCGTTTAATGATATACTATTAGATGGACTTCCATCAAGCCATACCTGCTCTTTCACTTATGGAAATAACAGCTTATTATCAACCATAGATCTGGAAACGGATGCTCAAGTGGACATATATCCCAACCCAAGCTCAGACTTCATTAGCTTAAAATCCAAGAAAGAAATAAGAAATATAGAAATAAGCAGTACAGATGGAAAACTAATTCTGCAATCTGAAAAAACTAACAATATTAATATTTCTAATCTTTCTTCGGGAGTTTATATTCTTACAGCTGAGCTAAAAACAGGGAAATCTATAGTGAAAAAGCTTGTCAAAAAGTAAAATATCATTTAAGAATATTTTTCCATTTCTTATAAATGTAATTCATAGATTTTTAAGAACTATTCATAGATATTTTTATCAATACTCTCCTCAATTTGAGAATTTTACAATATAAACGTCTAACCTTAAATACAAATCAAAATGAAAAAGATTACTTTATTAGGTGCTGCTATATTATCTTTCAGTATCTCAACGATAAAAGCACAAAGTCTTTTCGACAAAATAGACAACGCTGTAAGTAAAATGGACAAAGCTGCAAACTCTGCAGATAAAGCGTCACAAACGGGAGGTAAAGTACTTTCTTTGTTTAGCAAAAAAAACAAAAATAATGCGGAGAAAAACGAGGATGTTTCGGCTTCAACGAATAAAACCGTTCTTACGATTATGAACGGAAATTTAACCAGTGTGAAAAACCTGAATTCTATCATTGAAGGTATTAAAAATGTAAGCGATACACAAATGAAATTCAGTACAAGCAAATCTATCATTACCATCAATCATTCCGGAACTACAGAAGACCTTCTTGAAAAAATACAGGCGAAAGCACAAAATATTTTTACAGATAAAAATATTGAAGGATTTGATGAAGGAAGCATTGAAATTAAATTGAAATAAAAATACGGTATCATAAATTAAAAAAATACACATGAAAAAGAACTTTTTAAAACTCAACATCAAAAAAATCGGTCTGTTTTTGCTTTTCGTTGGATTCGTTTCCATATCTAATTCCTGCAAAAGTGATGATGATGAAGACAATCCTCAGCAATCCGGAAATTCTTATAAAATAACAGTAAATCTGAATAATGTAAATTCTACTGATGATTATGTTTCCGTAGTTACTGCCGGTTCCACTACTACAGGTGAGACTACGTTATGGAAATTAAATGGAAATGCACAAACTGGTGAGCAAGCTATAGGTTTAGATGAAGATGATTTTACGGGAACAACAAAAACGTATGTAATTGAGACCATAAAACCTATATATGGAGTAGCTGCAGCTATTCAGATTATTAATTACGGTGCAGACTTAGAAATAAGCTACAAAATTGAAAAAAATGGGCAAGTTCAGATAAACGAGAATCTTACATTGAAAGGCAATGGCTCAGATTTTACAAAAAATTATAGATTCTAAATCAATTTTTCTCATATTTAAAATAAAAAATCCCGAAAATTTCGGGATTTTTTATCATATAGCTCTAACAATAAAGTAACTTTTCTTTCCTTTCTGTAGCAGCAGGAATTTCCCATCAATAAGATCGGTTTCTTTTACTGTAAAGGTATCGTTTACTTTCTCTTTATTTACGGAAATCGCATTTCCTTTTAGTTCTCTTTGCGCTTCGCTTTTGGACTTTAGAAAATTGGATTTTTCAGAGAATAAATCCACTACATTTGTCCCTAAAATTTCAGATTTTTGAGCCTCTTTTTGAGGAACACCATCAAAAATATCTAAAAAAGTCTCTTCATCCAGACCAATAAGATCTTCCGTTGTAGATTTTCCAAAAAGTATTTCCGTAGCTTTCACTGCTTTTTCATATTCTTCCCTTCCATGCACCCAAATCGTCACTTCTTTTGCTAATTTTTTCTGAAGTTTTCTTTCATGTGGAGCTGCTTGGTGTTCAGCAATTAAAGATTCAATTTCATCTTTTTCCAAAAATGTATAGAATTTAATAAATCTTTCTGCATCCGTATCAGTAGAATTCAGCCAAAACTGATAAAATCTGTACGGCGAAGTCTTCTTTTTGTCTAACCAATAATTTTCACCACTTTCAGATTTTCCAAATTTTGAACCATCTGCTTTTGTGATCAAAGAAACCGTCAGTGCAAATGCTTCTCCCTGAGCTTTTCTTCTGATTAATTCAGTTCCGGTTGTTATATTTCCCCATTGATCCGAACCTCCCATTTGTAGCTTTACATTTTTAGCTTTATATAAATGCAAAAAATCATATCCTTGAAGTAATTGATAGGTAAATTCCGTAAAACTCATTCCTTCTGCGCCACCTTCTCCGGTAATTCTTTTTTTCACGGATTCTTTTG
This sequence comes from Chryseobacterium sp. HNCC26DJ241, assembly GCF_057180505.1. Taxonomy (NCBI): domain Bacteria; kingdom Pseudomonadati; phylum Bacteroidota; class Flavobacteriia; order Flavobacteriales; family Weeksellaceae; genus Chryseobacterium; species Chryseobacterium sp. HNCC26DJ241. Next base: position 25,289 of record NZ_JBXUGL010000020.1, on the reverse strand, counting down.
CCATCATATAATTCACTGTAATATTTTTCCCAATATCACGAATAAAATCAAGAAAGCTGAATTCCTTCATCCAGTCGTAGTTATTGACAAGTTCGGCTTTATTAGGTTCAGAACCTTCAAAATCCAAAAATCTGGAAAGTTGTTTTTTAAGACATTCAACATAATGATTAAGAGTAGCTTCGTCCAAAAGATTACGCTCCGCCGATTTTCCGGAAGGATCACCGATCATTCCTGTTGCACCACCAACCAAAGCAATCGGTTTATGACCATGTCTTTGGAAATGTGCTAAAATTTTGATCTGTATCAAACTTCCGATATGCAAAGAATCCGCTGTCGGATCGAATCCGATATAGGCTGTCGTCATTTCCTTATTCAGTTGTTCATCAGTTCCGGGCATCATATCGGAAAAAAGTCCGCGCCATTGTAATTCTTCAATAAATGCGTTCATAATACAGTAAAATTTTGAAGTGCAAAGATAGAAATAATCGTTTAAAAGATTTTTGTATTTTCACATTATGAACAGATTATTTTTCATTTTTACTTTTATTGTTTGTGCTGTGCAAAGCCAGGTTAGGATTATTATAACTTCAATACCAAAAAATACTGATCCGAATACTAAAATTTACATGGCCTCTTCATTGAACAATTGGAATCCCAAAGATTCCCAATTTGAATTGAAAAAAGATGAAAAAGGAAATTATTTTATAGAAATTTTTGAAAGTGAAGAAAAAGTAGAATACAAATTTACACAAGGAAATTGGGAGACAGCAGAGGGAGACATCAATGGAAATGCCATTAGCAATAGAAGTTTTATCTTTAATAAAAGCCCTCAGAAAATTGAAAATCAGATTTTATCTTGGACAAAACCAACAAAAAAACAGAATACAGCTTCTGGAAATGTAAAAATCCTGAGTGAAAATTTTTCAATTCCTCAACTTAATACCACTCGAAGAATCTGGATTTATCTTCCTCCTAACTATGAAAATTCCACCAAAAAATATCCTGTTATTTATATGGAAGACGGACAGAATCTTTTTGATGATGTTATTTCTTTTTCCGGTGAATGGAAAGTGGACGAAACGATGGATATGTTTTCTAAAAATGGAAAACAAGAGGCTATTATTGTAGGAATTGATAACGGTGGAAGCGAAAGGCTAAACGAATATTCTCCTTGGAAAAATGAAAAATATGGTGGTGGAAAAGGCGAAAAGTATGCACAATTTTTAGCCGAAACTTTAAAACCATACATTGATAAAAGATACAGAACGCTTTCGCAGGCAAAAAATACGGGTTTAATTGGAAGTTCGATGGGAGGATTGATTTCTCTTTATGCGGGTGCAAAATATCCTTCAACATTTGGAAAACTCGGAATTTTCAGTCCTGCATTTTGGTTTGTAGAAAGTGATCTGAAAAAATTTCTGAATGAGAATTCAAAAAAATTAGGGAATACGAAATTTTATTTCCTTGCCGGGAAAAAAGAATCCGAAGACATGATTTCCGATATTAATGAAATTATAGATTTATTAAAAAGAAAAGGCGTCCCTTCCAAAAATATCCATACCAAATTTGATGACTATGGAACGCACTCTGAAAATTACTGGGCAAAAGAATTTCCGGCTGCCTTCGAGTGGTTGTTTATGAAATAGAATTCCTGTAAAATAGTTTCGGCGGAGCAAAGCTCCGCCGAAACTATGCATACTTCGAAAGTAATACAAAAGCTAATGCTAAAATTGCAGGTAAAGCCTGAACAAAAAATATTTTTTTTGAGGCTGTCAAAGCTCCGTAAATTCCCGCAACAATTACACAACCCAAAAAGAAGATTCTTATATTGTAAGACCAAACTTCATCGCAAATAAGAAAAGACCAAATCAGTCCTGCCGCAAGGAATCCATTGTAAAGTCCCTGATTGGCCGCTAATTTTTTAGTAGGCTTAAACATTTCATCCGGAAGCGAGCCTTTAAAAGCTCTTTTTCCGGCAGTTTCCCATGCAAACATCTCTAACCATAGAATATAAAGATGTTCTATAGCTACGATAGCAGTCAATATTTTTGCTAAAATTTCCATACGTTACGATATTAAAACAAAGCTATTTAATTTTCGCAAATTAACAGCAAAAAATAAGACCTTTAAAAAAAGGCCTTATTTTTTATTTTTCAAAATGTAATTAATTCTTAATAAATTTTTGTACCAGGTCTGTTCCTTTTACTTTTAGAATATAAATTCCTTTTGCAAGATTGGATACATCCACTGAACTTTTTTCTTTACCAATTGCCGCATTCATTATTTTCCGGCCATCAATGCTATAAATTTCAACAGATTCTTCTTTTCCTGAATTGATCATTACATTAATTTTATCATTAGCAGGATTTGGAAATACACTAATAGTTGCTTTTTTCACATCTGACACGGCTAAATTAGTACAAGTGTATGCCGGAAGTGTATATCCTTTTGATGTAAATTGTGTAGTCATTGTAGCGATATCGGCACACGTAAATCCGAATTGACCAACCATATTAAGAGCAGCTTGTCTTACTGCAATAGCCGCATTTTGTTGATTGGTACTGGAAGAAGTCATGGCTAAACCTTCCAAAAATGCACGATCCGTCTTTTCTTTTCCGATGGCATTATAAATTTTCATTAAAGCAGTTGCCCAAATTTGTCCGGCAGTATGGATTGACAAAGAATTTGCCGAGGAATAGTTTCCTGAATAATTTGTTGTTCTTCCAGTCCAAAATTCATTGTGTCCGTCCCAACTAAACATCCAATGATAAGCGGCAGCTGTAGAAGGCCATTGATTTAAACTTCTGCTATATGATTGTGCCCAATAATCTCCACAACCTTCACTTAATCCCTGAACTTGAGAAAGGCTTCCATTGGTAAGCCAATCATGGATTCCGTGTCCTAATTCATGCAAAACTACGTCTGCATCTTCTGCATCATCAACACCTCCTTCTCCGAAAACAAGTTTACCAGCACTGTAATAAGAATTGTCATCACCGTCCAAACCACTCGGATCAAAATGCACAACTCCACTATTGTATAATGAAATACATTCAATTCCTAAAATTTGATTGATATAACGAAGACTATTGTCTATATGCCAATATGCATTGACAGCTTCAAAACCATCTTGATCTCTGTTAAACAAGAAATTATTGGTAGCTTGAGTAAATAATCCTTTTGAAGGAGTCTCTAAATCTTTGATTTCAGCATATGTCCCTTTTAGTTTGTATACTCCACCTGCAAATTCTAGCTCCGGAATATTCACTAATTTTCTAGCTGCATCAAAACTTGCATTCGTAGCATCACTATTATCTACATATTGTCCTGCATAAGCAGATTGTGTGTAAGAAAGAGGATCCGGATCAAAAATATAACCTGTTCCTGTTGCTTTTTTTGGAAGATTGTTTAGTTCAACAAAATTACTGCGATTTTTCTTTTTTGGCTTACCTTCATCATCTTTATGATTTTTATGATGATAAATAGCGATATCTTTTACACTAATTATTTCTCCGGATTTTGCATCAACGATGGTTTCCCAAGAACCAGGATTATCAAAGCTACTAATAACGACACGATAAACAAGTTTTGTACTATTGTCATCTGTTTTATAAACATAAAGATTATTTTCAGAATAACTTACAGTTCCTGAAGATTTGGATGCAACGAAAGCCTTATTATATGCTTCATCTTTTGAAATTGAAGGTGTTGTATCTATTTTTTCTATAGATTTGATACTTTCGGTATCTGTGTAAGCAATTTCGTTATTTTTATTGTAATTAATTACAATTTCACTGTTGTATACAGGAACACCATTCAACATTTGCTTAAAACGAAGTGTTTCTCCTGCATTTCCTTTTCTGACTTTTTCCAAATTAAATTTGGAATCCACCTGAATTCCTAATTTTTTTGAATTTTCGCGAATCCAGTTTTCAGCAGATTGCTTATTTTGTGTATTTGAGCATCCATTATGGAAAACAAAGAAAAAGCTGAAAATAAAAGAAGATTGTTTTTCATACTCATACTATTAATTTTTGCATGCAATATTACCACTTTTTTTATAAAAAAATCAAAAACAATCGTTTTTTTTTAAATTTTATATAAAAAATTCTCCTTTAGTGTAAAATTAATTGACTTAAAAACAATGTATAAAATACAGAAAAGCGGAAAAAACTTCATTTTTTTGTAAATAAAATAGTATTGAGCTAAAAATGTAAAACAGATTTCATAAACCTTAAAGCAATTTCCCAGTTAAAAACAAACCTGCAATTGAAAAATAAATAATCAGACCCGTCACATCCACCAAAGTAGCTACAAAAGGTGCAGAAGAAGTAGCGGGATCGAGTTTTAATTTTTTAAGAACGAAAGGAACCATGGAGCCTGAAATTGTTCCCCAAAGTACAATGAGCATCAATGAAAACCCAATACTCAACCCAACAAAAAACCAATGTTCTCCGTAGTTGAAAAAACCCGCTTTATGCCAGATCAGAATTCTGAAAAAACCAATAATTCCTAAAATTCCGCCTAAAAAAATTCCCGTCAAAATTTCTTTCCTCATTACATACCACCAATCTTTCAGTGTAATTTCCTGAAGTGCCATTGCCCGAATAATAAGTGTAGCAGCTTGTGATCCTGTATTTCCACCACTGGAAATAATAAGCGGGACAAATAACGCCAAAACCACAGCTTTCTGAATTTCATCTTCAAAATATCCCATTGCAGATGCGGTAAGCATTTCAGAAAAAAATAGAACAACAAGCCAAAAACCCCTTTTTCTTACCATTTCCAACAAAGAAGTCTGCGTGTACGGAACATCCAAGGCTTCTACCCCACCAAATTTCTGGATATCTTCAGTATTTTGTTGTTCAATCTGATCCAGAATATCATCAATCGTTACAATTCCTACTAATACTCCGGCTTCTGTTACAATTGGAAGTGCAGTTCGATCATATTTTTCAAAATAAGAAACGGCATCTTCTTTAGAAGTTGTAGTTGTTATAGCCACAAAGTGATTATCCGTAATATCAGAAACCAGTGTCTCTTCATCCGCTAAAAGCAAAGAACCAATAGTAATATCGTCAATGAGGCGATTTCTTTCATCTACCACATAAAGATGATTCATGGTTTCTACTTTTTTTCCTACTTTTTTGATTTGCTGAAGACATCTTTTTACCGTCCATTCTTTTCGGATCTGGATATAATATGGTGTCATCAAACGTGCAATGGAATCCGCATTATACCCCAAAAGTTTAAGAGCTATTCTTCTTTCCTGAGGATTTAGCAGATTAATAGAATACTTGATAAGTTCATCAGGAAAATCTTCAAAAAGCGAAGTTCTATCATCGGGAGTCATCCCGTTTAGAATTTCCGCCATTTCCTCACTTCCGATACTTCGGATCGTTTCTTCCTGAAAATCAGGATCAAGATGAGAAAACACTTCGGCTTTGTATTGTTTTGGTACTTTCAGAAAAGCCAATAATCGTTCATCTGAATGCATTTCACTCAGAGTTTCGGCAATATCCGCCGGATTAAAAACTAATTCATCTGTAGTACTCAAATGTCTAAAATTTTAGCATCACAAAAATACTTCAATTTTTCAAAATTGAAGAAGTGAAAGACTATTTAAAATTAAATTAAAGGATTAAAAAGCAGCTTCTTCGGAATTTCTCATTTTCCTAAGATTTTTAAGGATGCGTTTCATGGCTCCACTGGTTCCTATTTTTATGGAATTTTCGGCAGATCCCAGCAATCTCATATTTTTTTTGTACGTATCATAATCTGTTTCTGTAATCAGATGTCCCTTTGAATCGTACAACTTCATACTTACCACTACCTGATTGGAAAAAACATATTTTCCTAATCCCACCTTAAAATATTTTACCTTCGGAACTATAGCGAAATCTGCTTCATTATTTTTGCAGTATTCTTCAATGGTATGAGCATCCACACTGTCGAACTCCATCGGAACATCAGCACGGATCATTTTATTATTATTATAATCATTGATCTTATCAGAAACTGCACTGAAAAATGCAAGATTGGTAGGTTCCTTAATTTCTTCTACGTCAGGATACACTTCCGGATTGAAATAAACGGTTTTCTTTTCTTTAATTTCTGAAGGTCTTATAACATCACTCTTCTGAGCATTAAGTTTAGTAATACCTACAAATAATAAAGCTAAGGCACCAGCAAAAATTAAGATTTTTTTCATTCACGTTTACCACTGCAAAAATACATCTAATTCTCTAATTCACATTATAATATTTAAGATTTTTTTAACAATTTATAGGCTTCAAATTATATTTACTACATAATACTGCTTTAACTTAAGAAAATTATTACATCACTCTTTTTTTCAAAAAAACAAGACTAAAGCCATTGACAATCATTTCTTTTTCTAAAAAATAGAAATCAAGCGGATAAATATCAAAAAAATATCATATCTTTGCAGGCGATACATAATAATCATTAAATAATATTGGCATGTACTTAACATCAGAAAAAAAGGCAGAAATTTTCGCAAAACATGGAAAATCTGCACAAGACACAGGAAGCGCTGAAGGACAAATTGCGCTTTTCACTTTCAGAATCAATCATCTTTCTAGCCACTTGAAAAGTAATCATAAAGATTATGCTACAGAAAAATCTTTGGTAAAACTGGTAGGAAAAAGAAAAAGATTGTTGGATTATCTTAAAAATAAAGATATTGCAAGATACAGAGCAATCATTGCTGAACTTGGTTTGAGAAAATAACCTTCAGTATGTCAAAAACAAAGCAACTCTTTCGAGTTGCTTTTTTGTTAGAAAAAAATTATCAAATAATGTTTTTCATCATTTAAGTTTTCATAGCCTTTTTGTTTCTTTATCAAAATTACCTCAAATCAACATAGTAACTAATACAACATTTACGCTTTTTTTTATATTGTTTAAATGTCTTTCAAAAATTTTATCTAAATTCAGGCTCATGAAAATCACAAAACAAAATCAGGAAAAACTTTCTATACTGGAAGATATAGCTAATGGAGTTATCAGATGGATAGGCTCTATTCCTTCGCTTATTTTCCATACTGTTTTTTTCATTATTTGTTTTGTACTTCCTATTTTCAAAATCGTTGAGTTTGACCACATGCTACTGGTGCTCACTACTGTGGTTTCCCTTGAAGCTATTTATTTAGCAATTTTTATCCAAATGTCTGTAAACAAAAGTTCAGAACATATTGAAGTTTTGAAAGAAGATGTAGGAGAAATTCAGGAAGATATTGAAGAAATTCAGGAAGATATTGACGAAATCCAAGAAGATATTGACGAAATCCAAGAAGATGTAGAAGAAATTAATGATGACGATGATGAAAATGACCATAACGAAAGAGCAAAAACTGTAATGCTGAAAAGCAAGGTTTCTAATAATAAGCATGAAATCAAAATTCTAAAAGATAAAATCAACGAACTGCAAAATCAGATTGAAAACCTGAAAAATAATGGAGAGGATTAGTTTTTCTAAATTCAATTCAGTTTTAATCTGCTCTAAAAATTCAACGTTTTTCATATAAATCAAATAATTACACTAAATTTGCAACCGAAAATTTAAAGAGTTTAAATAATAACGTACTCAATACGGAGTACACTGAATTACAATTTTTTATGAGTATACCTCAAGCGTTTACAGAAACGATTACACTTGCAGACGGCAGGGAAATCACTATTGAAACGGGGAAGCTGGCAAAACAGGCAGACGGATCCGTAGTAGTAAAATGTGGCGGAACCATGCTTTTAGCAACCGTAGTTGCCGCTAAAGAAGCAAATCCGGGAGTAGATTTTCTACCATTAACAGTAGATTACAGAGAAAAATTCTACGCAGGTGGAAGAATTCCGGGAAATTTCTTCCGTAGAGAAGCAAAACCTTCTGATGATGAAGTTCTTACAATGAGATTGGTAGACAGAGTATTACGTCCGCTTTTCCCTGAAGATTTCCACGCAGAAGTACAGGTAATGATTTCATTAATTTCTTATGATAAAGCAGTAATGCCGGAAGCTCTGGCTGGTTTGGCAGCTTCTGCAGCTATTGCTATTACAGATATTCCTTTTGATGGACCAATGTCTGAAGCAAGAGTAGTAAGAATTGACGGAGAATTATCTGTTAATCCAAGCTATGAAAATTTATTAAAAGCTGATATCGACATTATGGTGGGAGCTACAAAAGACTCCATTGTAATGGTAGAAGGAGAAATGAAAGAAATTTCTGAACAGGAAATGCTGGAAGCTATTCAATTTGCTCATGTAGAAATTAAAAAACAGATCGAAGCTCAGGAAAGATTAGCTGAAAAAGTAGGAAAAGCATTTCCTAAAAGAGAATATTCTCACGAAGTTCACGATGAAGCCATCCGTGAAAAAGTATGGAAAGAATGCTACAACAAAGTATATGAAGTAGCTAAAACTCCATCAAACAAAGAAGAAAGAGGAGAAAAATTCAAAGCCGTTCTGGATGAATTTTTAGCACAATATGTAGATAATGCAGAAGAATTGGAAAGAGTAACTCCTTTCGCAAAAATCTATTATCATGATGTAGAAAAAGAGGCAATGCGCCAGATGATATTGGAAGAAAATATCCGTCTTGACGGTCGTGATCCTAAAACAATCCGTCCGATTTGGTCAGAAATTGATTATCTTCCGGGAGCTCACGGTTCAGCCATTTTTACAAGAGGAGAAACCCAGTCTTTGACGGCAGTAACTTTAGGTTCCATCAAAGATGCCAATATGATTGACAGTGTAATCACTCAGCACGATGAAAAATTCTTCCTTCATTATAATTTCCCTCCATTCTCAACCGGTGAAGCAAGACCTTTAAGAGGAACTTCAAGAAGAGAAGTAGGACACGGAAATCTTGCTCAAAGAGCTTTAACAGCTGTTATTCCGGCTGAAAATCCATACACAATCAGAATTGTTTCCGATATTTTGGAATCTAACGGTTCTTCTTCAATGGCAACCGTTTGTGCTGGAACATTAGCGTTAATGGATGCAGGTGTGCAAATTACCAAACCTGTTTCCGGTATTGCAATGGGACTTATTACAGATAAAAAATCCGGAAAATGGACGGTACTTTCCGATATCTTAGGAGATGAAGATCATTTGGGAGACATGGATTTTAAAGTAACGGGTACAGCAGAAGGTATTACAGCTTGCCAAATGGACATCAAAATTCAGGGACTTTCTATGGATATCATGGAAAAGGCTTTAATGCAGGCAAGAGATGGAAGATTACACATTTTAGATAAAATCACAGAAACTATTGCAACACCAAGAGCAGACGTAAAACCTCACGCTCCGAAAATGGTGGTAATGGAAATTCCGAAAGATTTCATCGGTGCTGTAATTGGACCTGGTGGAAAAATCATTCAACAATTACAGAAAGATACTGAAACAGTGATCGCTATTGAAGAACAAGGCGAGATCGGACGTATCGAAATTGCAGGAACTGACAGAGCGAAAATCAACGAAGCTGTTGCTAAAATCAACGAAATTACTTTTGTTCCGGTAGTAGGAGAAATTTACAAAGGAAAGGTAGTGAAAGTAATGGATTTCGGAGCATTTGTACAGTTGGCTAAAGGTACAGAAGGTCTTCTTCACATATCTGAGATTGAATGGAAAAGACTTGATAAAGTTCCATACAAAGAAGGTGACGAAGTAGAAGTAAAATTCATGGGATATGATGATCGTAAGAAAATGAAACTTTCCCGTAAAGTGCTTTTACCAAGACCTCCAAAACCGGAAGGTCAAAAACCAAAGCAAAATTCTGAAGCTCCGGTTCAGGAAAATAAAAATCCGGAACAATTAGGATAAAAATAATAAGGCTGTCTTTTGGGACAGTCTTTTTTTTATTCAATCATTTTTCATAAAAAATGTCTTTTCTTATATTCTGAAAAAGTTTCTTGCAACTTCTGTAGTCTCATCCGCAACTTCGGAGAGGCTTATCTTCTTTAGATGTGCAATGGTTTGTGCAACGTAAGGAAGAAATGTAGGCTCATTCCTACGGTTTTGCATTCTCGGCATATTTTTAGGCAACATAAAAGGTGCATCGGTTTCTATCATCATTCGGTCAAGTGGAGTATATTTTATCACCTCTTCCAAATGTTTAAATCTGTTCTGATCACTAATTGCTCCTGTAAATCCTAAATAAAACCCTTTATCCAGATAGATTTTTGCTTCATCTAATGTTCCTGTAAAACAATGAACCACAGCTTCAGGAAGTTTTGGGAGATATTCATCTGTAATTTCGTTAAATCTTTTAAAAGCTGCTCTTTCGTGGAGGAAAAGAGGTTTTTGAGTTTCTATTGCCAATTCCAGTTGGGCTTGATAACATTTTTCTTGAACGGGTCTGGGTGAAAAATCCCGATCGAAATCCAGTCCGCATTCTCCAACGGAAATTACATGATCTTGTTTTAAGAGTTTTCTAAGTTCGTTAATACTTTCATGGTTGAAAGATTTTGCATCGTGTGGATGGATTCCTGCCGTAGAAAATAAAATTTCGGGATAATCTTCAGCAATTTTTGCGGATTCTTTGCTTCTTCGTATGCTTGTTCCTGTGAGAATCATCCAGTGAACTCCACTAGCAAGAGCTCGATTGATGATTTCTTCCTGTTCGTTGTAGAATTGTTTGTTGGTAAGGTTGATACCAATGTCTATATAAGTGTTCATTTTTGTTTCATTTCTTTAAAAGGAAAATAGACGGAATTCGAACCCGTAATTCTTTTTAGCTAAAAGTGTTTTTCCATATTAAACTACTATTTCGTCTAATTTTTTGAATCTTTAAATAGAAACAAGCGGGCTTCGAACCTGCAACTTTCCTTTGAGTGGAACGTTTTTCCAAATTAAACTATTGTTTCTTTATTTAGCTTTCTACCTCCAAAAGGTTGAAATATTCTTTTGCTGTAAGCGGTCTTGTAAAACCTTTTGGAATTATTTCTTTCTCCGTTTCACAAAAAAGCAAATCGCCTTGTCTTTTTAAGCATTTGATGTGCGGAATAATATTTTCGTGTACCCTAAATGTAGATGCAATTGCTGTTAATGCATTATCTTTATACTGTTCTTCTATCCAAAGCCAGTGTTCTTTTTGGGTAGATGGACACCAACATTTTACGGCATAAGAAAAATTGTTTCTTGAATTCCAACTCCAAATTCCCAGTTTTTGGTTTTCAATTTTATATACTTCGTAAATATTCGTTTTCTTTATTGGCTTTCTATTTCCATTTATATCATATTCTATATAGCTAACATCAATACTATTAGAATTTATTTTTTCAGCGTTCAGTTCCTTCATTAAAGTTCCTACACCAATATAATTGAAACAAAATAACCTGAAGTTTCTATTCTCAGAAGTAAAAAATTCCTGAAACGAAATAGCTTCCATTTGATTCCATAACTTTTTAATTTTCCCAATAATTTTCTCAAATTCAGGATGTTCTTCTCTTTGCCATTCTCTTTTTAATTCTCGGGTTTCAAAATTTTGAAAACTGCTATGTCTCATTTTTAAAACCCTTATAAGTTCTTTAATCGGAAATTTATTTTGTTTTAAACCCAATTCGAAGCCAAATCTAGAAATTATAAACGAATTTTTGGATACATAAAGTTGATCAGTTATCTGAAAATAAATATTTTTTGCTAAAGCTTCATAATGCTGTTCTTTCTTGTACAAATAATAGTTTATGGACTCCAATGAGGGGGAATAAAAAACACTATTCTTTATTTCTAATATGTTGATATGTTTGAGCGAATCGGATTTGAAATATTTTGGAATATTAAAATTACCATTTATTTTTTGCAAAAAATTCAGTTCGAAATTTTCGTTTGATGACAAATCTCCAACTTCCTCCAAATATGGAGCTTCTATTTCATTTTTAAAAAATCTTCCTTTTATCTTTTTTAATTTTGGGAAATAATACTTTTTTGCATTTGTGTAGCCATTGTTTGTTAGGCTACCGTTTATTTCCTCTAATTCGGGAAAACTATCAATAGCACAAGAATTAAGTTTTACAGAACCCGATTTTTTCAATAAAGGAAATTCTATTTCAGATTTTTCTAAACTGATATTTCCTTTTACGGTAATTAATTTTTCAAAAACTACAGTCGAATTTTTAATTTCTATTGTTCCCACAATGTTTTCTAATAGGGGAAAATATGGGGTTGATTTTTCTTTTTCTTTCAGTCTGGGATCGCAGAACAGGCTACCATATAAACTTACTAGATTAGGAAAATCTACTTTCTGGCATTTCAAAATTATTTTTCCAGAGATGTATTGATGCGGAAATATGATGTTTTCTCCATATACTTCTATATCAAAAATTCCATCTTTAGGCAGCTTATCAACTTCATACTGATAATTTATGGCGATAGGTTTTCGGATTTCTTTTAGATGCTTGCTTTTTGCTGTTACCTTCGCTTTTTTGGATTGTAAGTTTCCTCCTATTTTTTCTAAATTTTTGAAATTGAAGTCGACTATACATTTCAGATTCCCTCTGATTTCTTTGAGTTGATTGAGGTTAGCTTCATTATGAATAGTGCAATTTCCGTTTATTTTTTCTAAATTTTCTAGCGAACAAAAAAGTGCGTCCACAGAAAGATGCCCTCCAATGGATTTCAAGTTAGGAAAAATACAATATTCACCTCTTAAATAAAGACTTCCTTTAATTTCCGTTGAATCAAAAACCCCATTTTTCAAATAAATTTCTATCTGTGCATTTTCATTATCTGCAATGTTTTTAAAATCCTCAGCAGAATATATCTTGTATATTTTTATGTCATTAATCGTATGCATTTTCTAAAAGTTGGGTTAAAGGATTATATTCCTGCTGTATGTATTTTACAAAGTATTCACTTTCTATGCGTATTACTTGATGTTCGTTATGAAAAATAAAAGCATCATCTGTAATTTTAAATGTTTCTACAACACCATCTTTGTCAAGAATTTTATAATTAGAAACCTTCATATTATGCTGATTGCTGGTTTTTTCCAAACAATATTCTTTGTAATTTTTTACCAAAGATGTAAGATCTACAATTTCTTCTTTGGCAGATTCTCTAGATTTTGTAGTTGTTTTGAAATACACTTTTTCTGTACTTACTTTTGGTACTTCAGTAAATTCTTTGCTTTTTTCGGGGAAATATTTTTTTTCTTTTCGAAAAAAATTAAAAATATTTTTTAACATATTAATCTTTTTTTATTAAAATGGAGTGTCAACAGGATTCGAACCTGTATAACGGGTTTTCGGTGCATTTTTCCAATTAAATTATAACACTCCGTTTTGTGAACACAGCAGGACTCGAACCTGCAACCTCTTAGTTGTCGACCAAGCGTTCTTCCATTTGAACTAACGTTTTCTTTGGGAGACAAGCAAGATTCGAACTTGCAACTCATTCTGGCAGAAATGTATTTTTCCAATTTTATTACTATTGTCTCCGTTTTGGAAAGCATATAGGACTCGAACCCATGACTTCCTGCGTGCAATGCAGGTACTCTTCCAGCTGAGCTAATGCTTTCCATATTTTACCAACTATGTATTTTGTAATTTTTCAATAAAACTCCACTAAAATAATTTCCTTTGAGTCCTTCTACAATCGGATGTAAAATTCTTGCAGCTCCGTCCACAGAATCCAATGGTGGAATATACCCCTGCTCAAATTGTTTTTTTCTGAGACTTTCCTTTGCACCAGTGGAAATCCATCCTACATCTACAGCACTCATATAGATTTGATCCTTTTCAAATTCTTTTGCTGAGGTAAGCGTCATCATATTAAGAGCTGCTTTCGTCATATTGGTATGCGGATGAAAAATCGTTTTGTTTTCGTAGCTGAAAATTCCTTCCGAAGATGTTACGTTAATGATAAACTTTTCCTTGAATATTGAATTTTTCATCAAAGGTTTTAATTCTTTAATCAGAAAGTAGGGAGCAATATGGTTTATCAAATTCACCTCTACCAATTCGTACATAGAAATTTCTTCCAGGGTAGAATTCCAGCTTGTTTTGTCACGGTTATCTACAGGTTGCCCGAAACGTGTCAAAGTGATGGTTTCTTCATTTTGAGCATATTCCAACTTTCCTATTTCTGTGGAAATTTCCGTCTGGTTGGGAATTAAGTTTTGATTATTTTTAAATTCAACCAACATTTCGTTTTCCCGTTTTATGATGGGCAAATAATATTCATCAGGATATTTAATGGTTTGTGCTGCATTATTGATGAGAATATCCAGCGTCTCAAAATTGGTTTTATAAAAATGTATAAATTCCTGAATTGCTTTTAAATTTCTCAAATCCAAACCATATACCCAAAGTCTGTCTTTCCAATTGTTATAATCGGTTTCCTGTTGCAAAGTTTCCAATGCCAAAGCGGGAAAACGGGTCGTTAAAACTAAATTGGCTCCGTTTCTCAATAATTTCAAGGCAGTTGCAAAGCCTACTTTTACCCGACCTCCCGTCAAGATTACATTTCGCCCTGTTAAATCTGCTGAAAGAAAGCGTTTTTCATAGTTTTCTTCGGCACATTTCGGGCATAATCTTGTGTAAAAAGAATGGGCGTATTGATAGCTTTGGTTGCAACAGTAGCAATTTTTTGGAATTTGCAGTTTTGTAAGTTGTGTTTCGTCTTTTTGGTCATCGTAGAAAGCTGATACTCCTGCTAAAGCCTTTTTCATCAATACAGATTTAGAATTGATTTCCAAATCGTGGGTTTTCATTTCCGAATAGCTTTCCTGACGGTTTTGTTTTTTTGCGTTTTTATGAATTTTTGTAATCAATCCCGAAAAGGTATTATTGTCGGGGTTATGAAAAGGGTCATCCTTTAAAGCATCCAATACTTTAAGGCATATTTCCCATTCGTTTTGCGAAAATTTTTGATTAGAAAATTCCATTGCTCTCAATTTGTTGGTACAAAATTATATTCTAAGTGCGCAATCTTTTTACGCAGAAATTTATTCATTGATAAAAGTTTCCAAAAAACCGATCAGTTTTGTTCCCTCTTGACTCCAGCGGATTCCATGACCGTCTTTTTCTCTGATTTCATAAACCAATCCGTGTTTGTAATGAAAGAAAACATTCCACCAGGTTTTATTATCAATGATAAAGTGAATTTTCTCCATCATTTTTTCCTGTTTTTCTTTATTGTTTCCTTTTATTTTGCCCCAAAATTCATCTTCCAGTCTGTCAATATGTTTTTCCCAAGCTCTCTGCGCAACCGTAATTTCGCTGTTGTATGGAACCAAACAACTCTCAATCAGTTTTTTCTTCAAGGGTGGAATTGCTTTCTCGTTTCTTTCACTTGCCGAAGTAAGCCGTTGTCCCAAAACCAAAAGCCAGTGTTCAAAAGAAATTGCCTCCAATTTCCAGACTTTCATCTCATCAGAATCATTGCTTTCTAAAATAGCGATGAATAGGCTGAAACTTTCGCTGCGGTCAGCTTTTACTTCTTCATTAAAAAAAGGAACATCCCAATCTAAAGCATGATCTTTAAATTTCCGAATATTTTCACTTAAACTTTCGAGGTGTTCTTCAGCTAAAATTAATTGATATTTTTCCTTCCATTCATCAGAAAATAATGGAATATATTTTTCAAACAAATTCATTTAAGACAGTTTTACCAGATTAGCAGAAAGCTGTTCTTTTTCTATCAAAAACTCTATAAGATTGAACCATTTTTTACAATGATCCAAAACCCAAGCGTCTGAAGAAACTATAATTTCGGCATTTTCCACTAAAAATTTATCCGGATTATTCTGAAGATCAACCTCCCAATTAAGATTATTTTCTCTTGAAAAATCTAAAATAAGTTGTTTAATTCTTCCGCTGTTAGAAACCGGTTGATCAAAAATCCAGATTAGTTTTTCAATTTTTGCCGCACTGAAAAAGGAAGCAACCAAATCTATAGATCGGTGAGTTTGATTAACTCTTTTATACGTACCATGAACCCCAGAAAGATCACGAAAACAACCGTCTAATCCTTGGAAAATATAAGCCATTGACAGTAAACTTTCCAAAAGAATCAGCACATTGAAACCGTCTAAATAAACTGTTTTACTTTCTAAATCGTGTATTTTTATTTGGCGTAGTTTTCTGTTTTCTATTTGATTTTCTGACGCAGAAGCACCACGAAGCATTTGAATTTGTCTGGTTTTGAGCTTGTATCTGCTTCCGACCAATTCTGAACTTGCTTTTTCAGGATAATTTCTACTGAGCAAATACTGCATATCTTGTGCAGCTTCTTTCAGCTTATTAATTTCTTTATCTGAACCAAATAGAGCATCGTCTTCTGTTTTTTTGCCTCGATTTCTATTATTCATATTTCAAATACCGTATATTTTTTCCCTTATCTCCACCAGAATTTTTTCAGTTTTTTTCAAATCAGGATAATCAGGAAGAGTGGAAACAGAATAATGATCTTCTATGGATTTTATCAAATTTTCTGCTTTTTGCATCACGTTTTCATACGACCAGTTTCCGGCTTTGATGTCTAAAAGCTCCTCTCGGTTTTTTACACGGATATTCAGAGAGTTTGTTTTAAAAACCTGTTCGCAGGATTGAAGCAAACGAATCGTATGCATCATATTTTTGCTGTCGTAGTTTTGTCCGTGATTTTGGTTTACATTATATCGGTCTTCATTTCGCTCGGAAACCCATTTCCAATATTCCCGATAATCTTTGCAATAGGTAGAATACGCATCCAGATTGCAAAACAAATATGCAACAGGTTTTTCATCTTTCGGGACAGAAGAAACGGAAACCTGATTGGCTTCTTCATTCTGGATAATTCCTTTATAGCCCAAATCTCCCGATTCGTTGTAGAAAAGGGCAAACATTCCTTTGGTATTGTCAATATTTACCAAGCCACAGTTTTCCTGAACTTTTCCGTGTTCCGAAAGCCATTTTTTTAATGGAACCGAACCTTGATTTTGCAAAATGTAACAGAAATCGAGAATGGATTTTCTTTCTTTATCTATTGGATTCAGGATTTTTTTGTTGAGTCCTTTTGCTTTTTTAATCTGTGAAATGGCATAACCAGCAAAGGTGTCTTTGCATAATTTGGAAAGGAAATCTTCTAATTTTAGATTTTCTATTATCGGATGTTTGTACAAAATGCAGTCTTCGGGAGTGGCTAAAACTTCCAGAATATTCGGGTTGTTTTTCTGCAACAGTTCTACAAAACGTCCGATTTCGTAATACACCTCATCGTTGGTTTCATTGGCAACTTGCGGAATATAATTGAGCCCGAAAAATTCTTCTTTCGGTAAATAATACACTCCACGAATATCGGTGTCCGAGTTTTCCGTAGCAAGCCCAAAAGAACGGCTTCCGGAGATGGCTTCGAGGAGGATGAGGTTGCGGGATTTTAGGGTTTGGATGGTTATTTTAGAATCCATATTTTTCTTCGCGTTTTTTGAAAGCTATTTCTCCTCCTTCTAAAATATCTTTAATATGCTCTCTAATACTCATATTTGGAAGTAAACTTTTTATACTCGTATCTAATGGTTTTATGTCCTCTAATGCACCATTAATATAATCAAACTGATAAGTACAGTCAGAATTTTTATCCTTATCATTTTGTCCTCTTTGATTAGCAACGATTATATTTTCAGCATCGGCATTCACAGCAATATTAGCATTGTGTGTAACTAATATAATTTGTCTTTCTTTTTTCTTTTTCTTAAGATATTTCACTAAATCATCAGAAATTGAACGATTGTCTAGATTGTCTTCAGGTTGATCTATTAATATTGGAGCTTGAGATTCACTCAATCCAATAATAATCATTAAGATAACAAAACTTGCTTTTCCCGTTGACATACTTCCTATTTTATCACCTTTATAGGTAACTTCCCAATAATCATAAAAATAATCGTCTAATAATACTTCCATTGCATATTCTTTTGAAAAACTACTAAGTAGCTTATAACTTCCATTGTCAATAGCTTCAAAAATAGATTTAATATCGTTTATGAAACTCTTTATAGGGTATGAAGACGTTGCTTTTAGATTTTTATCAAAAATATCCCAATTATCGTATGATTTTGATTTTCCATTACTTATGTCCCGCATCGATTTTTCTAGTTTTGTAAAATTAAATTTAACTTTTCCTTTTATCTCTAGATTATCTTCTCTAAATGACTCAGTTCTTGGCTTTAAAAGATTAATAACATTTTCATATTCTAAATAGGTTTCTTTGTAGAGTCTAAATATTTGTTTTTTAATATCCAACAAATCTTTTCTTTTTTGCTCTATATTTTTTTCATCTTCTATGATACTGTTTAATTTTTGTGATTCAATTTTATTTGAATCTTCGTACAATTTAATTTGTTTTTCAGTTTCTTCATTTTGTTTATATGGTTTCAGTTCTTCTTCTTTCTTTACTTTCTCATTCTGAATAATTTCTAATTGAGTTTGGAATATATTATTATCTTTATCATCTGTGTCAATATTGTTATTATAGTTTTCTATGGAAGATAGTATGTCTTTTAATTCTCGATAGTGATTAATAAAATCTGATTGGATTTGAGGAGTTTTAATTTCTAAAGTTTCAATATCTTTTACTAAATTTTTCAAACTCTCAATACTTTTTCTATTGAATTCTTTGATAGTGGATTTGTCACTGTGTAAATCTGATTCTTTTATTTCTATCTTTTCAAACTCTTTTTGCTTTAGCTGATAACGCTCTATTTCTTCTTTGCCTAATCCTGTTTTTTCTTTTAATTCTAAAATTTTCCCTTCGTTATGTTTAATTACTTTTTCTATATCTTCCTTATTCCCTTTACCTCCAAGATTAACAATTAACTCATCAATTGTTTCTTTGGTTTCAAAATAATTTTTTATTAAAGTATTTCTAATCTCATCATTTCTTTTAACGTGGGCAATAAAAATATCATTGTACATCGTTTTGAATTCTTCTTTTTCTATAATAAGATTTCTTATTAGTTTGTTAAGAGGTTCTCCTTTTTTATAATACTCTGGTTCTGCTAATTTTATCAAATAGTTTTGTGGAATGTAAATAACCTCAGAGAGAATACTATTTCCGTCATAATCAAATCTGGTTTGTGAAATATCAGGAACTTTTGTTTTTATTTCAAAATTATAATTTGTGTCAGGTTCTGGATTTGCATCACTTTTTATTCTAAAATTGAATTCATTTTCTTTTCCTTCTTCTTTGAAAATTTTCCCTAGTTTTTCAGTGTTAAGAAGTGTTCTGGCTATATTATATAATAAAATAGATTTTCCAGAAGATTTCCCTCCTATTATTACATTTAGATTTTTATTAAAATAAATAGGTTCCGGAGTGAATTTTTGGAATTTAAAATAACTATATTTATTATCTTCAACAATTAAAATAATATTCTCTAAATATTCTTCTTTAAGTTTATCTTCAATATCTAAATTAATAAAATCATTATTTTTACTTTTTTCCTCTTCACTTAGCAAATCAGAATTATTTGCTTCCTCAAGTTTATGTATTAGATTTTCTAAGTTTGAAATCTCGACTTCCTTGTTCTCATCTTTATTTCTCCAAAAGTGTTTTATAGAACTACTGAATTTCACCTGATCAATAATTAATTGGTCGAGTTTATTAGAATCAGGCTCATCCTTCTGAATTTTTACTCTTTCTATTGGTTCGTAAATTATTTGCTTTAATCCCTCAAACGTAGGTTGAGATTTAATCCAAGTAATTTTTTCTGAAGGATAAATACCATAATCTTCATATTTATGTGCATCGCTTCCTGAAATACAAGGTTTGGCTTTTTCTCCCAATGTTTTAAAGAAATTATCAAAAAAAAGTTCGTTTTGAGAATTTTTTATTCCTGAAAACAACTGAACATTTTCTTGTTTTCTTGTTTCAAAAATATGAGAACTTTGCATAAAATAGTTATCATCATGTGGATGTATCTTCCAATCTAAATTTTCTAAACCATCGCTTGTATCATAAGGCATAATTATAAAACCAGCTCCTTCAGGAATTTGTAAAAATGATTTTTGTAATGATTCTTTAGTTATTTCTGCTGTTTTACAACCTAATTCCAAGAGTTGTTCGTCTGATAGTTTTGTAGGACAGTCATATCCATGATGCTTTGCTTTGCTTGAATCGAGAGTTTTAGCAAAAGCTATTAATGAATCGTTTGAAAGCTTTCTTGAAATTAACCTTATGGTTAATTCTGATTTAAAATCAATTAACTGTTGTTCAGTTAATTCATCTGATAAAATTACGTGAATGTTTAATCTATAGTTTGTTGGACTTTCAATTCTAAGTTCCATACCAGGAAATACTGATTTTTTTAATTTATCAGGATATTTAAGAATATATTTTCTGAATTCAATATACCAGTCAAATGTCCAATAATCCATTATGCAAAAAGTACTTATGTCAGAAGTATTTATTGCTTTTATAAATTTTTCAAATTCATCTTCTTTAATTTTTTCTTCAGTTATCTCTGAGAGTTTAGGGAAGCTTTTCCAAAAAAAAGATGCTGGAGTATGTATATGCAAGTCCCATTTTCTCCATTCAGAACCTCTGTTAATTCTCATAGTTTTTGTTTTTTTTTAGTAATAATTATTCAATTTACAAATATATTCTCAATTCAATAAAAAACGACTACGGATTCCCGTAATCGCTTAATTTTTTTATACAACTTTCCACAATCACTTTCAACGCTTTTTCCGCATCACAAGCATACAAACCGGAACACCAAGCCGGGTTGGCTTCAATCAAAGCCCAACCTTTTCCTTTGATGATCCCGAAATCTAAAACCACCGCTTTAGGCAGCGTTTCAGAATATTGCTGAATAAAATCTTTAAAAAATTCAAACAATTGCTTTTGCTCAGTTTCAGAAAGCGGATTGGTGTCGAAAGTATGGTTTCGCCAGTAAGACGATTGTGTTTTTATTTCACTGTTTAAAACAAAACATCTTACCTCCAATTCCCAATCTACAATTTCGGACGTAAAAACCATACTTTCTAAATTCAAAGTTTCAAAACCTTTGATGTCGGTTACTTTTTCGTAAACTCCGGCTTTAAAACTTTTAAAATCAGAACACTTGACGAAAATATTTTCTTCATTCACGAAATTTTTTAATTTTCCGTAAGAAATTTTCCGTTTGGTAAATTCCTCCGAAATTTTTGAAAGCCAATTATCGTCGGGTTTTAGCAACGTTAAATTGCATTGCTCTGCCACAATTTCTGCATAAATATCTTCGCCATACACCGCAATTACATCTCCCCGAAATTCTTCCGGAACATTCCATTTTGCATTAAAACGGCTCAATTCATAAGGAGAATTGAGCGATGCTTTTTTCAGGTTGTTGCTGTCTTTCGTGTAGATGGGAGACAGTGCGATGAGGTTTTTCATTTTAATATATGTTTTTCTTTTTTAATTTAAAGTCTTAATAAATTTTTATTAACCACAAAGACACAAAAGATTTCCTGAACTTTTATTTAAATGAAAAAGAACACAATAGCTTTTAAAAAATCTTCGATTTTTATTCTTTTGAGAACTTTACATATTCTGATACTAACTTTATGATGGTCTTTTGTGACTCTTGTGGTTAATTTTGAAATTAATTTAAACAGTTTTTACTAATATTTCTCTAAAAACCTTTTCCATCTCATTTTTATCTGAATTTCCACCTTTCAGGTTTTTTGCTCTTTCTTCATTATCCAATATCATTTTTTCTAAAAATCCAAAAAGTTCCCAATCATTCGGATGGTAATAGCTTTCTCCTTTGGTAGATTTTAGAGCAACCAAATTTTCTATTTTGGTTAGTGTAAAATCATCTACCAAAACCAACAAATCACTGAACAAAACAGGCGGAACCGTTCCTTTTTCCAATATCCATTTTCCGGTAAGAGCGGTTCTAAGGCAATAAAAATAGCTTTTCAGTTTTACTTCATCACTTCGACACGCTTCAAGGTATTTTTTGCTCATACTGAGGTAATGATAAGATACTGCTATTGGGGAAAAACATTCATCAGCTAAAGGTTTGAAAAGCTCAAAGAATTTTTCATTTTTTACATAAACGACAGGCGAATAGAACCAGCTTAATAAAGCAGCATTTGACTTCAAAAGCAAATGAAAAGTTTTCCGTAAATCCCAACCCGAACCGTCCAAATCGTCTTCCGTCATAAATTCTATGGTTTCGTCTTTATCCCAAGGCGAAAGATACCAGTCTTTTTCGTGGCGGTATATAAAACGGATGTCATAATCGCTGTCGGGAGAAGCAAAACCCCAAGCTCGGCTCCCGGATTCTACGGCAAGAAGTATTTCTACATTACGTCTTGCTTCAACTTCTTTTAATTTATCTATTATTTTTGGTGTCATTGTTTTGTTTTTTATCTTAATTAAAGCACATTTTCCTGACCTAGGAAGTTGAGGCGTTAAAAAAATGAAATCTGTGAACGTTAAGAAAATTCTACTGTCTGAGTGCGGGATTAGTATTGAGTTGAAACAACAATAGTTAATCCGCACGAGTTTTAGAATTTTTAGAGAACAGAATTCATTTTTAGCCGAAAATTCCAGTCTTGATTTTTTGTTTCTTTTGTTTCAAGACAAAAGAAATTCTATGCCTTTCTAAATTTTTTCTTTCTCTTCCAAGGCGCATTCTTCTGAACATCTCCTGCCATAATACATCCGTAAGGCATCACCTCATCCAAAACTTCGCAAAGTCCGTATTCTTCAATTTGTGCTCTTACATTTTTTGCATTTTTATATGCAGTTGGAAGTTCAGAAATATCAATTTCGTTGGTGAAGAAACGGACATCTAATCCTTTTGTTTCTTCAGCAAAAACTTCTTCAATGGTTTTATGAGCCAAAGATTTTTTATGCTGAGTTCTGCTGAAATTTCTTCCGGCTCCGTGTGGTGCAAAACCCAAATTTCTCTCGTTGGTTGTTCCTTTTACTATTAAAACCGGTTCTGCCATATTCAGAGGAATCAGTCTTGGTCCTGTAATATCCGGTAGAAATTTATCATCCAAAGGTGTTGCTCCTTTTGCATGGTAGAACAAATCTCCATCTTTAAAAACGAAATTATGTTCGTTCCAATATCGGTCTTCTTTTTCGATTCCCAATTTATTTAATGCTGCATCATGAATAGAAGTATGGTTTTCTTTCGTCCATGTTCTTATTAATTGTAATGCTTCCCAATATTGTTTTCCCTCTTCTGTTTCATAAGGAATCCATGCATTTTCTTTCAAAGTTTCAGGGGAAATTTCCATTCTGAATTTGTTTGCCATCTTCATTCCTTTATCATATAATGCTGCTCCCGGTGCTCTTGAACCGTGATGTGTCACCAACATTGTATTTCCGGTGTTTTTGGAAATTCCGACAAACAGGAAGTGATTTCCGTCACCTTGAGTTCCCATATGAGAACGTGCGATGCTTATTAATTTTTCATCATTCAAAAAGTAATTTTCTCTGAAAGCGTCCATCAGTTCTTGCGACATTTCCATTTGCTCACCTCTTGGTCTTCCTCCATATCCGAAATGGGTAACGGAATGAGCTGCATCTAGAACTTCTTTCGGATCTGCTTTTCCAAAATCTGTAAGCATAACGGAACAACAAATATCTGCACTATGAAATCCGGGATGAATGGCGTTTTTCGCCACCACAACTCCACCAACCGGAATATGACCAGCTGGACCTGTCGGACAAGCATCGGGCATGATTGCTCCTTTTTCCAGAGTCGGAGTTTTCATCAAAACTTTCATGGTATCAATCACTTTTTCTACGTTATCATTTTCGCTTTCATGTTCTGCTCTGATGTTGATGATAAAGTCTTTCGGATTTTCATGAAGAGGAATCAATTCGGGTTGTTTGAATTGTTCCAAATATATTTTGATTTGACTCTCATCTAATTTATTTTCGTTGATATGTGCAATCGCCTCTTTAAACCATTTTGCAGGTCTATATCCTAGTTCGATTAAGTGATTTCCGTTAAATTCCATTTGTTCTTTCATTTTGTTGATGCAAAGTAATATCTAAAGTATGCAATCTTTTTGCGTAGAAAAAATATTTTTATATTTTTATTGAAAAAATAGCGCGAGCGAAGCGAGCGTCGATTATGAATAAAAATTGGAACGCCAAACTTTCGTGTGAGGGATATGAAAGGTGCGACTGAAAGGAGCAGTGCAAAACGAAGTGGAGCACCGAAACGAAGTGAAGCCTGTAAAAGCCCGACCCGAAGTAAGCGAGGGGAATGCTTCGGAAACGAAGGGACACACCAAAAAAAATTAAAACTATGTCATCTAATAAAAATGCTCTGATCCGTTATAAGACTTTAGATAAATGTCTTAAAAATAAATACCGAAAATATACTTTAGAAGATTTGATAGATGAATGTTCTGAAGCGCTGTTTGAATTTGAGGGAAAAGAATCTTATGTAAGCAAAAGAACGGTACAACTTGATTTGCAAAATATGCGCAGTGAAAAATTCGGGTATGAAGCTCCTATTGAGGTTTATGATCGAAAATATTACCGATACAGTGATCCGGATTACAGTATTCATAATATTTCGGTGAATGAAAGTGATCTGAAAGCCATGAACAATGCCATCCAGATTTTGAAGCAGTTTAAAGATTTTTCGATGTTCAAGGAAATGAACGGGGTGATCCAAAAATTGGAAGATTCAATCCATATAAACAGCCAGAAGTCTATTATTCATCTAGATAAAAATGAGCAATTGAAGGGTTTGGAACATATTGATATTCTGTATGAAGGAATTTTAAATAAGAAAGTTTTGAATATTTTATACAAAAGTTTCACAGCAAGAGAATTTAGTACTTTTGTTGTACATCCGCAATTGTTAAAGGAATATAACAACCGCTGGTTTTTGATTTGCCTTCATAAAGGTAAAATGTATAATCTTGCTTTGGATAGAATGGAAAACATTGAAATAGAAGAACATACCGAATATACCGATAAAAATCTTGATGGTGACGAATATTTCAAAGATATAGTAGGAGTTACGGTTTCGGAAACAATGGCTCCGAGAAATGTGGTTTTCTTTGTAGACGCTTCCAATGCGCCTTATGTAAAAACAAAACCTCTACATAAAAGCCAAGAAATTGTAGAAGAAACGGAAGAAGGAACATTATTTAAAATTTGTGTACAAATTAATTTTGAGCTGGAACGGCTTTTACTTGGTTTTGGTGATAGTCTTACTGTTCACAAACCGAGAAAATTAAGACTGAGAATGCATGATAAATTCAGGGCTGGAAATAAAAATTACCAAAATCTAATAATTCCTGAGGACGAAAAATAGTTTAGCATTATAA
>NZ_JBXUGL010000019.1:0-68154 GCF_057180505.1 Chryseobacterium sp. HNCC26DJ241 | reverse complement strand
TATCATTATTGCTAAACAGGCATAAGGTAAAAACTTTTTTCTTCATTACTAATTTCCGTAATGGTTTCGTAACCTTTCAAAAAACTTTTTGCTTTTACTTGGTATTTTGTCTATGATTTAGTTTCGTTAAGGTCAAGTTTGTAAAGCCAATATCGTTTTCCAAGTCTTTGGTCAATTTCTCTCAAAATTTCAAAGCCTAAACTTTCATAGATATGCCTCGCATTATTCATAATTTCTGATGTATGCAAAGCAATCGTTTTTTCTCCATTTTCTTTAGCTTTGTCAATACATAAAGTTGTTAATTTTCTACCAATTCCTTGTCCACCAAATTCTGGATCAACTGAAACAAAACGTATATAACTCCATTCGGTTAGATAAATGTCGGTCGGATTTCCATTGGGAACTAAAAAAGCCATTCCAATAATATTGTTATTGTCAGCAACGCAAACAAAGCAGGTTGATTGATTAATAAGTTCTTCGTAGGTACTGTCTTTTGAAATAGTTTGTTTTAAAGAATTCCAATTTTCATCTGTCAATTGTTCTTGAAATGGAGACCACGATTTAATTGCTAATTTTTTCAAACCCTGCAAATCGTCTTTCGTTCCTTGTCGGTATGTTAAATTCATTTTTATAGTCATATTGATTACTACAAGTCATGGTTTGCAAAACAGTTTGAGTATAAATCAAGGAGGATTTTCAGTACAAAAATTCAATAGAATTTCTTCTGTTGAATTTGCATAATTGTTTGATAGAATTTCTTCAGCCTCCATATTATCAAACCGATGTTTCCTGTTGGAAATTTTCGCTAAGGTATTCCTTTTCCAAGTGTCAAACAAAAAGCCAAATACAATATAAGAACTGTAAAGCCGAAATAATAATTCGGTCTGAATTTGTATTTTTCGCCTATTGAGTTGTCTTTAAATTTTAAAAATAAAATTGGTAATGAGGCCACCATTTCAAGTAAACCTTCTAACGCTGAATGCAGCCTGTCTGATTGAAAGAAAAGCCCTGCAATAAAAGCTGAAACAGAAGCAAATAGGAATGAATAGAAGATATTTTTCTTTGTTAAAGATTCCGTTTGTTTTTCTTTATTTTTATTGCTTAAATAAGAATTTAAAGCTCGTGAAATAATAACGTAAAATAAAACTCCTGAAATAATTAACAGAATTTTTGAGTAGGGTTCGCTTATAATTTCTCTTACAGCAAAAGTCCAATCTCCTGTTTTACTAATTGCCGAATGTAAAATTGTCCCCGAAAACCAAAATAAATTATAAGCTGTTACTTGAAATAAAAATAATTTGGCAAAAGAGGTTCTTGTTAGAATATAAAATGCCAAACCACCAAAAATTAAATTTGCAATCGGTCCACCAATGTCCACCCCTATATTTCCCGGACTACTTTTAAAATAGACACTCGTCAATAGTTGAATTTCATTACCAATAATTAAACAAGTTCCGCCGTGTCCAATTACTTCGTGTATGATGTCTGCAACCATGTAAGACAAAATTCCAACTGTAGCCAAATAAAATAATTTCTTAAATTGCTCGCTCATGTGTTATTTTTTTAAGTTCAGTTGTTTGAATTTTGTTAAGTCTTGCACCAAACTTGCAGATAACGGTTTGTGGCAATACCTTGCGCTTGTTGCATAACTCAAAAATAGTTAAAAATTTGTAACTTGCTTAAAGCTCCCAAAAGGAAAGTTCTGGCTTTCCACCAAACATTTTTAAGTTGTCTAAAAAATAAACCTCCCTTAAATCACTTTAAAAGAGGTTGCTTTTTTTCAAATTAATGAGTTGTGCAACGGTTACCTATGTTAGCAGAAGTCTTTATTGATTTTATTTGAAATTAGTTCGAGAAATTGATTACACAATTTAATTAAACAAAATATTTCATTTTCAAGATTGTCAATTTCACTTTTAATATTTTCATAAAATCTTTGTCTAAATTCAAAATCATCTTCTGAATTAAAAACGCTTATTGATAAAATTTGTAAGTCAATATAAGATAGTTTTTCCTTGTTAGTTCGACCAAGATGTATTATACTATGCCTATCTTTTTTAAATTCTTCAGTAAATTTTAAAATTTGTTCGGTTGTAAAAACTATATTATTTTCCCTATTTTCAATTTTTGAGTATTCACTTTTGAACTTATAGCAATTACAATCTTTTTCTTTTATTTTAAGGTCAAATATTGCATTTCCCATTTTTCCTATTAAATCGGGTATTGTTAGAATACGAAGAATGTAATTTTCATAATGATATTTATAGTAATCATTCCTACTACCTAAAAAAGGAAAATTTTTAAGTATTTTATCAACATCAAATTTTAAAAATTCAATAACCTTTTCCAAATCTTGTTTTACACCTATATATGAAAAAAAATAGTTGCTAAATTTTAAAAAATTATCCTCTTGGCTTGAAAGTTTTCTTTTTTCGGCCTTTTTTCTAATAACAATTTTGAATTTATATAGAAATATTTCTAAAAAATTATCTTCCGCAAAATTATATTTCAATTTCAAACGATTATTAATTAAGATTTCTGCTAACGGACTGGGTATTGCCGAAGGCGGGGATTTTTAGCACTGAAGTTCAATCGAAGAACGAATGTTGAACCCTGCACCAATGTTTTATAGAAGCACTTCAGCCACCATATTGCCAAACCGATGTTAGCTGTTCGTTATTTTTCTTTATTTCATTGAATGAAAAGCAACTCGGTTTCCTTCTGTGTCAATAAAATGTGCCATAAACCCGTTTTCTCCAATAGACGTTTTGGGCATTATTATTTTTCCACCTGCTTGTTCAACTCTACTTAATGGCAAACTCAAATCGTCTCCACCATTCAAGTAAACAACTGTCCCTTTGTCTGATGGCTCAAATCCCTCGCCTTGTGCAAGTCCACCACCAACACCACCATTCATCATATCGGCTGGTAACATTCCATATTTTCCATTTGGGAAAGGCATTTCCATAATTTCTGTTCCTAAAATAGTTTCGTAAAACTTTTTTGCTCTTGTGCGAAATCTGTTACTGGGATTTCGAACCAATTAATTGCATTTGTCATTTTTTATATTTTTTTTAAAAAATTATTTTTTCGATGATTTTGCCATCGGATTAAATTTTAAACATAGGTCTAGCCAATAACTCAATTTTTGTTTTGTGTTAAAGCCATTTTCCATAACGAATACATAACCTTTCATTGGCTTTCCTGTAAATTCCATTGGAATACAGTCAGTATCTTCTAATGCTTTTTCATAGGCATCCTCGCCAATACGACAAAGAAGTAGGTCTTCGTTGGTTTTTTTGTCAATATGTGTCCCACAACACATTTTATCGTCCACCATTATGCACACACCACTAAACATTTTCTTTTCAGAAAAATCTATTTGTTTCTCTAAAAGTACCTCTCTTATTCGATTTAATGAGTTTTCGTTGAATGCCATTTTTATGTTAGTTTATCGTTCTAGGTATCAGTCGTACAATGACGCATAACGGTTTGCGGCTTGGCGTAGTGGCGGATCTTTAGCACAAAAGTTCAATCGAAGAACGAATGTTGAACTTTGTACAAATGTCCAATCGAAGTCGTTCAGCCCCGCTTTTGACAATACCTTGTTATGCACAGTGCGTTATTTTTTCAGTCGTTCAATTTCGGTTTGAATTTGGTCAATTACTTGTTTGTTGGCTATTTCTCCGTCTAAACTGAAAACGATAAATACATTTCCTCCAAAGTCATTTTTAAAACTTTCGAAACTTGCTTTCATTCTTTCGGAAACTGAATAGTTACCAAAGTTTGATTGTGCGGTTACTGGTTTTATCTGTATTCTAATTGCTTTTTCTTCCGTTACATATCCAAGATAGTCTATATCTCCTGCGTGGTCTAATTCAGATGGACTTTCTTCAAATCTCACTTGTGGAAATAGTTTTGCGAAACCGTCATTTACAACAGATTTTTCTCTCAAATATCCGTCAAAAGTTCGGTTAATTGTTAAGTTGTAGATATAATCGTAACAATCCTCTTTTGTCAAGGCACTAAAAGCCTCTTGCCATTCGGGTATTACAACTTCCGTGATTTTTTCGTAAAGTCTTTCTCCGAGTTCCTGTAAACTTTCTTTTGTTATTTTAAATGTGTTTCTGCCTGCTGTAGTAGCATTTTCAAAATACCATTGTTCCCATTCTTGAATTGTATTGGGCTGACATTCTCTGATTAAAGCCATTACAGCACCAACTTTGTTTGGTCTTGAAAGTTGATATGTTTGAGTAGCATAATTCAGAACTTTTTCCTTTTTCCCAAATTCCAATGAATATCTTTTGATTTCCTTTTTAGCCATTGATAAATGTGTTAAATTTCGTTTTGTATTTAAAGTCAATAGAATTATCTACCAATGCTAAATTTTCTTTTAGTAAATGAGCATTTATAAAAGTTTTGTTTTCAAGATAGAGGTAAGCCATTAAATTATTTTCGTTGTCGTGTTTGACCTCATCGTATTTTAAAAATACTTTTTTTCCACGAAGCTTATTGATTAAATAATCAGTTGCTTTTCCGTTTATAGTTGGATTTTGTTTAATTCCAATCAAACGAATTGTCAAATCATTACTCAAACGAATAAGCTCTGGACTTATGATTTCTTTTACAGAAAAAAAATCTTCTCTTTTACCTGTGCTGTTTGCATCAATTTTAGAACCGTATTGAATTTTCTTTACATCAATTTTCTTATCCAATTTATGAGTGTCAATAAATTGATAAGGCAATTCTTTTATTCGTTTTTCAAAATCTGTTTTTAGTTCAGGTTGTTTGATGATTTCGGTTTCAACTTTTGTAAAAGCATCATCTGTTCCAATTTTTTCTTTGATGATTGGAATAAAATCAGGATTGATTTCATAACCAACAGAGTTTCTGTTTAAGTTTCTTGCAGCCAATGCGGTTGTGCCACTTCCCATAAATGGGTCTAACACGGTTTCTCCTGGAAACGAAAACATTTTAATTAAACGGTGTGGTAATTCTTGTGGAAACATTGCCAAATGTTTATCTTGCTTTGCTCCCGAAAAATACCAATGTCCGTTGAAGTAGGTATTCCATTCTTCATTGGTCATTGCTGAGTTTTCTTTCTGCTCTTTGGTTGGTTTGGGTGCATTTCCTTGTTTTTTGAATAACAAAATATATTCAAAATCCAATTTTATAATTCCGTTTCTTGGGTTTGGATAACTTCCCATAATACTTGCTCCTCCCGATGTATTCATTGTCGTTGCTTTCTGCCAAATGATTTGTCCCATAAAATCAAAACCAATCATTTCGCAGAATTTGATGATTTCTGTATGAATAGGAATAATTTTATAACGACCGTAATAAGTTGAACGTGCAAATTGGTCTCCGATATTGATACAAAGGCGACAGCCTTTGTGTAAAACTCGGAAGCATTCTTGCCAAGTCAAGTTCAGATGATTTATATATGTTTCATAATCATCGTGAAATCCAATTTGGTTTTCCGTTCCGTAATCTTTTAATTGCCAATAAGGTGGTGAAGTAGCAATCAAATGAACACTTTCGTCTTTGAGTTCGCTCATTTGTCTGCTGTCGCCATTTATAATTGTATGTTTGGTTTTATTCAACATTTTTCTTTTCGTTAATTCAATTTACAACTACAAATGTACAAAATTACTTCGGGCTATCTTTAGACGGAAATAACGTTTTGGGTATTGCCGAAGGCGGGGATTTTTAACAATAAACTTCATTAGATGCATAAAGATTATATTTAGCATTTCATTTTCATAGAAGCACGAACCCCCGCTTGCGTGTAGATGCTGTTAATGGCAGATGTTTTTATTTAAGCATTTCTATTAAATAATTAAAATCACTTACTGGCATTTCGTAAAGATTTAAAATTCTATAAAATTCATTTCCAATTTCTGTTAATTGAACAATACCGGGAATAATTTTTTGTTCTTCACGCAAACCATCTGAATCTTTTCGACTAATTAATCCTAAACTGCTTAATTGCAAAAAATCTTGAATTAAAAAGACGTCTAATGGTACTTTTGAGTAATTTTCGATGTAACTATGGGCTCTCAGGTTAAATTTATTATCAATATTCTGCCCAATCATTGACAAAATAGTTAGCTGTTTAAAAGTTAGCTTTTCAACTGAATTTAAAATTTGATTTGCGCTTTCAGGATTTATTGAGGTGTTAAAGGCAACATTTTTATAAATATTTGAAATATATTTTACTTTTTTTTCTTCAAACTCATTTTTACATTTTAACAATATTCCTTCAAATATTTCTTCGGCTTTACTTCTATTTACATCGTCAAAATCAAAAAAATTATCTTGCCTTAATACTATTCCTTTATTAATATTTTCTTGAATTCCTAAACTGGTGTGATAAGCCGCAAATCCAACTCTTGCTTGTTCTCTTTTAGATAAAAATCTATCGGCAAATTCACTAAGTCCTTTTGAAATTACTACACCTGCAACACTACCTCCTATTGCGCCCAAGGATCCACCCAACAAACCTATTGCACCACCGATTCCAGCACCAAAAGTTTCAGCACCAATTTTATTAAATGTAATGACTTTTTTTCTTCCATTGTATTTGTCTATGCTTGCCACTAACGGGCGATGTTTTGTGATGGCAAACTCGGGCGTTGCACAAAACGACGGTGAATTCGAGCCGATCGTTCTTGCGACAGTGAAGGGAGATGTCGCAAGAACATCCAAATGCACGCAACGCGTCAATTTTGTCTATAGAACATGCGTCCATCTTTTTTTTTTTATAAATTTTATTATAAGTAATTGATTTATAGTGATGTATTTCTATTTTTTTATATTTCGCTTTTGCATGGGCGAAATTTTTATATACTACACTAAAACGTAAATATAGAAATTATTCACTAAAAGAGAAAAAAAGGTTGTTATTTTTCTATTAAAGCAAAACCAGTATCAAATCAACTTAAAAACCGACATTGCAGCTTAAATTTACCCCAAATAATAAGCAAAAAACTCTCTGAAAATGGAATAAAAATCTCTGAATTCAAAATATTCCGGACTTGCTGTTTCAATACTTTCAAAACCCTTTTCACGAAATAGCTTTTTTATTCTCGTTTGATGATAATATTGTGAAACAGAAACTATTGTATTCATTTTGAGGCTATCTGCAATTCTGATGGTATTCGCTACAGTTTTTTCGGTATTATCTCCGTGATTATCAACAATAATGTTTTCTTCCGGAATATGATTCTGAAGAAGATATTCCTTCATTTTTGTACCTTCCCAAAATCCTTCTTTTCCCAAACCACCACTTACTACAATCGTATTTATTTTCTTGGAATGATACAATTCTATTCCTTTTTCCATTCTTGCTTTCAGCCGATCAGATAAAGTACCGTCTTCATTTACTTTATTTCCGAAAATAACTGCAATATCAGCTGCATTTTTGGTCGTTCTTAGTCCATCATTAACAATGAAAATGGAATGGGCAACAAACCATACTAAGCCAGTAACAAAAATATATTTTAAAATTTTGGTAAATGTCTTCATGAGCTATATTCTGCGATTTCAATAAAAGTGTCGAAATAATTGGTAGTATGTGTTTTCATTGTAATTATAAAAATACAAAAAAAACTCATTTCATATTTCAGAAATGAGTTGTAGTATAGGTTGTAATTTGTTCTAATTATTTGATGATTATTTTTTCAGATGTTTTCTTTCCTTCGGATTGATAAACCAAAATATATATTCCGGGTGCTAAATGTAAGGAAATCTGATTTTTACCTTTTGCAGCAATTCCAGAATGTACCAATTTTCCGGACATGTCAGAAATACTATAATTTCCTGATTTTTCAGTTTCCAGTATGAAATTTCCGGTACTTGGATTCGGATATATTTGAGCTTTTAAATTTTGAGCCTCAGAAACAGCAAATGTTTGTGCACATAAATATGGAGTATAATCTACCAAACCTAAAGAAGAATTATCGGCATTGTCCCAAACTACTTCTGCCACCATTGCATCTGTAGAAAGTTCGCCCTCTCTCCAGCAATTTCCCACTGCGGAAATAGGCTTGCTCGTGTTATTATAAAGAGCATACGTTACACCTCCGTTTCCATTATTTTTAAAAATATTGTTTCCCGGTGTTGTATCGTCACCCAGATTAGCTCGTGCTGTATTGATAATGGTAACACCCCAAAGATTTCCCCGAATCTGATTTCCTAATATATCAATATCCATAATCAAAGTAGTTCCGCTTCCGGAAAGTGAAATTCCACTTCCCCCATTATTTGGGTTGGTTTCGGTATTGTTGTTTTCTATAATGTTATTGGAAATGCTTCCAGTAGAATTATTTCCGGCAACAGTAATTCCATAACGGTTGTCTCTTATTGTATTTCCTTCAATTTGTACATGGTTTTCCAAACCTAAAAGGGTAGAAGCAGAAATTCCGCCTACTTTATCAAAAGCTCGGTTTCCGATAATAGTATTATTCAAAATTCTTGTAGTTCCTGTTCCGCTTGGTCCCATATTGATTTGCGGACGGTTATTGTTAGTAGTATTATTTCCGTATAGATAATTGAATATGAATAAAGGCGAAACCGTTTGGTTAGCTCCGGAAGAAAATGCAGGATTTGAATTTTCTATAAATTGTGAATTCTGAACAACAGGACTTCCGGTGGAAAAAGAAATAGCACTACCAGTAACAAGACCGGATTTAAAATAACGTACAATGCAATTTTCCATTAAAAAATTTCCGGTATTTACACGGATTCCACCTCCGTATTCCAATGTTGTATTAATAAATTCTCCTGTTGCATTAGTATCAATTAAAATTCCTTTAAAAGGACTAGCCGGATTAGTAGCTGTAATTAGGAAATTATTAGCAGTTGTAAGATATTCACCTAGTACAGTCAATTGAATGTTTGGATCAATTTTTAACGTTGTATCTTCACTAATCCATAAAGTGTCACCAGCAGAAATGGTAACATTAGCTGTCATGGTGTAAAAAGTTCCGTTATTTACTAAAACAGTTGGAGCTGCCGCAGAAAGCGAACTCAATGTATAACTGGTTCCGTTTCCCGGACTTGTGAATTGAGAAAAAAAGAAATTACAAAATAAAAGGAATAATAAAAGATAGATTTTTTTCATACTTAAAATTTTCGCCAAATTTACATCATTATGCTAAAAAGCCAGAATCTAAAATGTTAAAAATTTACTCTAAATAAATTTTACATTTGCATAAAAAGAATAGGTATGAATTTTTCAGAAATCATTATCGGAGTGATGCGTTGGGGAATTTGGGGAGCTAATTTTTCCGCTTCCGAAACTCAGAGATTAATAAAAGTTTGTCTTGAAGAAAAACTTTATACTTTCGATCATGCTGATATTTACGGAGGTTATACCACTGAAGAACTTTTTGGAAATGCTTTTTCAGAAATGAAAATTCCGCGCGAAAATATTCAATTGATCTCCAAATGCGGAATCCAAATGAACAGCGAAAAAAAGAATTATTCTATAAAATCCTATGATTATTCCAAAGAGTATATTCTGAATCAGGTAGATGAAAGTCTGAAAAATCTGAAAACCGATTATCTGGATTTGCTTCTTTTGCATCGTCCGTCTCCATTAATGAATCCTGAAGAAATTGCTGCTGCTTTCGGAATTTTGAGAGCGAATGGAAAAGTTCGGGATTTTGGAGTGAGTAATTTTTTACCTTCGCAATTTGATTTAGTTTCAAAATATTTCCCTTATTTGGTTACCAATCAGGTTGAGATTTCTGTAAACGAAACGAAAGCCTTTTATGACGGAACTTTGGATCAAATGATGATGAAAAAACTGCGACCGACAGCTTGGAGTGTAATGGGAAATTATTTCAGCAATCCCGAAACTGAACAAAATTTGAGAATCAGAAAAATTCTGAAAGAATTATGCGAAAAATATAATGCTGAAGAAAATCAACTGTTGCTTGCATTTCTTTTGAAACATCCATCAAAGATAATTCCCGTAATCGGAACTTCCAAAGCGGGAACCGTTCGAAAATTTAAACAAAGTCTAAATATAGATTTAGAAAGAACCGATTGGTTTAAGATTCTGGAAGCAAGTTTGGGACATGAAGTTCCATAAGTTTACTTTTTCTTCTTTTTGTCTTTCTTCTTTTTCTTTTTTTGTTTTTTGGATTCCGTGAGTTCCTGAATAAATTCGGCTATCGGATTTTCGGTTTTGGTTTTTTCCGTAATGGGAACCATTGTTGTTTTTACTTCAAAAAAATGAGAAAGTTCTTCAGAATTTAGCATTCTTTCTTCTATCAGTGTTTTCACCAAATCTTGCGAAGAGCCTGAAAAATAATGGTCTACCATATTTTTTAATACAAAATTCCGATAGCTTTCAAAAGGAATGGCAATATGATACTTGAAAATTCTACCTTCTTTTTCCGTTCTCAGGAATTTTTTTTCCGCCAAAATTTTCAGATAAGTAGAAATGGTGTTTTGATGCGGTTTTGGTTCCGGATGTTGTTCCATTACGTCTTTCAGGTAGAAAGATTCCATTTTCCAGAAAAGTTGCATCAGTTGTTCTTCTGCATTGGTGAGTGAAGTGATGTGCATAATTTTTTTAAACTAATGGATTATTTCATACTAATCATTACATAAATGTACATAAAAGAAACCAATAAAGCGATAGTTGCTCCCATCAAAACTTCTTTTGGAGTATGTCTTTTCAGGATAATTCTGGTGATTCCGACTAAAATGGCAATAAAAAGCCACCCAATTCCAAATCTTATATCCTGAACAAAAAACAATGCTGCCACAAATACATTGAAAGCAGTATGCATCGAACTTTTTATAAAATAATTGCTGATTTGCATCAGGAACAAAAGAATCGTAATGAATAGCATTACAAAATCAATAGTATCATTTTTAAAATAATCGTAAACCAAATACGCTAAAATAACACCGGCAATAAAGAAATAAAGGCTTTTCCGCTGATTGCGGTTGGAAACATCCATATTCGTATATTTTCCTTTTTTCACGTTCCAAGTGATCCAACCCGTAATTGGAACAATCATAATTAAAAAAATAGGAAGAAAATTAAGAGCAGCATTTTTCAGAGTAAAATTCTTGAGGCTGAAATAAATATAATAAATGAAAAGCGATGTAAGCGGATTAAAAAAATCCGATAGTACTCGGGAAATTTTTAAAATGGTAGGATTTTGAGTGGAAAGCATAGATTAAATTCTAAGTCAAAAATACTTTTTTTAATTGAATCTTATCGAATCTATTTTTTTGCAAATACAATTCGGTCATTTCCCGAAATGTCTTTAATAAGCTCGGTTTTTTGAAAATTCTGAAACAGTTCCAAAGTTTCTTTTCCCAATTTCTGATTGATTTCTAAAAATATAAATCCGTTTTCATTTACATGTTTTTCCGCATCATTTGCAATTTTTCTGTAGAAAACCAAAGTATCGGAAATAGGGGAGAACAAAGCAATTTTAGGTTCAAATTCTTTCACGGAATCTGCAATTTCATCTTTTTCATCAATGCCGATATAAGGCGGATTGGAGATAATGATGTCAAAATTTCCGTTTGGGTTTTCGCTTAAAAAATCCATTTTTATGAAATGGATGTTTACGTCGTGAAAATCAGCATTTTTTTGAGCAATTTTCAATGCTTCTTCGGAAATGTCAATGGCTGAAATTTCTGCTTCCGGAAAGTGTTTTTTCAGAACAATCGGGATAATTCCGCTTCCGGTTCCGATGTCTACTATTTTGATAATTTGAGATTTGCAGTTTGAGATCTTTTCAATGGCAAATTCCAGCAATTCTTCTGTTTCAGGTCTTGGAATTAAAACATTTTCATCAACAAAAAATTTCATTCCGAAAAATTCGGTTTCTCCTAAAATTTGTTGGAAGGGTTTTCCGGTTTTGAGTTGCTCAATATAATCCTTGAAATCATTTTCTTCTGCGGAACTCATTTTCTGATCCATAGAATTTCTGATTTCAATTCTGTTCTTATTCAGTATTTTTTCTGAAAAAATGAAGAAAAGTTCAGAGATTTCGGATTCGGAAAACAATTTATCCAGACCAATTTTGAATAATTCTCTAATCTCTTTTAGTATCATTATTTTTCTTTACTTTTTTATCTCGTAAATACTAATTTTTTGTCGGAAGAAAGTTTCTCGTCAATCAGATAACCTTCATAATTAAAGGCTTTAACATCATTTAAAGTTTTTGCGTTGGTCTCTGCGCAAAAGCGTACAACCAAACCTCTTGCATGTTTGGTGTATACTACAACTGTTTTGGGTTTTCCGCTTTTCATTTCGTAAAAATCGAAGTCAATAACGGGAGCTTTCAATTTATTTCTGTCGATGGCTTTGAAATATTCATTACTCGCCAAATTAAGAACCAGATCTTTGGTTTTCAGTTCGGAGTTGATTTGTTCCGTTACTTTTTCCTTCCAGAAATTATACAGATTTTCATATTGGTCAAATTTGAATTCTCTTCCCATTTCCAAACGATACAGCATGATTTTATCCGAAGGTTTCAACAATCCGTAAAGTCCGGAAAGCATTCTATAATTTTTTTGAAGATAATCTACTGCAGATTTGTCCAATGTTTTTGCATCCAAACCTCTGTACACTTCTCCTACAAAAGCAAACATGGCAGGACAACTTTCTTTGGGTCTTGGATTGGATTTCCATTTTTGGTTGCGTTCCCAGTTTTCATCGGCAAGTTTTGGAGAAATTTCCATAAGTTCTGACAAAAATCCCGGAGATTTTTCTTTCAGGAATGATTGTATAAATTCTGCCTCTTTTATGAATTTTGGAGTGGTTGATTTTAAAAATTCCGTAGAATTTTCAATATTCATCAGTTTTGCAGGTGAGGTTATGATTTTCATAAAATGTTCAAAGTTTAAAGTTGAGTGTTCAAGATTATAACTCGGAATTCTGAATCTTGAATTTAAAGAATTCCTTTTCCCTGCCTAATAATTTCAGGTTCTCCGGAAGTTAAATCTACTATTGTAGAAGCAACATTGTCTCCATATCCGGAATCGATCACAATATCTACAAGATGATCGTATTTTTCGGCGATCAGTTCCGGATCTGTAGAATATTCGATCACCTCATCTTCATCTTTAATGGAAGTGGAAGCAATAGGATGTCCGAGTTTTTCCACGATAAGCTGAGGAACAATATGATCGGGAACACGAATTCCCACCGTTTTATGACCTTTATACGCTAAAGGAAGACTTTTATTGGCTTCCAAAATAAATGTAAAAGGTCCCGGAATATGGCTTTTCAAAAATCGGAAAACGGAAGTATCAATCGGTTTTGTAAATTCCGAAAGGTGACTCAGATCGTTGCATATAATGGAAAATTGTGCTTTCTCAAGTTTCATTTTTTTGATCTGAGCTAGCTTTTCCATCGCTTTGATATCAAAAATATTACAACCTAATGCATAAACGGTATCGGATGGATAAATAATTAATCCTCCTTTTTCAAGAGTTGTAATTATTTCATCTATAAGGTTTTCCTGTGGATTTTTTGGGTATATTTTTAATATTTTTGCCATACGCAAATTTAAGAAAATACATTTGATAAGTAGTTTTTTAAAGAAAATTTGCAGAAATAAAAAAAAGTTGTATATTTGCACCACAATATCGCGGGGTAGAGCAGTAGGTAGCTCGTCGGGCTCATAACCCGGAGGTCGCACGTTCGAGTCGTGTCCCCGCTACTAAGAAAAAACGTTTCAAATTTTTGAAACGTTTTTTTTATTTTTGTAAAAAATCTATTTAATGTCAGATTTACCGGGCAAAGCGATTCATGATTTTTTCTTTGACAAGTCCAGAAAGAAACTTTTTGTTCACGATATTTTTGGACCAAAAGTAGAAATGCCTATTTCTCTTTATTTTCGGGATTATCATAAAATGCCTCATTTGGAAAGAAAAGCATTGGAACTTTGCAAAGGAAAAATTCTGGATATTGGAGCTGGAGCCGGTTCTCATGCTCTGGAACTTCAGAAAAAAAGAATGGAGGTTTGTGCTTTGGAAATATCTTTAAATGCCTGTAAAGTGATAGAAGAAAGGGGAGTGAAAGATGTCGTTTGTAAAGATTTTTTTCAATTTGAAAATCAAAAATTCGATACTTTGCTTTTATTGATGAACGGAATCGGTATTTCTTCAACTCTTAATGGTTTTCGGAAATTTCTGAAAAAATCCGAAGATTTGCTCAACCAAAACGGGCAAATCATTTTTGATTCTTCTGATATTTCTTATATGTACGAAAATTGGAAAATGCCTGAAAAACAGTATTATGGAGAAGTAAAGTGCTGTTATGAATTTGATAAAGAATTCACGGATTGGTTCAATTGGCTATACATAGATCAGGAAACCATGAAATCCATTGCTAAAGAAGAAGGCTGGAAAGCAAAAGTCGTTTTTGAAGACGAAAACGATCAGTATCTTGCTGTACTTTCAAAAAAATAACTAAATTTTATATTTGACTATCAATCAGTTATGTCATTTAATCTTTTATCACTAAAAAAATAGTTGTAATTTCAGAAATAAATTCTACATTTGTATAACTAATTTTTTAGTGATATGAAACGTTCATCGTTTTTATCCTACTAATTTTTAAAATGTGTTGAGATGAAAATTCAGTCATTAACAAAAGCAGAAGAACAGGTAATGCAATATCTCTGGAAAATCGGAAAAGGTTTTCTGAAAGATATTCTGGAAGAATTCCCGGAACCAAAACCACATACCAATACTGTTTCTACAATTCTGAAAGTACTAAAGGAAAAAGATTTTGTAGATTATAATGTATATGGAAGACAGCATGAATATTTTCCCATTATTTCTCAGGAACAATACAGCGGAAAATCCATAAAAAGTCTGGTGAAAAATTATTTTTCAGGATCTTATACTAATGCCGTTTCGTTTTTGGTAGAAAAAAATGAAATGAGTGTGGAAGATCTGGAAATGCTACTGAACGAACTTAAAAATAAAGACTGATGGAAGCGCTTTTATTCTATTTCGGAAAAGTAATTTTAACTTCTGGTGTAATGTATTTGTACTATCAGTTGTTCTTAAAAGATAAAACCTTTCATCATTACAACAGGTTTTACCTTTTGGCTGTGATGCTGGTTTCCTTGCTTTTGCCTTTGCTGAAAGTAAGTTATTTTACGATTGAAGTGAATAATGATATTTATCTGCTAATCAATAAACTAAAACAAACAAATACCAATACTACCGATTATGCTTTCGATTATTTTAAAATTTTTGCTGTTTGCTTTGGATTGGTTTCTGTCTTTCTTTTAGGCAGGCTGATCTTGGGAGTGCTGAAAATTTCCCACTTTAAAAACCGATTTCCGAAGGAAGAATTTGAAGGAATCAATTTCTACCATACGGATCTGAACAATGCTCCATTTTCTTATTTCAGAAATCTTTTCTGGAAGAATTCTATCCTGATAAATTCTGACTTAGGAAAACAAATCCTGAAACACGAAATGGTACACATTGAACAGAAACATACCTTCGACAAAATTTTTATTGAGGTGATAAAGTCTGTTTTCTGGTTCAATCCGTTTTTCTATCTTATTAAAAAAGAAATTCATCTCATACACGAATATCTGGCTGATAAAAAAGCCGTGAAACAATCGGACACGAAGGCATTTGCGCAGATGCTTTTGGCAAGTCATTTTTCCGGAAATATGTTACCTGCAACCAGTCCGTTTCTTAGTTCTAACCTTAAAAAAAGACTTAAAATGCTTAAGAAACCAAAAACAAAATTCAGCTATGCGCGAAGAATTTTTGCACTGCCTTTAGTTTTTGCCATTGCATTTGCTTATCTTGTAAATGCCAAAAACAGAGAGATAAAAGCAACTAATATTGAAATTGAAAAAGCAGTAAGCCAAATCAAAATGGATACGCTGAAACCTAAAAACGATGCTAAAGAATCTGAGGATATTTCAATAACGACGAAAAAAATAGTAAAGGATTTCAAAAAAGATCGAGAAGATATTGCTGATTTAGGAAAATCTCTGAAAGAGAAATCTGCTGAACTTAAAAAGCTATCTCCTAATTCCAAAGAATTTTCTGATAAATTGGATGAAATCAATACTTTAAGTGATAAGATTGGAGATATTGCAAATTCTGATGATTTAAAATATCATATTAAAGTATTTGATGGTGATATGTGGAATCAGGAGGCTTTTCAGGAGGAAATGAAAAAAGTGCAGGAACATTTTAATTCAAAAGAATTTAAAGAACAAATAGCAAAAAATAAAGAATTCTTTAAATCTGATGAATGGAAAAATCAAATGAAATCTTTAGGAAATTTAGAGCTTGAAATGCCTGAAATGCCTGAAATTGCAGAACTACCAGAATTTCCAGAGATGCCAGAATTTTCCTATGGTTTTAATGGAGATGATAATGTAATATATCTTAGAAAGCAAAATGCCAAAATTTCCAAAGATAAAGCAAAACAAATGGCTGAAATAGCAAAGGAAAGTTCCAAAATTGCTAAGAAACAAGCTGAATTAGCCAAAAAACAAGCTGATCTTGTAAAAAAGCAGGCCAAGATAGATGGTAACCAACGAAGAGTAATTATCTTGAACCGTAATGCTCCGAAGAGTCTATTTTTCGATACTAATGATATCAGAAATAGTGATGTTTCAGAGAATACGAAGATTTATATTGATGGAAAACTTTCTACCAAAGAAGATTTGGATAAACTGGATTCCGAAGACATAGAATCCATGAATATTAATAAAAGCAATAATAACGGTAAAGAAACCAGCGAAATAAAAATTCGTACCAAAAAATAGAAATCTTAAAATTGCCAAAGTATAACGCACTTTGGCAATTTTCTTAAATCGTTGATATCTATTAAATAAATCACTTGTGAAGAAAATATATATATGCACTTTTCTATTGTTGAGTTGCCTATTTTTTGGGCAATCACAAAGATTTTTTTATGAATACAAGTTTGTTCCAGATTCTACAAATTCAGCTCTTATAGAAACAGAAATGATGAATTTGGACATTACCAATTCTGGTTCTAAATTTTATAGTTACACGGTTTTTCATTCAGATTCTTTGATGAAGGAAGACTTAGAAAGACAATTAAAAGCTACAGGTTCTATCAACATTGATACCAGTAAAAGAAAGGGAAATATTCGCTATAGTGTTAGCAAAACATACCCGGATTATTCTATTTTTTTTCATACGAAGGTAGCCGCAGATGGTTATAAGGTTCCAGAGAACAGAAAAATGAAATGGAATATTTTCCCTGAAAAATCAAAAATTGGAAACTGGAATGTTCAAAAAGCAGAAACGGATTTTGCAGGCAGACATTGGATAGCTTGGTTCGCTACAGAAATTCCTATTCAGGATGGTCCTTATAAATTTTGCGGTTTGCCAGGAATTATTGTGAAAATTGGCGACCAAACTAAATCTCATATCTATGAACTGAAAGGAATTTCAAAAATAGGAGAACAAGTAATTGAGAATGATGTTTTTAAAATTAATGAAATAGCAGTCACTCCCAAACAGTACGAAAAGGTGGTAAATGATTATGAAAATGACCCAACCAAAGGAATGAAACAAATTTCTATGGGTGGTGTTTCAGTCGTAATGAAGGAGAAAAGTGCAGAAAATGAAAAATTTATGAGAGAAAGAGAAAAAGATATTAAAGAAAAAATCAAAAAAAATAATAATAAAATCGAACTAACTTTTAATTAAAAAAAAATAGAAAATGAAAAAGATTATTGCCTTCATTTTAGCTTTATCAGGTATTGTGATTTTTGCCCAAAATCAAAGATTTTTTTACAATTACAAATTCATTCCCAATTCTGAAGATAGAGCAGATGTAAAAACGGAAATGATGTTTTTGGATGTGGATAAAAATGGTTCAACATACTACAGCCATACTACATTTGTTGCAGATTCTATTGAAAAAGCCGATTTAGAAAAGCAAATAAAATCCGGTAC
The DNA here is from genome assembly GCF_057180505.1 of Chryseobacterium sp. HNCC26DJ241. NCBI lineage: Bacteria > Pseudomonadati > Bacteroidota > Flavobacteriia > Flavobacteriales > Weeksellaceae > Chryseobacterium > Chryseobacterium sp. HNCC26DJ241. Next base: position 50,193 of record NZ_JBXUGL010000019.1, on the reverse strand, counting down.
AGGAAATATTAGCATCAAAAAAAAGAAGGATATTGGAAGTATCTCTGATAAAGTGACTAAATCTTATCCGGATTATAAAACTTTTCTTTATACAAGCATTAGTATGGATCAATATAAAGTTGCAGAAGACTCTAAACCGGAATGGAAAATTCTACCCGATAAAGAAAAAATTGGAGAATACAACACCCAAAAAGCAACTACCAGTTTTGGCGGAAGAGAATGGACAGCTTGGTTCACAACCGAAATTCCAATTCAGGATGGACCGTATAAGTTTTATGGTTTGCCCGGATTGATCGTAAAAATAGAAGACAGTACGGCTTCTCATATCATGACACTTGTTGGTAACAAAAAATTTCAACCTGTTGAAGATAAGGATGTTGAATTGCCTGCAAATACAATATCAATTGGATTTAATAAAAAAGAAATTGAAATCTCGGAAAAGCAATTTCAAAAACTATGGAAAGAATATGTGAATGATCCTGCAAAAAATATCAGGGAAATGATGATGAAAAACAATGGAGATGGAAACAGAATGGTTTTCAAAGTAAGAAATAATGATGGCAAAGAATTCTCAGATCCTAATGAAATATATCGCGAAATAGAAAAAAGAACTAAAGAAGGTTTAGCAAAAAACAACAACCGTATCGAACCGGAATTGTATAAATAGTAATGTTAAAGTTTAGAATATCTTTTTGTAGTTATAATATAATTGATAATTTAGCCTTAAAATTAAAAATTTATTAAATGAAAAAACTTTTATTTATTGGAGTCTTAAGTTTGTCAAATTTATTTTTTGCACAAACTGAAAGAGAAATTGCAAATACTAATTTAAAAGAATTATCCGCTGGAAAACCGGGATTTATAACAAATGCTAATCACAATGCTAAAAGTCCAAGTGCAGTTATTATTACACCTCTAAGCCAGACTATTTCCTCAGGTTCAGCTATTACTGCTATTACATCTACTCCTGCTATTGCTGAAAGTTATACAAAATTAGATGCTATTACGGGAGGAGCGGGAACTTATCTTGGAGTTGCTAATAATGGAATTTTTTTTGATATTACCAATTCCGGAACATCGCCTTTAAGGGTTACTGCATTAGATTTTGCTTCTTATGCAGCAAGTACAACTACAACAACTACTTCAACAGCTTTTACAATTTATAAAACTACCACTGCAAGTACTGCAGTAGGAAATTATACAAATTCTGCTGCTTGGACAATGTTGGCAAACCCTACATTTAATTTTCCTGCCACAACTATGAATTCGGGATATTTGCTTACAACTTATTTAGATGCTAATGAATTTGTTTTAGCAGCAGGACAATCTGTTGGCATGTATATCGTATGCAACAATTCTTCTGCAACATCAGGGTTCAAACTTGCATACAGAACTAGCGCTACTACAGGAGCTCCAATTACTGATGGTACACTTACAGTGACGCACAGAGTTCGTGGTAATGACTTATTTAGTACTGATAATGTTGCAAGAGGATTTTATGGAAAAATATCTTATTATAATGGCTATATTGGTACTTGGTCAAGAGACAATACAACGAATGTTACAGGAACTGCAAATGCCGGAGATGCTGATAGCTCAGTAACTTCACCAGCTTTCCCTATTTCTGGAAGTTTAACGAATAATACAGCTACAGATCAAACAGTGAATTATACTATTTCTTACTTTGATGTAGATAATAACGCTTATGAAGAAACAGCTGTAGTTACAGTTTTAGCACCATCATTTGCGACAAGTGACGTTAATAAAAGCATATTAAAAATTAGCCCTAATCCGGTATCGGATATAATTAAGATTTCAACATCAGATAAAGTGAAATCTATCGAGATTAAAGATATGCAAGGTAGAAAATTAGGTTCATTTAAACCATCAGATGCTATAGATGTAAGAAATCTTTCTAAAGGACTTTACTTGATTTCTATTGAAACTGATAAAGGAATCCAAACTTTAAAATTCATAAAAAAATAATTTAACAATATTTTAGAATCATATAGCGCCTCTTTTGAGGCGTTTTTTTATCTTTATAAATATGAAAAATAAAGTTGTATATATTACAGGAGGAACCAAAGGAATTGGTTTCGGGATAGCAGAAGTTTTGCTTAAAAATGATTACAAAGTTGCCATCAGTGGCAGAAAACAAGAAGATGTGGACGCAGCAGTCTTGGAACTTGGAAAAATTTCAGAAGAAGTTTTTGGGGTACGTTCCGATGTCAGAAATCCGGAAGATGAGAAAAATGCAGTTTCTAAAATTTTAGAAAAATTCGGAAGTTTGGATATTGTGATTGCCAATGCCGGATTAGGGATTTTCAAATCTGTTGATGAGCTTTCTTTTGAAGAATGGAATGCCATGATAGAAACCAATCTTACCGGTTGTTTTTATACCTTAAAAGCATCTGTAGAAGAATTGAAAAAATCAGAGGGATATTATGTTACGATCTCAAGTTTAGCAGGAACTAACTTTTTTGAGTACGGTTCCGGTTATAATGCTTCAAAATTTGGTGTAGTTGGTTTTACCCAAGCTGCAATGATGGATTTAAGGAAATATAATATTAAAGTTTCTACTATAATGCCCGGTTCGGTTTCTACATATTTTAATAATAATGTTCCTTCGGAAAAAGACGATTGGAAGATACAGCCAGAAGATTTGGGGAATTTAATTCTTGATATTCTGAATATGAATCCTCGTGCATTGCCGAGTAAAATTGAGATTCGCCCTTCAAGACCGAATAATAAATAGTTTTTGTATATTTCAATGCTTTAAATAATAAATTTTCAAAAATGTTATGCATGCATAATATTTTAATTTTTATCTTTACGAAAATTAAATAACATATTTCTCACAATGAAAATATTAGTTTGTATCAGTAGTGTTCCGGATACTACTTCTAAAATTAACTTTACAGCAGACAAATCTGCATTCGACAAAAACGGAATTCAGTGGGTTATCAATCCTCTTGACGAATTTGCACTTACAAAAGCGATTAAATTGCAGGAATCCAAAGGAGCAACTGTAACCGTTGTAAATGTTGGTGGTGTAGAAACCGAACCCGTAATCAGAAAAGCATTGGCAATTGGTGCAAATGATGCAGTAAGAGTAAATGTAGAACCAAAAGACAGCTTTTCTACGGCAAAAGAAATTGCAAATGTTGCACAAAACGGAGGATACGATTTAATTCTTTGCGGAAAAGAATCTATTGATTACAACGGTGGTTCAGTTCCGGGAATGGTAGCGCAACTTTTAGCGAAACCTTTCGTGAATGCTTCCGTAGGTTTAGAAGTAGAAGGTTCCGAAGCTAAAGTTGTTCGTGAAATTGAAGGTGGAAAAGAAACCATTTCTGTAAATCTTCCTGCTGTAATTGCCGGTCAAAAAGGTTTAGTAGACGAAAAAGAGCTGATTATTCCTAATATGAGAGGAATTATGTCTGCAAGAACAAAACCTCTTCAGGTTGTAGAGCCCGTTTCTACAGAAGTGAAAGTTCAGGGAGTTTCCTTTGATAGTGTTCCGCCAAGAGCAGCTGTCAAAATTGTTTCAGCAGATAATCTGGATGAGTTAGTAAGACTACTTCACGAAGAAGCAAAAGTTATCTAATATTTTAATAATTAAATTTTTTAATCTTTAAATTAAAAAAAATGGCAGTATTCGTATACGCAGAAAATATAAACGGAGTTTACAAAAAAGCAGCTTTTGAAGCGGTTTCTTATGCTAAAGCTATTGCAGATCAATCAGAAGATTCAGTAACTGCAATTTCTGTAAATCCAACCGATTCTTCAGATTTATTGTATAAATATGGAGCATCCAATGTCATCAATATTAAAGACGAAGGTCTTAAAAGTTTCTCAGCAAAAGCATTTGCTCAGGCTATCAGTGAAGTTGCAAATGGAAATACTATTGTTTTTCCTCATACTACAGATGCATCTTCAATAGCTCCAATGTTGGCAGTAATGAAAAATTATTCCTTAATCACCAATGCTTTGGCAGCTCCGGAAAGTCTTTCTCCGTTTCAGGTGAAAAGAAAAGCCTTCTCAGGAAAAGGATTCATGCATGCAAAAGCAGAAGGAAATGGTGTGATCGTAACTGTTTCCCAAAACGCTTTCGGTGTGAAGGAAAATGGAGTTTCAGGTTCGGAAGAAGTTAAAAATCTATCTGTAGCTAATGATGATACCAAAGTTCTTTCTCATGAGCAAAGTTCAGGAAAATTAGACCTGAAAGAAGCAGAAATCGTAGTATCAGCAGGAAGAGGAATGAAAGGGCCTGAAAATTGGGGAATGATTGAAAATTTGGCCAATGTTTTGGGAGCGGCAACCGCTTGTTCCAAACCGGTTTCGGATATTGGATGGAGACCTCACACTGAACACGTTGGACAAACCGGAAAAGCAATTTCTCCAAATCTTTATATTGCAGTAGGAATTTCGGGAGCTATTCAGCATTTGGCAGGAGTCAATTCTTCAAAAACAATTGTCGTGATTAATAATGATGCGGAAGCACCTTTCTTCAAATCCGCAGATTATGGAGTAGTAGGAGACGCTTTCCAGATTATTCCGGCTCTTACAGAGAAAATTAAAGCTTTGAAAAATCATTGATTTTTTTAATATAATAGAATCCGGAATTATTAAGTTCCGGATTTTTTATTTGGGCAGCTTAATCCGTCTTCCGCTCCCGCTTTTTTGCTCATCGTTCCTCTTCACAAAAAGAGCTCCGCTCAAGCCGGGCTGCAAAATGACGATAAAAATTTGATAATCAGTAGAGAATAAAACCTTCAAACAAATTCCTTTTATTTTAAGGAAAATTTTATATTTGTGTATGGATTATAAAAGATTAGTAATACGCGGTATTTCATATAGCCAAACCCAATCTGGCGCTTATGCATTATTGCTGGAAGAAGAAGAAACCAATATAAAACTTCCGGTAGTAATAGGAAATTTCGAGGCTCAGTCTATTTCATTAGGTTTAGAAAAAGATATACATCCTCCACGTCCTTTGACACATGATTTATTCACAAAATTTGTAACTTCAACTAACTATAATCTGGAGTCTGTCATTATCTATCAGATTGTAGATGGAGTATTTTTTTCTAACTTAAATTTTAAAAATAAAGCTAACGGAGAAGAGCTGATTCTGGATGCAAGAACTTCTGATGCAGTAGCAATGGCAGTGCGTTTTGATGCGCCTATTTTCACTACTCAACAAGTTCTGAATGATGCCGGTATTCTTCTTGATTTGGAAGAAACACCAAAACAGGAAAGTTCATTGACAGAAGGAGGCGGCCCAGAAAGCGATTTGCAGCATACTTCCATGGAAGAATTGCAACAATTATTAGAAGAAGCGGTAAGAGACGAAGATTTTGATTCTGCTCTGGAAATTCAGGAGGAAATAAAGAGAAGAAAAAAGAAGATAGATTAAAAAAATCAAAAACTATATGAATTTAAAACTACGTTTAACAATACTGAGTTTTCTTCAGTTTTTTGTTTGGGGAGCTTGGCTTATTACTATTGGAGTTTATTGGTTTGGAAACAAACAATGGGGAGGTGCAGAATTTGGAGCAGTATTTTCTACCTTGGGAATATCTTCCATTATTATGCCTGCACTTACAGGAATTATAGCAGACAGATGGATCAATGCTGAAAAATTGTACGGAATTTTGCATATTCTCTATGGAGTTGTTTTGTTTTTTCTACCACAGGTAAATGATCCTAATCAGTTTTTTTGGGTAATGCTTGTAGCTATGTTTTTTTATATGCCTACTATTTCGTTATCTAATTCCATTGCATATTATATCTTAAAGAACAATAATTATGATGTGGTAAAAGTTTTTCCACCGATCAGAGTTTGGGGAACTGTAGGTTTTATCGTAGCAATGTGGACTACCAATCTTTCTGGGAATAAGGCTTCTGAAAACCAATTTTATATTGCAGCTCTTTTTGCTATTCTTTTGGGGATTTATTCTTTTACTCTACCAAAATGTCCACCACAAAATTCAATTCCTAAAAATGCAACTATTTTAGAAAAACTTGGATTGAATTCGCTTTCATTGTTTGGAAACGGAAAAATGGCATTGTTTTTTATATTCTCAATGTTTTTGGGTGCTGCATTGCAATTAACCAATATGTATGGAGATACTTTTCTTTCAGATTTTGAAAAAGATCCATTGTATAAGGATAGTTTTGTAGTAAAATATTCTACCATCATTATGTCGATTTCACAGATTTCAGAGACATTATTTATCCTTGCAATTCCTTTCTTTTTAAAGAAATTTGGAATTAAAAAAGTAATGCTTATTTCTATGTTTGCTTGGGTGGTTCGTTTTGCATTTTTTGCTTATGGGGTTCCGGAAGGTTTTGGATTGGCATTAATTATTTTGTCTTGTATTGTTTATGGAATGGCTTTCGATTTTTTCAATATTTCAGGATCTTTGTTTGTAGAAACGACTACTGATTTTAAGATTAGATCTTCTGCACAAGGTCTATTTATGATGATGACTAATGGCTTTGGTGCAATGATGGGAAGTTTAGTAAGCGGGTGGCTTATTCAGAAATATTTTACTCATGCAAACGGAGACAAAATGTGGCATGAAATCTGGCTTTATTTTGCTGGATATGCTCTAATAATTGCGATTTTATTTGCCCTTTTCTTTAAGCACAAGCACAATCCTGAAGATGTTGCAGGAGTTTCTCATTAAAATTTTATATGATATCTGAAAATGGTGTCCATTGCTTAATAAAAAAGGAATTTTAATAAGAATTCATATTTTTAATTTAAATTGTAAAATTCATAAAATCAATTACTTATAATAATTTAAAACACACTTTTGAAAGTGTGTTTTTTTTTGTACTTTCCCAAAATATATATGAAAAACATTCAATTATTCGGGTTTATTTTGGTAGTGGCAGGAAGTTTTTTGCCTTTAGTACATATTCCTTTAGTTGGAAACTGGAACTATTTTGATGTAGACCATTATCTTGCCATCATTTGTTGGATTTTTAGCTTTCTCGCTTTATTGGGTATACTTACAGACAAGCAGGTTTTGGTAAAGTTTTCGTCCATACTATTGCTTTTGCTTTTTGTATTTACCATTATTGCGGTAAAATTCAAATCTTTGGATTTTTTCAATTTTCTTCCATTCAAATCTTGGAAAGAATTTGCAGCCGGAATCGTAAAACTAAGTTGGGGTTGGTTATTAGAATTTTCCGGAGCAGTTGTGATGCTTTTAGCAAAGAAAAATAATTCTTAAAATATAAAAATACTACTAAAATTAAAAAGAAACCGAAAGGTTACACGTGACAAAAAAATAATAAATATCTAAACATGAAAGAAGTATTCATTGTATCAGCAGCCAGAACTCCGATGGGAAGTTTTATGGGAAGTTTATCTGCAATTCCGGCTCCAAAATTGGGAGAAATTGCTGTAAAAGGTGCATTATCAAAAATCAATCTTGATCCGAATCAGGTTCAGGAAATCTATATGGGAAATGTTTTGCAAGCAGGAGAAGGACAAGCTCCGGCTCGTCAGGTTGCTTTAGGAGCAGGATTAGCAAAAGAAATTTCTTCAACAGCTATTAATAAAGTTTGCGCTTCCGGGATGAAAGCTGTAACAATGGGAGCACAAGCAATAAAAGCCGGAGATATTGACGTTATTGTTGCAGGTGGGATGGAAAATATGTCGATGGTTCCGCATTATTACAATGCAAGAGTTTCTGCAAAATTAGGAGATGTAAAAATGCAGGACGGAATGTTACTAGATGGTCTCACCGATGTTTACAATAAAGTTCACATGGGAGTTTGTGCAGAAAAGTGTGCGAAAGATTACGATATTTCCAGAGAAGATCAGGATAATTTTGCAATAGAATCTTACAAACGTTCTGCAAAAGCCTGGAGTGAAGGAAAATTTAAGGAAGAAGTAGTTCCAGTGGAAATTCCGCAAAGAAAAGGAGAGCCAATTATTTTTGCCGAAGATGAAGAATATAAGAATGTAAATTTCGATAAAATTTCCACTTTGCCAACAGTTTTCCAAAAAGAAAACGGAACGGTAACCGCAGCCAATGCTTCCACTTTAAATGACGGAGCTTCTGCATTGATTTTGATGTCTAAAGAAAAAATGGAAGAATTAGGAGTAAAACCTTTGGCAAAAATCGTTTCTTATGCAGATGCAGCACAAGATCCGATAGATTTTACAACATCTCCTTCCAAAGCCTTGCCTATCGCTTTGAAAAAGGCAAATTTAGAAATTTCTGATATCGATTTTTTTGAATTTAATGAAGCGTTTTCTGTGGTCGGTTTAGCAAATAACAAAATTTTAGGATTGGATGCTACAAAAGTAAATGTGAATGGAGGTGCCGTTTCATTAGGACATCCACTTGGAAGTTCCGGTTCCAGAATTATTGTAACACTTATCAATGTTCTGAAACAAAACAACGGAAAATATGGAGCCGCAGCCATTTGTAATGGAGGTGGCGGTGCAACAGCGATTGTAATTGAGAATCTGCAATAAGATTTTTTTTGAATCTAAATAAAACCATTAAGAAAAAATGATTTTTTAATCATTATCTTAATGGTTTTTTTATTTTTGTCTAATTAATTTTCAAACGAATGTCAGAAAACGAAAACCTGCCAAACCAGAATATCAAGAATGATCCGAAAATTATGAAAGCATGGGCTTTCTATGATTGGGCGAATTCCGTTTATTCTCTTGTAATAACTTCAACAATATTTCCTATTTATTATTCCATTATTACTACAGCTTATGAAAAAAAGGAATATGTAAAAGAAACAGGACAATGGATTGATGTTCCTGTCCGCAATCTCATCAGTATTTTCGGAAAAGAATATCAACCAGATGCTATTTATGGATTTTCACTCACCATTTCTTTTTTAATAGTGGTATTTCTGTCGCCTTTTTTATCTTCATTAGCTGATACTATTGGAAATAAAAAATCTTTTTTACAATTTTTCTGTTATTTAGGAGCTACTTCTTGTATGGGATTGGCGATGTTTACAGGAATGGAAAATGTTTTTCTTGGGATTTTGTTCAGTATTACAGCGAGTGTTGGTTTCTGGGGAAGTTTGGTATTTTACAATTCCTTTTTACCAGATATTGCAACTCCGGACAAGCAGGATGCGCTTTCTGCAAAAGGATATGTGTATGGATATATAGGTTCTGTAATTTTAGTAATTATTTGTTTGGTACTTATTCAGGTTTTTGCAAAAACTCCGGAACAAGCTAAAATATATACCAGAATAAGTTTCCTTTTAACAGGAGCTTGGTGGTTTGGTTTTTCTCAATATACATTTAAACATCTTCCACAATTTGGAAATGTAAAAGACAAATTACCAAAAGATTTAGTTCTTTTAAATTACAAAAATATTTTCAAAAATCACGAAAATCAGGGTGGTATTTGGGAAGTTTTTAAAGACAATATCAGTTTCTATCTTGATGTAGGCAAGGAAAGTTTTAAAGAACTCTTCAAAGTAGGAAATAAACTTTTTGAAAATCGTAATCTTAAATTTTTTCTTTCCGCTTTTTTCTTTTATAGTGTAGGTATGCAAACTATTTTCCTGATGGCAACATTATTTGGTAAAAGCGAGATCAATCTGGCTCAGGATAAATTGATTTTGACATTATTGGTGATTCAGATTGAAGCGATCATCGGAGCATTATTTTTCTCGTGGCTTTCCAAAAAAATAGGGAATAAAAATGTGATTTCCATTACTGTAATTTTGTGGATTGTAGCTTGTCTATCAGCGTATTATCTTAATAAAGAAAATCCTAATGTAGAATATCAGTTTTACGGTGTTGCTGCTATTGTAGGTTTGGTGATGGGTGGTTTGCAGGCAATGTCTCGTTCTACATATTCCAAACTTTTGCCGGAAGATTCTATGGATAATACTACATTTTTCAGTTTTTATGATGTATTGGAAAAGTTGGCAATTATTTTAGGAACATTCATTTTTTCTACCATGATTGAGAAATATCATAATATGAGATTTTCGGCTTTATCCATGTCAATATTTTTTGCAATAGGATTAATTTTAATTCGTTTTGTGAATTCCAAAATTTTGGACGGTAAAAAATAGTTGATTCAAATTTAGTATTGGTTTAAAATTTGCTGAAAGTCAATCAAATAAATTTTTGTAACTTTGCAAAACAAAACAGATAACTGGATGAAAAACCCTTTATTCTATGCAAAAATTCTTCTTTTCGGAGAATATGGGATTATTGAAGATTCCCAAGGATTGACTTTACCGTATAGTTTTTATAAAGGGACGTTGAAATTTTCTGATCTTAGTTCCGATTTTGAAAAGAAATCAAATTTTCATTTACAAAAATATTCGGATTATCTTTCTGATCTTGAATTGCCGGTAGATTTTCGTATTGATATCTCTGAGCTTAAGAATGATCTTAAAAAAGGACTTTTCTTTGATTCCAATATTCCGCAAGGATATGGAGTAGGAAGTTCCGGAGCTTTGGTTGCTGCAATTTTTGAAAAATATTCTTTAAAAAAATATTCACCGAATAGCATTTCCAAAGAAGAATTGAAAAATCTGAAAAAGGTTTTTGGGCTTTTAGAAAGTTATTTTCATGGAAAAAGTTCAGGAATTGATCCATTAATCTGTTATATGAATCTGCCAATTCTTATTGAAAATAAAGAGAATGTAGACCGTGTTTCCATTCCGAAGAGTGAAGAAGGAAAAGGAGCAATTTTCCTTATTGATTCCGGTGCAGTAGGTGAAACTGGTCCAATGGTGCAGATTTTTTTCGAAAAGATGAAAACGGAAGGTTTCCGCAAAACTCTGAAAGAAGAATTTATTCGATATAATAATGCTTGTATTGATGCTTTTTTGAAAAAAGACATGAATCCTTTTTTCAAAAATCTAAAAAAACTTTCAGTTTGGGCTTATGAACATTTTAGTCCAATGATTCCTGAAAATCTTTTCAATGCATGGAAAAAAGGTCTTGATACCAATGCATATTATCTTAAACTTTGCGGAAGCGGAGGTGGAGGTTATATTTTAGGCTTCACGAAAGATTATTCCAAAGCAGAAAAAATGTTGGAAGGTTTCAATAAAGAAGTGATTTACAGATTTTAAAACAGATAGGAAATGGATTCTGCAAAAGAAAATTTCCGATCTCAAAATTCCGGGTACAAATCAATATTATACAGACTGTCACAACTAGTCGGTTTCCTTTTGGGAGCTCGGGTTTTTGTTGTTATTATTTTAGCTTTTGCATTATATGTTTCCACTTTTTTCCTTTTCAATCAGGAGGAAAGTTTGCGAAATTTTGTTTTTGATTTTAAAGTTCATGGGATTATTTTTTGTACACTTTTAAGCATTCTTGCGGGCGGAATCATCAATCAGTTTTATGATCGGGAAAAAGACAAAATCACTAAACCTTTTCGCAGTAAAATTCAAAGTTTCCTAAAACAGAAATATTTTCTTTACGCTTATCTTTCATTGAATTTGGTTTCTCTTGGGATTTCCTGGATGATTTCTTATCGGGTTTTTATTTATCTTTTGATTTACCAGTTTGTAATGTGGTTTTATAGCCATAAATTGTCTAAAATTCTGATTCTTAATAATCTCACATTTGTTGCTCTTACTTTATATCCATTTTTTGGAATGTTGGTGTATTACAGAACGTTTTCAGTGAAAATTTTCTTTATGGCGATTTTCTTGTTTTTGATTTTATTAATTATTGATATACTGAAAGATACACTTACCAAAAATGCAGATAAAGTTTTTGGTTATACTACAATTCCCAATTTTTTTGGAAGTAATATTTCAAAATTAGTATTGGTGATCCTTCAAATTATTTTGTATAGTATATCCATGTTGCTTATTAATGAGAAAGGATTGCGAAGTATAAATGGCTATTATTTTGCAGCAAGTCTTTTCATTATTGTTTTGACAATACATCTTACAACCAATACTTTTAAGAATTCTAATTTTTTTGCTGTAAATATTCTTAGAATTTGGATTTTCATTGGGATTTTGTCTATGTTATTAAACGGAATTTTTGCTAAATTCTAATTCTGGAAACTTTTTAAGTACATTGCATAATAAAATCGTACTTTTGCAAAAATTTAAAGTAAAAATGAATAATGAAAACAATTCCGGAAGACCAAAAAGGCCAAGAATTTCCAAGCCGGGAAATTCTGATAATTTTCAGGGTTCGGGAAACAAAGGCAAAACCTTCGATGCGAGAAAGAAATATGAAAAGGGAAATCTGAGCACAGGTAAAAAGCCTTTCAAAAAATTTGACGACAAGAATGAAGATAAAGCCAGATCTTTCGTACAAAAAAGACGTTTTGAAAAAATAGAAAAAGAGATACAGAAAGATACTATTCGTCTAAATAAATACCTTGCCAATGCGGGAATTTGCAGCAGGAGAGAAGCAGATGAGCTTATCAAGCAAGGATTAGTAGAAGTAAACGGAAAAGTGATAACAGAAATGGGTTATCAGGTTCAGAAAGCAGATAAAGTAGTTTTCGATGGGCAAAATGTATCTCCGGAAAAGCCAGTTTATGTTTTGCTGAACAAGCCAAAAGGCTATATTTCTACTACTAAAGATGAGAAAGCCAGAAAAACTGTGATGGATTTAGTTGCGAATGCTTCTCCTTACAGGCTTTTTCCTGTAGGTAGACTGGATCGTTCCACAACTGGTGTTATTCTTTTGACTAATGATGGACATCTTACCAAAAAACTGACGCATCCTTCATTTGATGTGAAAAAAATCTATCATGTAGTTTTGGATCGTAAGCTTTCTACGGACGATATGCAGACCATTGTAGAGGGAATAAGATTAGATGAAGGTGTAGCAAAAGTAGATAGTATTTCCTATATTGAAGGAAAACCAAAAAATGAAGTAGGAGTTGAGATACATATTGGCTGGAATAGAGTAATCAGAAGGATTTTCCAAAAATTAGGATATGAAGTGGATACGTTGGACAGAGTAATGTTTGCCGGACTCACGAAGAAAAATATTAAAAGGGGACATTGGAGAATTCTCACCGAATTGGAAGTGAATAATCTCAAAATGCTTTAAGCCTTAATAAATAATGCCCTTTCAAATGAAAGGGTTTTTCTATAACTGACAGCCACGAAGTGGCGATTTAATAAAAGATAGGATAAAATCCTATCAAAAGAATAAAATTGGTATTAAATATGAAATTTAATTTTTCCATTTTTTCTGAAAAACCGATTTCTATATTTGCAAAAAATAAAGGCTTTTCCGATTTTTCTGAAATTTCATTATGGACAAAAAATCTACCCTATAAAAGAAATGCAGATAAAAACAATATACTTTGCATTGTGGATGATAATGGAGGGACTTGTAGTACCAAACACGCCTTTCTTAAAGCTATTGCAGAAGAAAACAATCATCCGGAAATTAAATTGATGTTGGGCATTTTCCGAATGAATGCTTCAAACACTCCAAAAATTAGAAATGTTTTGGAAAACTACAACCTAAAAGAAATGCCGGAAGCTCACAATTATCTGAAATTAAATAATGAAAGGTTGGATTTTACACGAAAAAACTCTTCACCAAAAGATTTTGAAGATGATTTATTTGAAGAAATTGAAATTCAGCCCAATCAGATTATAGATTTCAAAATTCAATATCATAAAAATTTTCTTGAAAAATACTTAGAAAACAATTCGGAAATTCCTTATTCATTGAATGAATTTTGGAAAATTAGGGAAGAATGCATTGGAGCATTGCAAAAATAAATTGCGGTTCAAACTTTGTTTGAACCGCAATCTGTATATAACTGAAATGTTCTTTCTTATTTTTTGAAAGCAGCATCTTTAATTCTCGCTTTCTTACCTCTAAGATCTCTGAAATAATAGATTCTTGCTCTTCTTACTTTACCTCTTCTGTCTACTTCTATTTTTTGAAGCGCTGGTAAATTGATTGGGAATACTCTTTCTACACCTACATCTCCACTCATTTTTCTGATTGTGAAAGTTTTAGTAGCTCCGGTTCCTCTTAATTGGATAACAACACCTTTGAAGAACTGAGTTCTTGTTTTGTTACCTTCCTTAATTTCGTAATACACTGTAATCGTGTCTCCTGCTTTAAATTCAGGGAATTCTTTTTTTGTGATGTACTTGTCTTGTACGTACTTTACTAAATCCATTAGTTTATATAAAAATAAGTTCAAAGCTAAACAACGTTCACGTCTTTCGTCAGAGGTTGATTAACAGGCTGCAAATGTACAAAATTAGTTTTAAATATGCCAAACAAATTAGATATAAAACTCGAAATTTTCGATATTCATAAAAAAATTTAATTGGGTGTTTATTAAAATATAAACTGTTGCTTAATACTGAATTATAAAAGCAAAATTTTAATATGGATTAAAATAATAGTTGCAATATATGTTAAGGATTAATATCTTTACTAAATATCAAAAATATGTTATAACAAAGTTTTAATATTGAAAACCATTTAGTAATGGAAGTTATTAAACAATTTAAATTTATCTCTAATTTAGAATATGCGTCTGCCTGTTTAAAGGAAAAAGGTATAGAACATTCCACTAATTATGATGATTTAACAATATCAGGATTAAAAATTGATCAATCCAAAATACAATCTCTTATAGAAGACCTGAAGCTGGACGAAGATGATGTAGAGATAAATGAAGAAATTCTTCAGGAATATGAATTTTTGCAAAAAAATGCCAATAATCCTTATGCATTTACAGGAGGATATATCCCCAGTTTTGTAACGAATAAAAAATATTACATTTTCTACGGAATTATTTTTTCTCTCGTTGGATGGATTTCAATAATTTTTGGAAACATGGAAAAAAAACCGTATCGATTTGGTGTGATATTGTATAGTTCAACTGATATTCCGAATAATACAATTGGGCAGAATCTCATGTATTTATTTTTTATAATTTTCGGTATGATACTAATAATTCAATGGGTTGTATATAAAAATAAATAAAAATATGATCGATAAAAGAGTAAAAAATGCAAAAGAAGCCATCGAAGGAATCAAAGATGGAATGACGCTAATGTTGGGTGGTTTCGGACTTTGCGGAATCCCGGAAAATTCTATAAATGCTTTGGTAGAAAGTGATGTAAAAGATTTGACTTGTATTTCCAACAATGCAGGAGTTGATGATTTCGGGCTTGGATTGTTGCTGCACAAAAGACAAATAAAAAAGATGATTTCTTCCTATGTTGGTGAAAATGCAGAATTTGAAAGACAAATGCTTTCCGGTGAACTGGAAGTAGAACTCATTCCGCAAGGAACATTGGCAGAAAGAAGCCGTGCTGCACAAGCCGGAATTCCTGCATTTTATACACCGGCAGGTTTCGGAACAGAAGTAGCTGAAGGAAAAGAAATTAAAGAATTTGATGGAAAACCCCATATTTTAGAACACGCTTTTAAAGCAGAATTTTCCATTGTAAAAGCATGGAAAGGTGATTATTCAGGGAATTTGATTTTTAAAGGATCAGCCAGAAATTTTAATTTTCCAATGGCAGGAGCAGGAAAAATTACCATTGCCGAAGTGGAAGAACTTGTAGAAACGGGAGAATTAGACCCAAACGAAATCCATATTCCGGGAATAATGGTTCAACGTATTTTTCAGGGAGAAAAATTTGAAAAAAGAATAGAGCAAAGAACGGTAAGGAAAAGAGAGTAAAAAAATTCTGAAAATATTATCTGATAAAATTACGGCGATTGCCTTTAGGCAATCGCCGTAATTTTAAACTATTTAAAAGTTTTTAAGCCGTTACAAATTTTCTTTCCCCAATTTGCTGTCTCCACATTGCATAGTACAATCCTTTTTCATTAAGAAGATTTTCGTGCGAACCGGTTTCCACAATTTGACCACGCTCCAATACGAAAATTCTATCTGCATGCATTATCGTGCTTAATCGGTGTGCAATTAACACGGTAATTTGTTCTTTTTCTTCAGAAATTTCCTTAATTGTGGTCGTAATTTCTTCTTCTGTAATACTGTCTAAAGCAGAAGTAGCTTCATCAAAAATAAGAAGGTGCGGTTTTCTTAAAAGTGCTCTTGCAATAGCAATTCTTTGTTTTTCACCTCCACTTAATTTTAGTCCGCCTTCTCCAATGATGGTTTCTATTCCGTTTTCGGCACGTTGTAAAAGCGCTGTACAACTTGCTTTTTTTAGGGCTAATTGAAGATCTTCTTCAGTGGCAAAAGGATTTACAAAAAGTAGATTTTCTTTTATGGTACCTGCAAAAAGTTGGGTGTCTTGCGTTACAAAACCAATCTGATTTCTCAATTCATCAAAATCAAACTCTTTTCCGTTGATGGAATTATAAAAAATTGCTCCTTCTTGTGGACGATACAATCCTACTAATAATTTTACCAACGTACTTTTTCCGGATCCGCTTGGTCCTACGAAAGCTATGGTTTCACCACTTTTTACATCAAAAGAAATAGAATTAAGGGCTTTATAATGAGCTGATTGATGCTGAAAAGATACATTTTGGAATTCTAATTCTTCAATTTCTCCAATTTGTTTAGGATTCTGAGGTTTAGGTTCTACAGATTTTTTCATCAAATAATCGAAGTTATTCAATGATGCTTGTGCTTCACGATAAGAGATAATGATATTCCCGATTTCCTGCATAGGCCCGAAAATAAAGAAACCATAAAACATTAACGACAAATATTGTCCCGGAGTTACAATATTTTTAAAAATAAGCAATAGCAAAGTAAAAGTGATGGTCTGTTGTAAAAAATTCACCAAAGTTCCTTGTACAAAGCTCAAAGAACGGATGCTTTTTACTTTTCTAAGCTCCAAACCAAGTATCTTATAAGTATTGTTGTTCAGACGTTCTACTTCCTGATTTGTTAAGCCTAAACTTTTTACTATTTCTATGTTTCTAAGACTTTCAGTAGTACTTCCGGCTAAACTGGTAGTTTCTTTTACAATATTTTTCTGAATGATCTTTATCCTTTTACTCAATAAATTAGTGACTACTGCAATAAGAACAATCCCAACTACATACACCGGCATAATAGACCAATGCAAACGAATAGCATATACAGAAACGAAAATAATGCTTACCAAAATTCCGAAAAATACATTGATGAAATTATTGATGAATTTTACAGAATCTTCCCGTACTTTAGTTAAAATAGAAAGTGTTTCGCCACTTCTTTGATCTTCAAATTCCTGAAAAGGCAATCTCATGGAATGTTTTAAACCGTCCGTAAAAATCTGAGCTCCAAATTTTTGGATTATGACATTCACGATATAATCCTGAAATGCTTTTGCAATCCGGCTTATCATTGCGGTACCAATCAATAATCCTAAAAAATATAAGACGCCGTGATATAAGCCATTTCCGTAAAGATAATCGTTTAAATTTCTCGGAAGGAGTTTTTCTTTGTCAAAAAAATTGGGATGTGTAACCAAATTGTCCAGTATATTTCCTGTAATGGCAGGAGCAAATAATGAAAATACCTGATTTACAGCAGCTAATAATAAAGAAACAATGATGAGCCAACGGTATGGTTTTAAGTAATGTAATAACGTTTTCATTTGATGATTTTGAAGCTCGCAAATTTACAACAAATCTTCCATCCATGTTTTATTATATGTTAAAAACAAAAAGTATTTCATATTTCTGAAAAATTAATTATATTGGCTCAATAAGATTATGCTATGCTCACAAAAGAACAGATTGCAAAAAGAATTTCAAAAGAAGTAAAAGACGGATATTATGTAAATCTCGGAATCGGGATTCCGACTTTGGTGGCGAATTATGTTCCCAAAAATCTAAATGTAGAATTTCAAAGTGAAAATGGTGTTCTTGGGATGGGCCCTTTTCCTTATGAAGGAGAAGAAGATGCAGATATCATCAATGCTGGAAAGCAGACTATTACGATTTTGCCGGGAGGTTCTTTTTTCGATTCTGCTTTCAGTTTTGGAATGATACGAAGCAAAAAAGTAGACTTAACAATTCTTGGAGCTATGGAAGTTTCTGAAAATGGAGACATAGCCAACTGGAAAATTCCCGGAAAAATGGTGAAAGGAATGGGTGGTGCAATGGATTTGGTAGCTTCTGCCGAAAATATTATTGTAGCAATGATGCATGTAAACAAAGCAGGAGAATCCAAAATTTTGAAAAAATGTACTCTCCCTTTAACAGGTGTGAACTGCGTGAAAAAAGTCGTTACGGAATTAGCTGTTTTGGAAATTACACCAAAAGGTTTCAAACTTTTAGAGCGTGCTCCCGGAATTTCGGTCGAAGATATTATAAAAGCTACTGAAGCTGAGCTTATTATAGAAGGAGAAATTCCGGAAATGATAATAGATTAAACTCCCAATTTTATTTAAAATTTTCAAGGAATTTTAAATCTGAAGACTTAACTCTTTGAATGTAAGTCTTTAAAAAATCTGCATTTCTTTTGAAAACGTTTTCTTCTTCTTTGTCTATAGTTCCGTCTGGCGGAAATTCCGAATGGAGAATTTCGTTCGCTTTTCCCCAGCTTTCATCATTATTAAAAAGATATCTCCATTTTTTTTCGGAGTAATAATTTACCTGAATTCCGTTCATGGCAAAAACAACAGCAGCATTAGGATCACTTTCCACAAAATCAATATCGTTTTCTACAGCTTTTTCAAATTTATTTTTCTCAAATTCAAGATAGCCGACTACTTTTCTACGAATTTGTTCATTAGTTTCCGGAGTTAAAGATTTGTTTCGCCAAAGATTATTTTCATTTTTGTAAACATCATCAAAATCTTTAATTTTTCGTATTTTCTTAAATGAAAAACGATCATCGGCGCTGTCTTTCAAAACAATCGGATTGATTTGGAACTTATTAAATTGATTTTCTTTTCCGATAAATGGAAAATCAATGAAATTACCGTTTTGCGTATATTTTCCAAAAACGATAGTATCATGTCCTACTACAGTAAATTTTTTGTCCGGATAAATATACATTTGATAGACTTGATATTCATCCTGCCATTTTCCTCTTAGCTTTGCATTGATAGGAGTTAAAGCCTCAATAATTACAGAAAAGACGCCAAACAAGAAAAGACTTCCAATCAAGATCAGAGAACCAATGAGCGTAAAACTCGGAACTTTGAATCGGAAAGGAATTTTAGTTTCGTTGTGATAATTTAGAACTTTTTGTGGGATTTTTTCTTCAGTAGACACAAAGGTTTCTCTTCTGCATTTCTGACACTTAATATAGCTTTCTTTATCGGAAGCCCACCATTTTAAAGGATAGAAAATTCCGAAAACGAATGCTTTGCAATAGATTATTAAAATATGTTCGGTGTTTTCATCACAATATTTGCAATAGATATCCTGAATATATTTTCGTAAAATTTCGGTTCTTCTTGTTCCTCCAAAGATCATAGCCTGTTTTTCGGCAAAAATATAAAAAATCGATCTTTATTAAAATAAGAACCCAGCTCAATTACTGAATAATTTGAATAATCAATAGGAACAGGTTTAGCCTAAAATTATGGCTCAAAACTTTCAAAAGTTCCGTTTTCAAATAAAAGGACGATGCGTTTTATTTTATTACTTTGATTTTCAGTACTTTGAATATTTTTAAAATTTTCCTGAACATCTAATCGCTGAGAATCGCTTATTTTTTTTGAATCGGGAGTTGGTTCAGTTTTAAAGGATTCTCGGGGAATTTCTTTTTGTACTTTATCTTCTCTTTCTGTAATTCCAAAATTATCATCATCGACCATTGCAAAAAGGTCTGGAAAAATATTTTTTGCTTTTTCTGTTTCCTCAGGTTCTTCTTGCTCTTTTATCAACATTTCGCCTTCGCCTTTTATCAGCCAGTTCCATTCCAATTCCGGAAACCGATCTTTTACTTTTATCAAAAAATCCAGTGAAGGTTTGTTACGCCCAGAAGTAATGTGCGAAATAGAAGAGCGTTGCACATCTACCTCATCCGCAAATTCCGAAGAAGTAAGGTTGGAATATTCTATAATTTTTGAAATTCTTTCGTTAAGATTCATCACAATTGTAAATTTTTACAAATTACAAATGTAATATTAAAATTGCCAAAAATAAAACACAAATGTAAACAACAGGGAATTCATTAGTTTACAAAAATAAAATTAATACATAATACATTGATTTTTAATTTTTTAGCGAATAAATTTTGTGAAATTAGTGCCTTAAATGTTGGTCTTTATCTGGATCGTAATGCAGTTTCCTTTCTTTTTTCTTTTCAGGATTGAGTAGCGATGCAATAATGCTTGTTGCTAAGATCACTACAATGATAATCAAGGAATGCGTAGTCTTAAATCCTATTTTCTCTAAATAAATGTGAAACAGCATTTTAACACCTATAAATATAAGTAATGCTGCAAGTCCGATTTTCAGGTAACGTAACTTATCCACAACTCCAGCCAATAAAAAGAACATGGAACGCAGACCCATAATTGCAAAAATATTAGAAAAGAAAACGATGTAAGGATCTTTAGTTACGGAGAATATTGCGGGGATACTGTCTACAGCAAAAATAAGGTCGGTAAATTCGACGATAATCAGTACAAGGAACAAAGGGGTCATTTTCCAAATTCCGTCGATTTTTACCCAAAATTTTTCTTTTATAAAGTGATTATGAACCTTAAAATACTTGTTGGCAAATTTTACGACAGGATGTTCGTGAGTATCGATTTTATCTTCATTATTTCTATCCAGATACATCTTTATACCCGAATAAATAAGAAATGCTCCGAAAATATAAAGGATCCAATCGAATTTATTGATAAGTACAGCTCCTAAAAATATGAAGATGAAGCGCATTGCAATTGCACCGATAATTCCCCAAAATAATACTCGGTGATAGTTGTTTTTTGCAACATTGAAGGAGGTAAAAATCAAAAGAATCACAAAGATATTATCTACAGAAAGTGCATATTCTATAAGATAACCTGTGAAAAACTCTACAGAAAGATTTCGATTATAGAGTTCAATACTGCGTTCCAGATTTCCGGGAATTATTTTGACAGGATGATGATGCTTTTGGATGATAGTTTCCAATTTTTGCATACTGTCGATATCATGGATATAATTTCCGTAGAAGAGTAGGAGGAAGTAGAAACCAATTGCCAGAGAAACGAAAATGAAGCTCATAATTCCGGCTTGTTTCAGGGATACTGTTTCCTTTTTTTGCCCTAAAATACCAAGATCTAAAGCCAGTACGAGTCCTATAAAAATTAAAAATCCAATTAAGTATAAAGCTTCTTGTGACATAAAATAGTGATTGCTCAAAGATACTGAAAATATCAAATTTCCAAAAATATACAAATGTAAATATATGCTTTATAAACACTTATTCTTATTATTTTCCTGTTTAATATTTTTTCCTTCAAATGGGAAAAATTGATTGTTTTAGCACTTAAAGTTATATTGATAAAATACTTCATATAAAATTTATAAATATATGATATTTAATACTTTACAAATACTATTTAAAAATAATGCAATCCACATTTTTATCAACAGACAAACTGACAATTTGACTTGTTTAGATAATTTACAAATGTGAAAATTGGAAATGATAGAAAAATAAAATAAATTTGAAAATTGTAAATTGAATTAGAATGCCTTCAGAATTTATTTATTGTAAAAACCCTGATTTCCCAAATCGCTATATTTCCCCTGAAAAATTATTTTTTTATCTACAAGACAATCTCAGCGATTCTATTTCTGAGATCGGAACTTCGTATTTGGGGAAACCTATTTATAAGGCAACATTTGGAAACGGTGCAATAAAAGTTTTGGCTTGGTCGCAAATGCATGGAAACGAAAGTAATTCTACACATGCAATGCTGGATCTGCTTGAAACTTTTAAAAATTATTCCGAACTTGAAAATGGTATATTTGATGCAATAACACTGGATTTTGTTTTTATGCTCAATCCGGACGGTTCCGAAAAATGGACAAGACGAAATGCTTTGGATATAGATCTAAACAGAGATTTTTTGAAAGAATCCAGCAAAGAATTTCCGATTTTAAAAAATTTGGCAAAAACGAATCATTACGATTATGGGCTGAATCTGCATGAGCAAAGAACGCTGTTCAGTACAGACGGAATTCATCCTGCTACACTTTCCTTTTTAGCTCCTGCTGAAAATGCTGAACGTGAAATCACCGAAACAAGAAAAAAAGCAATGGCTGTAATTTCGCAAATTGTGGAAAATATGAAAAGCATGATTCCCAATCAGATTGCGAGATACAACGACGAATATTATCCAACATCAACCGGCGATAATTTTACAAAAATGGGAATTCCAACGATTTTGTATGAAGGTGGTCATTTTCCTGAAGATTATAAAAGAGAAGGAACACGAAAATTTTATACGATTGCTTTGTACGAAGGTTTAAAGGCAATTGCACAATTGAGAGGTTCTACTAAAAATTGGGAAAAATATCTGGAAATTCCGGAAAATAAGGAAGATCATTACGATATTATTTACAGAAATGTAAAGCTGAACACCGATTTTCACTGTGTTCTGGATATTGCTGTTCAGTACAAAGAAGAAATAAAAGACGGAGACGAAGAAATTTCATTTGTCCCGATTGTTGTAGAAGTTGGAGACTGTGGAAAAAAGAAAGGCTGGAAAGAAATAGACTGCACCGGAAAATTCTTTAAATGCGAAAGAAAATTTCCTAAACTGGATGCGGAAGTAGATTTTGAGATTGTGTGAAATTGAGTTTTAATCAAAAGTTTTATCTATGTTGCTTTTCGTGACAAGAACGACAAACTGAAACCAACCATTCTATTGGCTCTTTTCCAATATTATATTTAGCATATCTTTTATGATGAACTTGCGTAGCTTTTGCTCCACAATAAACGCAAAGCCAGTTATCTCTCCTTAAAACAACATAACGTTTACGTTGCCATGCTTCCGATTTAAGATAAACATTTCGATAATAGTTGCGGCGTTTTTTGCGCTTTATTTCAAAACTTATTTTTCTAAATAAAAATAGAGCTACAGCAATAACTAATAAAATTATAATACTCATTTAATTTTTATAATGCTATTTTTTAACAATCTTCAGCTTTCCTCTTTATTAAAAACGTATTAATAATAATACTTATATTCTATAAATGATACTGTTAATAATCTTAAATACAAAAATATAAAACTAAAAAAGCGAAACCTCAGTTCCGCTTAATATTTTTATAAAAAATCTTCTAATTCACCACTTTTATTCCGGAAGCCATAAACCTAATTTCTTCCGCAGGTTTTGTGATGGCAGCAATTTCTTCGGCAGATTTTTTTGCATCTTCAGCGTAATGTTTTTGTTCGTCTACGGAAGTGGTTTTAAATTCTGCATTGCCTTGTAAAACTACATTTTTTCCTTTCAAAGCAGTAGGAACAAAGAAGGCATAATCTTTCATTTTTACAAAAAATGTATCATTATCCTCTGTTTGTACAGTCAGCCAACATCCTTTTTTTTCGCAAACATCGGTCACTTTTCCCTTTACTGCAACATTTTTCAATTTTTTAGATTTTTTCAGCTTTTTTTCCAGTTCTTCAGGAGAAATAGCCTTTTTCTCAGAAGAAGCCGAAACGCCTGCTCCATAAATTTCGCCAATTGCTGCATTTCCTGAAGGTGGAGAAACGGTTGATTTTTCACCTTCCTGTGCAAAAAGAATAGTCGATGTACCAATAGCTAAAGCAAAAAGAAATTTTTTCATTTTCAATATTTTCCTCAAAAATAAGTAAATTTTATTAACCACAAAAGATGCAAAAGATTTATGATTTTTTAAGTTCTTCAAAAAAATAGCAGATAAAAATTTAAAATGTTTCCTATCTTTTTTATCCTTTTGAAATTCTTCCGTTTTTAATATTTCTTTTGTTTCTGTTTAACGTAAAATGGATATTATTTTATTGAAAATGAGCTGTTTGAATATTTTTTTTTGAAAAAATAAATAAAGAGTTAGTTTTGAAATAAAAATCTTTGATTTTTGCCTTGCGAACTTCGCTAAGCAAAGCGCCTTACAATATAACGGTTTGAAAAGTAATACTTTGCGTTAAATAATATTGGCTATTTTCTGCCGATTTCAAATCAATTTAATATGTTTAGTTTATCGAAGCATTTTGAAAAATAAAACCAGTTCGTGAAACAAAAATTTTTATATTTGATTTTTAGGATAAACGATGTAAACTATGGAGAAAAAACTTAAACTTTGGGATGCAATCATGTTGGTGATGGGTTCTATGATCGGAAGCGGAATTTTTATTGTAAGCTCCGATATGATGCGGAATCTCGGTTCAGGATTTTGGCTGGTTGTAGTATGGATTATTACAGGAATTATGACGGTTGCGGCTGCAATTTCGTATGGTGAACTTTCCGCCATGTTTCCCAAAGCAGGAGGACAATATACCTATATGAAGGAAATTTTTGGAAAAATGACGGGTTTTCTTTACGGATGGGGTTTGTTTACCGTAATTCAAACCGGAACAATTGCAGCAGTAGCAATGGCTTTCGGAAAATTTACGGCGTATCTTGTTCCGGCTCTCAATGATGCAGCACCGATTTTCCAAAGTGGAGAATTTAAAATTACATGGATTCAGATTCTTTCCATAGTTATTATTTTGGTTCTTACATATATCAATACTAAAGGAATCCAGAGTGGAAAAATTGTTCAGGATGTTTTTACGGTTTCCAAAGTAGCAGCAATTTTGGGAATTATTATTCTGGGATTTATATTAGTTAAAAATTCTTTTTGGGATCAGAATTTCAGCTTTGGATATGATTCCTTTAATAATTTAGAAAAAGATGATAGTGGAAATTTTCTTAAAAGAGGTTGGAAATCTATTAGCGGAATGACTTTGCTTGGCGGAATTGCAGCAGCAATGGTAGGTTCGGTATTTTCCAGTGTAGCTTGGGAAAATGTGACATTCGTTTCCGGAGAAATCGAAAATCCTAAGAAAAATGTCGTTCGTTCCATGATTATAGGGACTTCGTTGGTGATGGTTCTTTATCTTTTGGTCAATTTCGTATACCTCAATGCATTAGATCGAAATGCGATTGCCTTTGCTGAAAACGATAGAGTAGCGGTTGCTGCTTCGCAAAATATTTTCGGAAGTTTCGGAACTACCATTATTGCAATTTTAGTGATGGTTTCGACTTTTGGTTGTAATAACGGACTTATTTTGGCAGGTGCAAGAGTTTTCCAAACGATGGCAAAAGATGGAATGTTTTTCAAAGCAGCTATTGAAAACAACAAAAACGGAGTTCCTGAAAAATCTCTTTGGATGCAGGGAATTTGGGCTTCTGTACTTTGCTTGAGCGGACAATACGGAAATCTTTTGGATATGATTTCTTTTGTGATTGTACTTTTTTACATGATTACCGTTTTCGGAGTTATTTATTTAAGATTTAAAAAACCTGAAATTGAGAGACCTTATAAAACATGGCTATATCCTATTACGCCGATTTTGTATTTATTAATAGGAGCTGCGTTTTGCACTTTACTGATTATTTACAAACCTCAATACACTTGGCCGGGACTTATTCTGGTTTTATTGGGACTTCCTGTTTATTTGTTGATTAATAAGAAAACCGAATAGTTTTTTTAATGGAGGAAAAAATAGTACAGATTTTAGTTCCGTTAATTTTCATTTGCGGAATTATATGGATTTTATATATCTTTTTAAACGATCCTAAAACAATTCTAAAAGATTTTTTTGGAGTTCTAAAAGGTTTTGCAAAAGAAAATCTATTGTTTTATCTGTTACTTCCGATTGTACCAATATTTTTATTGATATTTATTCTTTTAAAAATATTTTCTACAAAGAAAGATTGAATACTTTTACAGTCTTCTCTGCTTCGGTTTTCAGACAAAATTTCCCTATCTTTACGCACCAAAAATTCTAAAAAATGGCAGACTGGAAAACAGTAAAAGAATACGAAGATATTACCTATAAAAAATGTAACGGAGTGGCAAGAATTGCCTTTAACAGACCGGAAGTGCGAAATGCTTTCCGCCCGAAGACCACTTCTGAATTGTACGATGCTTTTTATGATGCTTATGAAGATTCCAGTATTGGAGTTGTTTTATTGACAGGAGAAGGTCCAAGTCCGAAAGATGGTGGTCACGCATTTTGCAGTGGTGGAGATCAGAAAGCTCGTGGACATCAAGGTTATGTGGGAGACGATGGAAGACATCGTTTAAATATTTTGGAAGTTCAGCGATTGATTCGTTTCATGCCGAAAGCTGTAATCGCTGTTGTAAACGGATGGGCAGTTGGAGGCGGACATTCTTTGCATGTAGTTTGTGATCTTACTTTGGCAAGTAAAGAACACGCTATTTTTAAGCAAACAGATGCCGATGTTACCAGTTTTGATGGAGGTTATGGTTCTGCATATTTAGCAAAAATGGTGGGACAGAAAAAAGCCCGTGAAATTTTCTTTTTGGGAAGAAATTATTCTGCGCAAGAAGCTGCGGATATGGGAATGGTAAATGCAGTAATTCCTCATGAAGAATTGGAAGACACAGCTTATGAATGGGCTCAGGAAATTTTGGCAAAATCTCCGACTTCTATCAGAATGCTGAAATTTGCCATGAATCTTACAGACGACGGAATGGTTGGGCAACAAGTTTTTGCAGGAGAAGCAACACGTCTTGCATACATGACGGATGAAGCTAAAGAAGGCAGAAATGCATTTTTGGAAAAAAGAAAGCCGGACTTTGGAGAAAATCAGTGGATTTCATAAAAATAGTTGTGAGTTATCGGTTTTTAGTTGGCATTTTTTTGCAAACTGAAAGCCACTGATTATGTCAAAAATCGACATTATAATGAAAAGAAAATTTGAATTTCTGAAACAAATAAAAAATAACAACAACCGTATTTGGTTTTCGGAACATAAATCGGAATACGATTCAATTGTAAAAGAAAACAAAATTTTTTTTGATCAGATTTATTCTGAACTTCAAAACCATGATAGTTTAGGAAGAATTCATGTTTTCAGAATTTATAATGATGTTCGTTTTTCAAAAGATAAAACACCGTATAAAACTAATTTCGGAGCAGGATTTTCCAGAACAAAACCATTATTGCGAGGCGGTTATTATATTCATTTAGAACCTGATAAAAGTTTTGTAGGGGGTGGTTTTTGGGGGCCAAATAATGAAGATTTGCTTCGCATTCGCAAGGAATTTGAAATAGATGCCACCGAAATCAGAAAAATTACATCAGACAAAACTTTCATAAAATATTTTGGAGAACTTAAAGGAGACGGTGTAAAAACAGCTCCAAAAGGTTTTGACAAAAATCATCCTGCCATTGATTTGATTAGGAAAAAGCAATATGTAGTAATGAGAAATTTTTCGGATAAAGAGGTTTTTTCTCCTGATTTTCAGAAAGAAGTGATGGCTACATTTTTGGCAATGCGTCCTTTTTTCGATTATATGAGCGAATTACTTACCACCAATTTAAATGGAGAATCTATCTACTAAAACTAAAAAAACAGAAAAATGATTGATTGGATACAAGCTGCACGTTTGCGCACACTTCCGCTTTCCATCAGTGGAATTATTATGGGTTCTTTCATTGCCAAATGGAGACTCGATTCCGAAGACGGATTTTGGGATTGGAAAATTTTTGCATTAGCATTATTGGTGACTCTTCTTTATCAGATTCTTTCCAATTTTGCGAATGATTACGGAGATGGTGTAAAAGGAACGGATGCTTTGAGAAGCAATGAAGCAGAAGCAAGAGCCGTTGCTTCCGGAAAAATCAGTGCAAAACAAATGAGAAATGCGGTTATCTTATTTTCCATTCTTTCGTTGGTTGCTACTGTTGTTCTTTTGTATAAGGCCTTTTTCCCAAATTATACCAAAGAATTTTGGATCTTCATAGGATTGGGAATTGCATGTATTTTGGCTGCAATTGGTTATACAGTCGGTAAAAAACCGTATGGCTATCTTGGTTTGGGAGATATTATGGTTTTTATTTTTTTCGGATTGGTTTCTGTGGGAGGTAGCTATTTTTTATTTACAAAAAGTTTTGATTGGGATATTCTTCTTCCTGCTGCTGCTGTCGGAATGATGAGTGCCGCTGTTCTGAATTTAAACAACATGCGTGATATTGAAAGCGACAGATTATCTGGAAAGAAAACGTTGGCTTTACGTTTAGGATTTAGAAATGCGATGTTGTACGAAATGTTTCTTCTGCAATTGCCTTTGATTTTAATTCTGATATTTTTAGGGATCAACCAGTTTTTTCAGAATGGAAAATATTATGCATTTATCGTAATGGTTTTGCTTTTCCCGATGACAAGGCTTCGCCGGAAAATATTATCTGTAAAAGAACCGAAAGAATTAGACCCATTTTTAAAGCAGGTCGGAATTATGACTTTAATAATGGCTGTTTTGCTGGCTTTCGGATTGAATTTTTTTAAATAAATGCAGACAGATTTTATTACAGAAAAAAAATTCTTTGCTGATAACGGTTATGCTGTTATTAATGATATTTATTCTAAGGAAGAAATTCACGAAATTATCAAGGTTATAGACCGTAAAAATAAGGAAGGCAAAAGTTTCAGGATAACAAAGGATTTATTTGCAATTCGTCAGTTTCATAAAGAATTACCGGAAATTATTCCTCACATCTTCAATGATAATCTCAAAGAATTGATTATTAAAATGTTTGGTGAAGATTACTTTATCACCAAATCCATCTATTTTGATAAACCTAAAGATTCTAACTGGTTTGTTTCCTTTCATCAGGATCTTACCATTTCCGTAGATAAAAAAATCGAATCGGAGCATTTTATCAATTGGACTACTAAAAATCAGCAATTTGCAGTACAGCCACCTGTTGAAATCCTTGAGAATAATTTTACTGTAAGAATTCATTTAGATGATACTACTCTGGAAAACGGAGCATTGAAAGTAATTCCAAAATCCCATAAAAATGGAGTAAAAAGAGTAGAAGAAATCAATCTGGATTATGCAGAACAATTTATTTGTAATGTAAATTCGGGAGGAATCATGCTCATGAGTCCTTTAACTTTTCATGCTTCTAACAGAACAATTAATGAAAAGAGAAGGAGAGTAATTCATATTGAATTCAGCAATAAAAATTTGCCCGAAAATCTCAATTGGAGCGAAAAATTAGAAATTGATTATAAATAAGTAAATTTGAAAATAGTAAAATCTTTACCAGAACACCATTTGATACTTACGGATATAGCCAAAAAATCAAAAAAAATTTGGGGATATTATGAAGAATTAATGAATCTGTGGAATGAAGATTTAACCATAACACCAAAGTTTATTTCGAAAAACCAAGTTTTTCATTTACAAAATGGTGAAAACGATATTATAGGTTTTTATGCCTTTATTTTGGAAGCTAAAAATATGCATTTAGAAGATTTATTTATTCTTCCTGAATATATGGGAAAAGGATTTGGAACTCTATTAATGAATGATTTTTTTGAAAGAATAAAGGAATTTGATATAGAGAAAGTAACTCTTGATGCTGATCCGAATGCCGAAAACTTTTACAAAAAATCTGGATTTGAAACTGTAGAAATGAAACCTACAAAAATTGAAGGAAGACATCTTCCAGTAATGATAAAATTTATAAAAAAGTAAAAAATATGAAAATAAAATTTTTAGGACAGAATTGTTTTTTGTTCACCTACAACGGAAAAAACATTCTTTCAGATCCGTTTTATAATTATCAAAAAGCTCAATCAGGTTTTGAAATTGAGGCTCAGAAAATAGATTATGTATTGATTACTCATGCACACGGAGATCACATTGCAGACGTAAAAGAAGTTCTGGAAAAACATCCTGATGCAGCGGTAATTGGTCAGCCGGAAATCTGCGGATATTTCGCGCATTCCAATTCAATAGATATTAATTTCGGAGGTTCTGCGAAATTTGATGATATGAAAATTTCTATGGTTCCGGCTTCTCATACCAGCTCATTTCCGGATGGAAGTTATGGAGGTGAACCTTCCGGATATATTTTCAGATTTCAGGGAAAAAATGTGTATTTGGCAGGAGATACCGGAGTAATGGCAGACATGGCATATTTCAATCAGCTTTTTGGTGAAATTAATTTGGCTATTTTACCGGTAGGTTCGCATTATACCATGTGTGCAAGAAAAGCAAGTTTTGCAGCAGCAGAACTTTTAAAGACAAAAAAAGTAATCGGATGTCATTTTGATACTTTTCCACCAATTAAGATTAATCACGATGAAGCAAAAGCGAGATTTCAGGAGAGAAATATTGATTTTACGTTACCAAAATTAGGAGAAGAATTTGAAATATAAACTAAAAACAAAGAGATTAAGTAACTTTCAAAAAATCAGCTTAATCTCTTTATTCAATTAAATAAAAAATGGCAAGCTACCTAAATCACACCGCTACAACCGATTACCTTTGCTGCGTTCCCACCCTGGAGGATTTTCAGGAGCTGGTTGTTTAGGACTTGCCGCTGCAAAGATACATAATTTTATAAAATTTGAAAATCAAAATTCATATATGAATAAAAATCCTTTAGCTCTTGGAGTTATCCTCTTCATTATCACGATGATAATTTTTTTTATTGTCTATTATTTTTTCTCAGGAATCCATTTTTTTGATACATCTATTAAAATTAATGCTTTTCTGCTTCCTGTTTTATATTGCGGAACTGCTTTTTATTCCGTGTATTCTTATTGGAAAAATAATGGTTCTATCAATTTTAGAGAAGCGTTTGGAAGAGCATTTGTTCCGATGTTTGTAGGAGGATTTTTATCAATGTCAAGCATTTTCGCCTTTCTGAATTTTGTAGACAGAGATGCAAAAGATCTATTGAATTATCAATATGTTGAAAGGCAAAAATCGGAATTGAATACCGAATACAACAAAGCCAAAAGCATTCTGAAAAATAAAGAAGACCTTGATGAACTCGAAAAAAAATACAAGGAAAGATTGCAAAGCTTTGCTCCCGAAAAAGTAAAGGATAAAGATATGCTTACATTCAGCCATTTTGCGGGATATTTTGCAGCGATACTGATTTTTTATGTGGCGATTTCGCTTTTTTTCGGAGCCTTTTTCAGAAGCAAAAGAGCAAGATGAAAATTTGAATAATTCCGTTTATCTTTGTGTTATAAAATTTGAAATTGATTAATGAATCTTTCCATCATCATACCTCTTCTGAATGAAGAAGAATCCCTTGAAGAACTTTTTTCCCGAATTGATGCAATCTGCAAAAAAAATAACTATACTTATGAAGTGTGGTTTGTAGATGACGGAAGTACTGATCTTTCCTGGGCAATTATTGAAAATTTAAAAGTTCAGCATCCGCAAATCCGTGGAATTAGATTTTCCAGAAATTATGGAAAATCTCAGGCTTTGCACGCCGCTTTTGAAAGAGCAAATGGTGATGTGGTAATTACGATGGATGCTGATTTACAGGATTTTCCCGAAGAAATTCCGGAACTTTATGATATGGTAAAAAACGAAAATTACGATATTGTTTCCGGATGGAAAAAGAAACGTTTTGATAATGTGATGACTAAAAACATACCTTCAAAACTTTTTAATTCTGCGGCCAGAAAAGTTTCGGGCGTTTCGCTTCATGATTTCAATTGTGGTTTGAAAGCCTATAAAAAACAAGTGGTAAAATCCATTGATGTTTATGGAGATATGCATCGCTACATTCCTGTTTTGGCTGCCAATGCAGGTTTTAGAAAAATTACAGAAAAGCCGGTGCAACATCAGGCAAGACCTTATGGAAGTTCAAAATTCGGAACGGAAAGATTTGTAAGAGGATTTTTGGATTTGGTTACGTTGTGGTTCATCAGTAGGTTTGGAGGAAGACCAATGCATTTTTTTGGAGCAGTGGGAACATTGATGTTTATTTTCGGTTTTCTTTCTGCGCTTTGGTTGGGAATTTCAAAATTGATTGATGTATATGTTTATAAAGTGTATGGAAATTTAATCGTAAATAATCCTTGGTTTTTTATCGCATTGACATTGATGATTTTGGGAACTTTACTTTTTGTAGCCGGATTTTTAGGTGAAATGATAATCCGAACCAACAGAGAGCATAAGAATTATAATATTGATGAAGTGATTTGATAGTTTGATTAAATCAATGGTTAAACTCAATACGTGTCATTCCGAAGGAATCTAAAAAAATTGTTTAAAACAAAATGAGAAAATGAA
Source organism: Chryseobacterium sp. HNCC26DJ241 (assembly GCF_057180505.1). Classification (NCBI taxonomy): domain Bacteria; kingdom Pseudomonadati; phylum Bacteroidota; class Flavobacteriia; order Flavobacteriales; family Weeksellaceae; genus Chryseobacterium; species Chryseobacterium sp. HNCC26DJ241. The sequence continues at coordinate 18,007 of NZ_JBXUGL010000019.1, read as the reverse complement.
ATTAATCTATTCTTATTTCTTTATATTTTTCATATTTATTTCATGCGGAAAAATCTCACAGAAAGGAAAAATTGAACTCAAAGAAGAAAAAGTTGAGGATTTTACCGGGATTTCTGTTGATGGAAAATTCCGGGTATTTCTGATAAATTCTCCGAAAAGCAGAGTGGAAGTGGAAACGTATCCCAATATTTTTGACAATCTTAAAATAAAGGTAAAAGATAAAATTTTAACTATTTCCGAAAAACGGGAAACAAAAGGAGTTGATTTTTACAATATTACCATTTACGGAAAATACAATCCTTCCGATATTTCTATTTCTGATTCTGTGGAGTTTAATGTTTCGGGAGAAATTCGGGCAGATAATATCAAGCTGAATTTAAAAAATAATGCTAAATTTATTGGCGCAGTGAATTCCAGAAAAACTACTGTTGAAATGCAGGATTTGAGTTTGGCGAATTTTAAAGGATTCACGAAAAATGCTGAAATTAAAATAAAAGATACGGCAAATATTCTTGCTCCCTATTGGTATATTGATAATCTGAATATTGATTCCCAAAACGGGAATTATGCAGAAGTGAATGTAAAAGATTCCTTGAAAGGCCATATCCGAAACACTGCTAAATTTTTATATTACAATGATCCGATTCGGGCATTTAAAATAGATAAAACAGCAAGAGTGGAGAATAAAAAATTAGAATAAATTAGTTGTCAGTTGATGGTTAATAGTTATTAGAAATTTCGCAACATCCATCAACAAACAACTATCAACAAACAACTATCAACAAACAACCAAAATATATGACAACATTAGAAAAAGCAAAGCTCTGGCTTTTAGAAACTTTCGATGAAGAAACCAGAAATACGGTTCAAACTTTAATTGATTCCAATTCTCCCGATTTGGAAGATTCCTTTTACAGAGAATTAGAATTCGGAACAGGTGGAATGCGTGGAATAATGGGAGTGGGAACCAACCGCCTCAACAAATATACACTCGGACAAGCAACACAAGGTTTGGCAAATTATCTTCATCAGCAATTTTCCGGAGAAGAAATAAAAGTGGCAATTGCTTATGATGTAAGAAACAATTCTAAAGAATTCGGGAAAATAGTTGCCGATGTTTTAACAGCAAATGGAATTAAAGTTTTGTTATTCAAAGAGCACCGACCGACTCCGGAACTTTCTTTCACAGTAAGAGACAAAAAATGTAATGCTGGAATTGTATTGACAGCTTCGCACAATCCACCGGAATATAACGGGTACAAAGTATATTGGAATGATGGAGCGCAAATTGTTCCACCACATGATGAAGCTATCATTAAAGAAGTGTATTCTACAAAATTTGAAGATATTAAATTTAATGGAAATGATGATCTGATTGAGTGGGTCGGAGAAGCGCAAGATGATGTTTATATTGATGCCTGTATAGAAAATTCTCTATATCAGAATGTAGGAAGAGATAATCTGAATATTGTTTTCACTTCTATTCATGGTACAACCTATACTACAATCCCAAAAGCTCTGAAAAAAGCCGGGTTCACAAAACTGGATTTGGTGGCGGAACAAATGATTCCAAGTGGAAATTTCCCGACCGTAGAATCTCCGAATCCGGAAGAACCTGCTGCTTTGGAAATGGCAACAGATTTAGCCAGAATTACCAATGCGGATATTGTAATTGGTACTGATCCTGATGGTGACAGATTGGGAATTGCCGTAAGAAATTTGGATGGAGAAATTCAGCTTCTGAATGGAAACCAAACCAATACAATTCTTACTTATTATATTTTGAATCAATGGAAGCAGGCGGGAAAAATTACCGGAAAAGAATTCATTGGTTCTACAATTGTAACTTCTGATATTTTCTTTGATGTTGCTGAAAAATTTGGTGTAGACTGCAAAGTAGGATTAACAGGTTTTAAATGGATCGGAAAAATGATCCGTGATTTTGAAGGTGAAGAAAAATTTATTTGCGGCGGTGAAGAAAGTTTTGGTTTTATGACGGGAGATTTTGTTCGTGATAAAGATTCTTGCGGTTCTATTCTTATAGCTTGTGAAATTGCAGCTTGGTGTAAAGCAAACGGAAAAACCATGTATCAATATCTGATTGATATTTATAAAGAAACCGGAATGTATTATGAAGGTTTAATAAATGTGGTAAGAAAAGGAAGAAGCGGAGCTGAAGAAATTAACCAAATGATGAGTGATTTCAGAACTAATCCTCCAAAAGAAATTGCTGGTTCTCCAGTGGAAGAAGTGAAGGATTTTAAAGAACAGACGTGTTTGGTAGTTTCAAAAAATGAGAAAAAAGTAATGGACGATATTCCAAAATCCAATGTTTTGATTTTCTATACTCAAGACGGGACTAAGGTTTGTGTTCGTCCTTCCGGAACTGAGCCGAAAATTAAATTCTACGTTTCCGTAAGAGATAGTATCAGTTCTCAACAGGATTTTATAGAAAAACTTCCGGATTTGGAAGCGAAAATCCAACAAGTAAAAAAAGATTTGAGTCTTTAGAAGTAAAAATCCCGAAAAGTTTTCGGGATTTTTATTTTAGAGATTATTTGTTTTTACTTTTCTACTTTTCTACTTAGACAATAGTCTATTCAACTTCGGCGGAAGGTTATTCAAGTTTAGCGGGTGTCTATTCAACATTGGCGGAAGGTTATTTAAGTTTAGCGGGTGTCTATTCAACATTGGCGGAAGGTTATTCAAGTTTAGCGGGTGTTTATTCAAGATTTGCGGAAGGCTATTCAACTTCGGCGGAAGATTATTCAAGATTAGCAGGAGACTATTCTATTTTTGCTACTGTTGATTTTAAAAATAAGGTTCCGGCAATTTTGCCAGAACCTTATTTTTAAAATTATGCTTTTTTGAATCGTATTTTCGATATGGCTTTATATTGTACAGAGTTGCTGTCTAAAATGGTGAAAAGATAATCTTTTGCTTTGTTGAAAGTATCCACTAGATTTTCTTCGCCTAAATACATGGTTTCGTTTCGTACACTTCGTGCGCTATTAAGCGGTATGAATGTATCAGCAACGGATTGAGTTGCCTGTAACATCTGTTCTCTTTCTGCATATAAATTTGCAATTTGATATTCTGCTTCATTGGGTGAATAGTTGGGAGTATTCTCTAATAATGCAATGAGCTGCCCGTAATTATTGGTACGCTGATCAAAGCTCATCTGTGAAGTAGAATGTGGTGTCTGGCTTTCTCCTCCTTCTTCAGGATTGGGAGCTGTTTCATTATTTTTTTTAGTTCCTTTTAATCTTCTGGCTATAGTCATAAAATTTTCCAATTGTGTTTCAGTAACATCCTGAGTCGCTTTGTATACTTTTCTAAGCTTTGTAACCTTTTTTCCAAGAGGCTTGAAAAGAATCTCCCGATTGCCTACTGCAATAGAATAGGGAGCGAGCTTATCATTCACTGCTTCCTGATGGGTGCGAGCATTAGTATAAATGCTTTGCAGATTGGATAAAAGTAATTTTGGGTTGCTGGGATTGTATATATTTCCCAATTGTGTAATGTGGGTGTTTAAAAGATTTGCGTTTGCAATGTTTTTTGCATGTCCTTTTTCTGATATTGATGCCATATTTAGTATTTTTTTGTAATTAACGCAAACAAATGTAAAAAATTATTCTACCAAAATACAATTGTTGCTATATTTTCTGAATAATAAAAAACAAAAAATATAAGAAAAAAAACAAAAGGTAAAAAAATAACATATTGTGTTTAGCAGTCATTTTCTAACTCAAATACTCGAAATATTAAAACCAAAGAAATATGACTGTAAGATGCGCCCGATTGGGTGTGTTTTGCTTCATTTCTTAGATGGGTTATACCAGTAACCTGAGACAAGGGTGAATGTCAATTCACACCTTTTTTATTTTTACAGAAAATTATTATCTTTAACCCCACATTTGATGAAATGAAACACTATTTATTTCTTTTATTATTAATTTTCAGCATTCCAGTTATTGCTCAGATTCCCAACTTACCCAATATTCAAGCTACTAATAATCCAAGTAGTCTAGGCAATTATTTCCATCAAAATTTCAGCAATCCGAGATCCAATGTTCCTGCTGTTCCGAATAATTATCTTGATGGTAATCTATCCCAAATGGAAGAGAAAAACAGAAGAATGGTTTTGGAAGATTTTAAACGGGTGGAAGCGGAAGAAAAAGAAAAAAACCGACAACAGGCAGAACTGAATAAAGATATAGAAGAAATAAAATTTCACGAATGGGTAATAAATGGACGTGCTATGTCTTATGAATTGCCCTCCCTGTCAGGAAAAGCCGGAACACAATCTTATTACAGTGCTTTTGATAAATTATCTGCAATGGATTCTGAAAATTATTCTTTGACCGATGTTAATTTTACTGTAGAAAATGCTTTTTATGATAACAAAGGAGATTTGAAGAATTTTAAATCAGGAATTAATAAAACTGCAAAACAACTCTTGCAGAAGATGAAAGAACGGAAACAGGACACCGAGAACAATATTTCTAAAAACCTGATGATTTTTGAGTATTTTTCTAAAGATATGAACTTGGGAGGAAAACCCCATAAATCCTTTGAATATGATTTTAAAGATTATATGGGAGAAAAAGACTGGAGCAAAATGTTTGTTTCCAAACTTCTGAAAACTGGTTCGGGACAATGTCATTCTTTGCCCCAATATTATCTAATGCTTGCGGAAGCTATGGGAACAGAAGCTTATTTGTCTATGGCTCCCAATCATTCCTATATCCGTTTTATGGATGATGAAGGAAAGTGGCGGAATATAGAACTGACCAACGGAATGTTTTCTACCGATACTTCTTTATTGGAATCGGGATACATCAAATCCGAAGCTCTGCAAAATAAAATCTATATGGAAAATCTTTCCAAAAAAGAATTATTGGGAATGGCTTATTTTGACTTAGCAAGAGGTTATGTACATAAATTCGGTTATGACGAATTTGTGAATAAGGTTATTGACAAAGCATTAGAACTCTATCCTAACGGAATATCTCCGAATATGGAAAAGGCAAATATAAGCAGGGCAAGATTACTTTCTGTCTTAGAACGATTAGGCATTAATCCGAAAGATCAAAATGATTTGGAAAAGATCAATTATTTTCCAAAGGCAATAGAACAAATTAAACAAGGCACTGAGCAAATGCAGCATATTGATGAGTTAGGCTATGCCGAAATGCCCGCTTCTGCTTATGAAACATGGCTTGCAAACTTGAAAACAGAAAGCAACAAGCAGGAAAGTGAAGCATTGACTCAAAAAATGCACCTATATCAGCTACAAAAGCAAAAGGAAAAGCAGGAAGCAACTAAAGGAAAGAAAAAGGAGAAACAAAAGCCTAAATATATTCCGATAGATCCGAGTAAATTGTAAGATGGGGAGATGCGAGATTCGGGATTCGAGGTGTGAGATTTGAAATATAAAATATGAGATTAGAGATAAGATATTATCTAAATAAAAAATTATTAAATAACTTTAGCGAACAAACAAATGACTATGAAAAAGTTTCTATTGCTAATTTTTGCAATACTGGCAATTTTTACACAGGCGCAAGTAAAAAAAACTCTAACAAAACAGAAATCCAAAACCGAAAAGAAATGGGTAAATCCTGTAAAGCTAACTAAGGAAGAACGAAACCGTCCCTATATGGATGAAGTTTTGAAAACTAAAGATTCGCTTACTCCAGAAGAAGCTGAAAGGAGACGCAAAAATATTGCTATCGGAAATCCATTTGCTAAATATGGAGTTTATCCAAAAATTTCCACATTAAGCAAAGGAAAATATTTGGAGTTTCACGATACGGATAGTATTGTTGTAATTGGCTCTATAAAATATGATACAAAAAGCGGAAGCGTCATAGAATTAAGAGAAATTGACTTATCTGACCCTGATGCACAACCCATTGGTGATACTCATGGTCGCTGGATTTCTCCTGATCCTTTGAGTGAGGAGTTTTCTGATTGGTCGCCTTATAATTATGCGATGAATAATCCTATAAAGTTTATTGATCCTGATGGTAGAGAGGCAAAAGATATATATAAATTGGATAAATTAGGAAATCTTACTTGGATGGCTGAATCTAAAACAGACGTTGTTTATGCTGAAAAAAACTTTGATAATAATGGAAATCTAAAAGCCGAAAATGATGGAGGTGTTGAAGTTGGTGAAAAAGGATTTATAGCTAAAAATGCAAAATCGCAAGGAGGTTTTGATTATATTGATTTTGGAAGAAATAATGAGGATACAGCATTAAATTATTTTGATTATGCTGCAAAAAACTCTGATAATGAGTTTGGAATTCTTACAGAAAGCAATTTTACTGTTGTTGGTACTGATCACAAACCACGTGATGTATCAGGAATGTTGGGAGTTATCAATAACGACTATAATGTTACACTATTTGGGCATTCACACCCAGGATTCATGAGTAAAAATATACCATTATCAGGAGCTTTAAACCCAAGTGGTTTTGAAATGATCACTTTTCCTAAACAAGAAAACGATTATAAATTTAAAATTTATCGAAAAACTGAAGAAGGGGATAGATCTACTTCTCAGCGCTTTTTAAGATCCAAAAATTTTATTTATGCAACAGAATATAACACAACAATTTTGTATAATTCAGAAACCATTTTAGATGCATATGGAGGCAAATTTAAAAAATAAGAAGATAATATTTTTATTATTCTTTATATTAAGTTTTCAGTTTGAAGCTCAAACGAATCAGGCAGATTTTTATAAAAACTTAGATTATTATATTGAGAAAAAATCTGAATATAAATTTTTACTAATTTCTTTATCAAAAGTATGTGATAATGAGTATTTATTTACGATTAGCCCTAGATCTTATAATAGTATAATGAATATAAAATATCTTGTTTATGAATATAAGAAAGTACCAATCGTTTATGAAATAAACTCGATAAATAAAAACTTAAAGATCAATTATTTTTTTAGAAAAAATCTTAAAAAAAGCAAATTTGATGTTAAAATTTTACCAAAATCAAAAGAGACAGATGCACCTAAAGATGCTATGTATTTTAAAGGATGTAAATATATTAATAATGAAAATGAAACTAGGATATTTATGGAAAGGGAATGTTCCTCAGACACACTTTAAAAAAAGTAAAAATATATTAAAAAAAACATAATTCTAATTCAAAAAAAAGGCTTATAATTATTTTAACGAATATTTATTAGCAAATAAAAAAAATGGGAAAAATATATTTTGCTTTGGTATTATTGCTTTTTAGCTTGTACAAAAGTCAAGACAATAGTTTCTATTCCGACTCATATCAAACAATTGATAATATGCTTAATGATAAGCAAAAGTATAGTTTTAAAGAGGCGGTCTATAATGTAGAAAATGCTTATTATCAAGGAAAATATGATACGATAGAATTAAACAATAAAATCAAATTTCTAAAGCATTTCTGTAATCTTTTATTAAATAACAGAAAACTTAATTATACAGAAAGAGATGAGGCTAAAGTGAACAAATATTCTGCAATTTATACAGTAATATGTCAGGCAACACCCGTAATTGTAGGAAATGATACTTTAAATTATAAGCCTTTTGCTTATGATTTTGAAGATGTGTTCGGACATAAAGAATTATCTAATTTGTTTGTCTCAAAACTACTTAAAACTCAAAAAGGCAACTGCAACTCAATGCCATATCTTTATAAAATTTTAGCAGAAGAGTTGGAGGTGGATGCTAATTTGGCACTTGCTCCTAACCATATTTATATAAAACATAATATCAAATCTATTGGTTGGTATAATACCGAAATTACAAGTGGAATTTTCCCAATTGATGCTTGGTTGATGGCTTCGGGATTTATCCATTTAGATGCTATTAAGAATGGAGTGTTTATGAAAGCTCTGAACAATAAAGAAAGCCTTGCACTCCTTTTGGTAGATTTAGCCAATGCATACAATAGAAGTTTTCCTGACAATGACGGAAGTTTTGCTTTGAAATGTGCAGAAAGAGCAATCCAAGTATATCCATATTTACCAAATGCTTTGTTATTACAAGCTGAGACGCACACAAAGCAATTCAAGAAAATGATGAAAGAACAGAATGCAAAAGAAATTCAAACTGCATTAAATAATCCAAAAGCGAAAGAACTTTTTGATCTTATGAATAAAGAGTATTCTCATATTCATAAAATTGGTTATCGTAGTATGCCCGAAGAAATGTATCTTGATTGGCTGGTTTCTTTGAGAACTGAAAGAGCAAAATATGAGGATATAAGATTAAAATAAAAAAAACAATTAGAAAATAAAAATTATTTTAGAAACTTCAACAGCTCATCCATTGCTTTTTTCCTGTGACTAATTTTATTTTTTTCTTCAGGAAGCATTTCGGCAAACGTTCTTTCATAACCTTTGGGAATGAAAATAGGATCGTATCCGAAACCTTTCGTTCCTTTATTTTCTGTCAATAGATTTCCATAAACCCGTCCTTCAAAAAATGTTGCACCGAACTCATCATAATAGCATAAAACCGTTATAAAATAGGCTTTTCGGTTTTCTACATTCTGCATTTCATCCAAAACTTTTTCTATATTTTTTGCAAAATCATGATCTCCTGCATAGCGTGCAGAAAAAATTCCGGGACGTCCGTCTAGTGCTTCCACTACCAATCCGGAATCATCGCCAATACTCGGAATTCCTGTTTTTTCAAAACAATATTTTGCTTTGATTTTTGCGTTTTCTTCAAACGTTTTTCCATCTTCAATTATTTCATCATGAATGTCATAGTCAGTTAAAGATTTTACCAAAAAATCATTTCCAAGAATCTGTTGGATTTCTTCCTTTTTGTGTATGTTGTGTGTGGCAATGAGCAGCTCCATTTTTTACAGATTATTTTTAGCTTCAGAATAATTAACTCTATATTTATTCATAAACAGATAATAAAAGAGGGAAAAAATGACAACTCCAACCGCCAGAATCACCCATTCAGAGACCTTAAAAGCGTCTGCAAAACTTTCACTTTTGGTATAGGTAATTAGCAATGCCGAACAAAGATTATTAAACCCATGCAAAAGCATTGAAAGGAGTAAAGAATTGGTTTTGTGATATACAGTTCCCATTACAAAACCTAAAAGAACAGCTCCCACAAACTGCCATGGATTTCCATGAACTACTCCGAAAATGATAGACGCAGCCCAAATTGCATTAATAGGTTTTATTCCTTTATTTATAAGACCTTTTTGGATGATTCCACGGAAAATTATTTCTTCAAAAATAGGAGCAAATATTACCGTAGTTATAAACATTGCTGCCGTATCATCTGTAATTCTTTCCATCATTTCACTAAAAATTTTATACATTTTTCCAAAAAAATCCCCTGAAACAGGAATTTGCGATGCTATAAACTCGCCTATAAACATCATCCCGAACATCATAGGAAAAATAAGTAATAAAGTACTGGTGTCTGCCAATGAAAAATTAAAATTGATAGGTTTTTTCGTTTTACTTCTTACAACTATAAAATCATAAAAAAATATGACTGTAGAAAATATAACCACAAATGAAAGCATCGTAAAACCAGCGCTTCCTAATACAGACTCTATTTGCTTTAAATCCAAATTTTTTGAACCTCCTGCAAAAATGAGATACAAAATATAAGGAGCAACTAAAATTCCGGATAATATGTTTCCTGCGATATACCCTAAAATCAGAACAAAACCTCCAAATAATGTGATTGGTAAATTATTATTTTCTTTCATCTATACTTCAATGGTGATTTAAAAATTTGACCAAATATATTTAAAATAATTGTTATTTCTTAATTTCATTAAAATTCCCGATTTTTGCAGCCATAATTTTGAATATGTCTGATTTAATCAAAGAAATAGAAAAACGAAAAACATTCGGGATCATTTCTCATCCTGATGCCGGAAAAACTACGCTTACAGAAAAACTTCTTTTATTTGGTGGTGCCATTCAGGAAGCGGGAGCTGTAAAATCCAATAAAATAAAAAAAGGAGCTACTTCCGATTTCATGGAAATTGAACGACAAAGAGGAATTTCGGTAGCCACTTCAGTTTTGGCGTTTAATTATAAAGATCATAAAATCAATATTCTGGATACTCCGGGTCACAAAGATTTTGCTGAAGATACGTACCGAACTTTAACAGCTGTAGATTCTGTAATTGTTGTGATTGATGTTGCAAAAGGGGTAGAAGAACAAACCGAAAAATTAGTTCAGGTTTGTAGAATGAGGAATATTCCGATGTTGGTTTTCATCAATAAATTGGATAGGGAAGGTAAAGATGCTTTCGATCTTTTGGATGAAGTGGAACAAAAACTGGGATTGTCCGTAGTTCCGTTGTCTTTACCAATCGGAATGGGTTCTGATTTTCAGGGAATTTACAATATTTGGGAAAATAATATTCAGCTTTTTCTTGAAGAAAAAAAACAAAAAGTAGGAGAGAGCATTACGTTTAATAATATTAACGATTCCAGTATTGATGAAGTGATTGGAGCAAAAGCTGCCCAAACTTTGAGAGAAGAGCTGGAATTGGTAGAATCGGTTTATCCTAAATTCAATCGTGAAGATTATAAAAATGGAAATCTGCAACCTGTATTTTTCGGTTCAGCATTGAATAATTTTGGAGTTCGTGAACTTTTGGATGCCTTTATCGAAATTGCGCCGGAACCACAACCTAAGCAAGCCGATAATAGATTAGTAAAACCAGATGAAACTCAATTTACTGGATTTGTCTTCAAGATTCACGCCAATATGGATCCGAAGCACAGAGACAGATTGGCTTTCGTAAAAATTGTTTCCGGAACATTTAAAAGAAACGAAAACTATCTTTTGGTAAGAGAAAATAAAAAAATGAAATTCTCTTCACCCAATGCTTTTTTTGCAGACAAAAAAGAAGTGGTGGATGAAAGTTTTCCGGGAGATATTGTCGGATTGCATGATACGGGAAATTTCAGAATTGGAGATACTTTGACAGCAGGAGAAAAGCTGAGCTTCAAAGGCATTCCGAGTTTTTCTCCGGAACATTTCCGTTATATCAATAATGATGATCCGTTGAAAGCAAAACAACTCGCAAAAGGAATCGATCAATTGATGGATGAAGGTGTTGCCCAATTATTTACGCTTGAAATGAACAACAGAAAAATTATTGGAACTGTTGGTGCACTTCAGTATGAAGTTATCCAATATCGTTTGGAGCATGAATATGGAGCAAAATGTACCTACGAACCCATTTCTATTCATAAAGCATGTTGGGTGGAAGCGGATGAAAAATCGGAAGAATTTAAAGAATTTGCACGCTTGAAACAGAGATTTTTAGCAAGAGATAAGTATAATCAATTGGTTTTTCTTGCAGATTCTTCTTTCACGATTCACATGACGCAGGAAAAATTCCCGAATGTGAAATTGCATTTTATCAGCGAATTTCAAAATGCTTAAATTATAGTTAAATATGTTTAAGTCTTCGACTTCGCTCAGACTGACAATGTTATATAAAAAACTCAATTATTACAGATGTCATACAGAACGAAGTCGAAGTATCTATATTTGTATTAATTTAATATCTCCTAAGAATCCTCGTTCCTCAGAATGACAAAATTGTTGCTATATTTTTTTTAGACTTTATAAGTTTAAAAATCAACCGCAAAATTTTTATATTTACGGAAAAATACATTTTGTGGAAGTTCAGGAAATTATAGAACGTTTTATCATACTTTGCATTTCTGTATTTGCAATGTATTATTTTACAAATCGGAATCGGAAAATACAACTGCATCCGCTTCTCAGTCTTATAAGCATTTGCACGTTTTTTATGTGTTTGGCTTTTGTGAAAATCGAAATAAGTATCGGTATTGGTTTTGGGCTGTTTGCAGCTTTTTCCATTTTGCGTTTCAGAACAGATACTTTTACACTGCAAACCATTGTTTTTCTGTTTGTTTCCATCACAATTTCCATGTTGGATATTCTTTTACCGATCAATAGGCTGGAATTTCTTTTGGGAATTAATCTCGTGATTGTTCTAATATACATTTACCTGAATTATCTTGAGAAAAAAGCTCCTTCTACTAGTGATAAAAATAATGTCGAAGTCATCACTTCTATAGATTTTATGCAGTTTTCTGAGGATGAAAAAAGGAAATTCATATCAGAAAAATTGCAGATGAAAGCCTTCAATTATCAGATAAAAACCATTAATCTTCCAGAAAATATTGTGGTTTTAAAAGTATCTTACTAATCCATAAAAGCTCTTGCTTGCTTTATGTAAAGCTGATTGGTATCACCTACAATTTTAAATTCTATATCTAAAGGCATTGTTCTTTTGCTCATACCTCTTTTTTTCCAGAGAGCATTTATTTTGGACTGTAAAACCGGCGAGAGTCTGAACAAAGTTTTGATTTGCTCATCATTCAGAATAGGTTTATCATGATTCAGACTTGATGTAGAACGATAATCTATACTGATGGTATCGCCTAATCCGTTGAAATTATGGCAATAAAACTCGTCACAAGTAACTCCTGGTTCAGGTTTTACAACGGATTCTTCGCCAAGTTGCACATTTACAGTAATTCCGCTGTATTTTTCTCTGTAAAGATTTCGGGTGACCAAAACACCATTCGCTTTTTCATCCGGAAAAGAACGGTGAACCAAAATTCCCATTGCGCAGGAAAGATGGTCGATTCCGAATAATTCCCTTTCGTGGAAAGCACGGTCATTCCAGAAACTTGCCCAAACTTCCAGAATTGCCTTTTCCGCAGTTTTTGTAGAATCCCCCAGTTTTGCTGATTTGGAATCGTACAATCCGGCTCCGTTGAAACCGTCCAGATCTTCCGCATTGGTAGAAGAACGGAATTTGAAACTTTTGAAATCCGATTGTTTTTCCAGTTTTTCTTGTACCAGTTGTAAAAGTTCAGGATTTATTTTAGATTTTTTAATGGCTTTTCGAATATCTTTCAGCTTTGCATCAATTGCTTTTACCGAATCTTTTGGTAGTGAAAGAATTTCATTTATTTTTTCTTGAAATCCGTTTTCACGAATATGCTGGTCATAATAATAAAAAGGAATGGCAAAAGCATATTCCGGAGTTTTGAATTTTTTAATCTCTTTTTCCACCTGCTTCAGCAAAGCGAGATTGGTCGCTTTAGAACCAATGCTATTTTGGGAATTTGCAGGTAAAATTCCATCCAGATCAATGAGTTTTTTTACGGAAAGATCTCTTTTAAGGATGATTTTTTCTTTTGCAATCTCTTTAGAAATAGGTTTGTTACTCCCTTGTAAAGTATATGAATTTTCATTTGTAACAAATTCTACTTTTTTTCCGATCAGGTTATTCAGTTGGTCTTTTTCCCATGCTTTTGTATCTACATAAACAGGAATATTCCGGTTTTTGGCGAGAAGAACCAAATGGCTTAAAGGTGTTTGCAATTCGGTAACGATTACACCTTTTACCTGCGGAATAAATTCCGGAGTGGTATTGATAATGATAATTTCGTTGGGTTGCGGATAAAAATTTTCTTTTTTCAGAAGATCGTATTTTTTGAGGATTCCTACAGCAGATGCGCTTTCTATTGATTGTTCCGTAATTCTTTTAAAAAGAAAATCAGAATATACGGTAGGAATTTTCAGTTCGCCTTTTTCTTGTAATGAAATGGTTCTGGGTGTATTGAGGTAAAATTTCAACTTGTCTTTGAAGTATACCTTTTTTTTAACTTCAGCAAAGAAAAAATTGATAAGTTTTGCATTCATAAAATCGGAAGCAGCCAATTCCATCACCCAATCATCTGAAGATTCCAAATAATTGAGGTTTGCCAAAAGGTAAGCCCGATTGTTGGTTGCATTATAGCTTTCATCATTGAATTTTCCTAAATCATTTTTATATCCTAATACATCTTCGCAAAAATCGTGATGATAAATGTATTTTTTGCTATTAAAGAAATACAATTTTTTATCAGAATAATCAAATACTACTTTCACCGATTTGAGATTGGTAAATTTATCTGTAAGTGGTTTTCCGGCAAGTTCTATAAATTGTGATTTTTTTTCAATCTGCGAATAATAGTCTTTCTGTGCTGAACAAAATGAATACAATAGGAAAAAGATGATGATGAATGAAAGTCGCTTCATAAAAGATATTTAAGAAAAATTTCAAGATATGATAAAAAAATTAAAATACATTTTAACCACAAAAGTAGTAAAAGAATTGTTTCAAAAAACTAAGAACTAATTCAAAAGAAAAAAGTGATGTGCTCATAAATAGTTAATAAGCTGAGTTTGATTAATAGCAACGAGATTTAGCTCATGAAAAAATAATGAATTCTTACATCGGGCGAATTAATTTTATAAGAAAAATCTATAAAATAGGTTTGAATAAGATTAATCATATATTTTAAGATGAATTTTATTTCCGAAAGATTTTGGAAAAGTGAATATTTAAACTGTTTTTTCTTTATTTTTGCCGGATATTATTGATTAATTTTGAGTTCGTATCTTACTATTCTTGGTTTCAATTCGGCTATTCCGACGGTTAATTCTTCACCGACAGCACAATTTTTGGAAATGGAGGAACGCTATTTTCTTATTGACTGTGGAGAAGGTACACAAGTTCAGCTTCGTAAAGCAAAAGTACGTTTTTCGAAAATCAATCATATTTTTATTTCACATCTTCATGGAGACCACTGTTTTGGTTTGCCCGGATTGATAGCCTCTTTCAGACTTTTGGGAAGAGAAAACCCGCTTCATGTCTATGGCCCGAAAGGAATAAAAAAAATGCTTGAGACTATTTTTGAAATTACTGAAACTCATCAAGGTTTTGAAGTTGTGTATCATGAACTTGATAAAGATTATTCCGAAAAAATATATGAAGATAAAAGGGTAGAAGTATTTACCATCCCTTTGAATCACAGAGTATATTGTAATGGTTATCTTTTCAGGGAAAAACCAAGAGAACGACACCTGAATATAGCAGAAATTTCCAAATATCCGGAAATTGAAACCTGCGATTATCAGAATTTAAAATCAGGAAAAGATTTTGTATTGAGTGATGGCTTTGTCATAAAAAATGAAAGCCTTACATCCGATCCGAAACCTCCCGTTTCTTATGCATTTTGTAGTGATACCAGAATCAAGGAAGATATTGTTCCAATTATTAAAAATGTAGATGTTCTGTATCATGAATCCACGTTTCTTCACGATTTAAAAGAAATGGCAGATTATACCGGACATTCCACTGCATTAGAAGCTGCTCAGATTGCAAGAAAAGCAGAAGTGGGAAGGCTTATTCTTGGACATTTTTCCAATCGTTACGGAGATCTTTCTGTCTTTACCGAAGAAGCACGCCAAGTTTTCCCGAATACATTTTTGCCTAAAGCTCTGGAATCTGTAAGGATTTAGTATAATATAAAAGTCTTTTTAACATTGAAAAAATGGTATCTATAGAAAGGAAATGAAAAGTATTGTGGAAGACATTACCCATTCCTACTGATTATTTTTAATTATTTAACAATAGGTATACTTTTTTATTTACAAAATGGAAATATCATTGATTAACAATTACAGAGAGAGTTTTTACTTTCTTTTATAACTTAGTTAAAAAAATTAAACATGTTCAATAGAATTTTTATTTTATTATTTTCAATATTTACAATAAAATCGCATTGTCAGAATAAAATTGATATTATAGGGAAAGACAGCAAAAATAAATATCAAAAAATATTAACTTTATCTCCACAAGCTAAAATTAATTATTATCATGATCATATAAATTATGATAGTGTACAAATAAAAAATGGGGAATATCGATTTACTGTTTTACCTTATTCGGATCATTTTCCACGTCCTTTTTATTTTATAATAGATTTAGAAGGTAAATCTTTTATGCCTACTGAAGTTTTTTATATTTCGAATAATTCTAAATACATAGTGTTCGATTCGGAAACAGGAAAAATACTTAGCGAAACCGGAAATAACAGTAAAATAAAAAAAGATATATCGGATTATCGAGATTATATGAAAGTAATTAATGCTGAAAAAGGAAAATTAGACAGCCTTCGATATATTGGGTATAAAAAAAATAATTTTGTAAGTATTGATAAAAAAACGGAAGACAGTTTGAATATTCAGCAGGAACAGATAAAAATAAAAGAAAATAAACAGATCATTGATTATTCAAAAAGAAAACCAAATTCTATTGCTTTATTTTGGGACATTGCAGAAAAAATGAAACGTGAAGGGCAATATAATGAGTTTTATGAAAAGGCGTTTAATAATTTATCAAAAACAATTAAAGCATCTTATCCTGGAAAGGTTTTATTACAGGAAATACAAAATTCAAAGCAATTTTCAGAAGGGAAAGTTTTTAATTTCAAAATCAAAGATTCAAAAATTGAAATTTCTAAAAAATTTACTCTTATTGATTTCTGGTTTTCATATTGCAAACCTTGTATAGAGGAAATGCCTGCCTATAAATCCATTTATGAAAAATACAGTAAGAATTTCGAAATTATTGGAATTTCAACTGATCAAACTCAAAGTATATCAAATTGGAAGAACGTAATAAAGAAAAACAATTTAAAGTGGCAGAATCTTCTTGATGAAAACGGAGAACAAACCATGAAACACAATATCAATAAATTTCCTACAACATTTCTTTTAGATTCTGAAGGAAAAATTATAAAGAAAGATATTTCACCAACTGAATTAGAAAAGTTCTTAGAAGAAAATCTAAAATAAGTTCAATTTTTAATAGTTTAATAATATATGGCATCTAATCAAGATTTAGAAGCAGTTTATTCGTATATACAATCTCAAAAATTCGATATAGATAAAAACGAGTTTCAGTTTCAGGTAGAAACACATCCGGATTATCCAAGTTTATTGGCATTTTCAGATGCACTCACTTTTTTTAATATTTCAAATGTAGCAATAAACTTATCCGCAGATAGAATAGAAGAATTGCCCGATTCATTTGTTGCTTTAATTGGAAAAGAAGATGATTCCATTTTTCTTTCACATATCACAAAAAAGGATAATAAATATTGCTGCAAAGAAGAAAAGAATACCTCTTGTTATACTCCGGAAGAATTAAAAAAGTTTTGGCAAAATGTAGTGCTTCTTGCGGAAGTACCAGAGCAAATAACAACAGAAATAAAGCAAAAATCGTATAACACTATTTTTTTGTGTGCATTATTTGCCGGTTTATTAGGAATGATATATTTTTTTTCATCTTCTTGGTTGGTTTTACTTTTTGGTATATTTTCCATTTTAGGAGTCTATCTTGCTTTGGAAGCTTTGAAAACAGAATTGGGTATAGAATCCAAAGTATCTCAAACATTTTGCAAAGCAATTACAAATGCGGATTGTTCGCAGATTATCAATTCTGACAAAGCTGCTTTGTTTAAAAACTTCAAAATAAGCGATGTAAGCATTTGGTTTTTTAGCTCTCAAATGTTAGCAATTTTGTTGTTTTCGGTAGCAGGTTTATCAAGTTTATTTTTCAATTTTATGTTTATAGGCTTTGTATTGTCTTTTCCTATGACTTTTTATTCTATATATTTTCAATACAAAATAGAAAAAAAGTGGTGTCCGGTTTGTCTTTCCATAATAGGAATAGTCTATTTGCAGTTTATTTTAGTGTTGATATACAAACCCACATTTGATATTACTATAAAATCTATTATACTTTTTGTTTTTGTGTTTGTATTAATGGCATTTTTAGTAAAAATGATAAAGCCCGTTTTCTTGGAAAGAAAAGAAATAAAAGAAGACTATATAAAGCAATTACGATTTTCTAGAAATTATGAGGTTTTTAAAAATACATTGCAAAAATCGGAACAGCAATTTTTTGAGAAAGAATATATTGTATTGGGTAATCGTCAAAGTAAACATAAAATTTCTATTGTTACCAGTCCACTATGCGGTTATTGTAAAGATGCTCATCATTTATTAGACAAAATTTTCTCTCGTTTTGGTAATGATATTAGTATCAACATAAGATTTAA